>NZ_CP080410.1:1901518-2218438 GCF_019448255.1 Qipengyuania flava
GGGTACGGCCCGCTTCGCCAGATGGGCGACGAGCTTGCGCAGACCTTTGCCGACGAACTCACCGAAGGCGACCGCGTGATCTTGTGCGATCCGGTCTACTACGGCGGCACCGTCGATCGCAGCGAGGGCAGCGAGCGGATTGTCCGGTTAATCGAGGACGCCGGCGTGCATGCCGAATACATCCCGAGCCGCAAGTCGGTGGGCGATCGCCTGGTCAACGTTGCCCAGCCCGGCGACCGGATCGTGATCATGGGCGCGCGTGATGACACGCTGAGCGGCTTTGCGCGGGACCTGCTGGCCCGTCTGTCCTAGATCGCTGCGGGGCCCTGCGCCTCGCGCTCGGTAGCCTTGCGGTAGCCTTCGCGCTGGGTCAGACGCTCGCGGTAAGCCTTCAGCGTGTCCGGCACGCCCTCATTAAGGCCCACCTTGCCCGCCAGGATCAACGCGTAGCCGCAGCAGATGTCGGCCACGGTAAAGCGATCCGCGCAGAGGAATTCTCGCCCCTCGAGGCGCTGTTCCAGCTTCACCAGGCGCTTCCAGAACCACTTGGCATAGGCTTCGCCGGCTTCCGCCCAGCCCTTGTCCTTTTCAAACAGGGCAAAGCGCATGAAGACCGTCTGCGGGAAGGTGATCGTCGCATCCGCGTGGTAGGTGAAATCGAGATAGGCAGCGTAATCCGCCTCATTGGGCGCAACGACAAGCGAAGGGTCCCTGCCCTTGGTCGCCAGATAGTGCGCGATTGCGCAGCTTTCGGTCATGCTGACCGCACCTTCGACCAGCATCGGCACGGTGCCGAGCGGATTGATCTCCAGGTACTCCGGCGCCTGGTAGCGCGGCGGGAACGGCAGCAGTCGCAGGTCGATCTCGGTGCCCGCCTCCTCGGCCGCCCAGGTCGCACGCAGGCCGCGCGACCCGGCACAGGTGTAGAGGACCGGCAAATCAGCCATGGCCGTGGGTGTTCCCGATCTTCAGCCCCTTGTGGATGACGATCGCCAGGATAAATCCAAGGGCAAGGCCGACCAGCGCAGAGACGGCCGCGTAGGTCAGCCAGCCCAGGAAGCCCGACAGCGCGCCGGTCGCCGCCTTCACCGCGTATTCGGCGCCGTGAGCAAGGTCGTAGAGGACATCAAAGCCCAGCTCGTGCGTCCCGTGCAAGATGATCCCGCCGCCGACCCACAGCATGGCAATCGTGCCGACGAAGGACAGGAAAGTCAGCAGGTAAGGCACCGATTTGACTAGGAAATTGCCGAGCGCCTGCGCCAGCGTGGACGCTTTCTCGCGCAGGTGCAGTCCGATATCGTCGAGCTTCACGATGAGGGCGACCGAGCCATAGACGACCAGGGTCACGGCAATGCCCACGATGGCAAGCACGCCTGCCCGCACGACAATGTCTTCCGACGCCACTTCGTTGAGCGTGATCGCCATGATCTCGGCCGAGAGAATGAGGTCGGTCCGGATCGCGCCCGCCACGCGCTGCTTTTCGAACGCAACCGGATCGTCGATCTCGTCCTCGACCGTCTTGCCGTGCTTCTCACCGCCGAGCTTCTCCATCACCTTCTCGGCGCCCTCGTAGGAGAGGTAGGCCCCGCCCAGCATGAGGATGAAGATGATCGCGCTCGGCAGCAGCCAGCTCAGCAGCAGCGCTCCGGGTAGCAGGATGATGAGTTTGTTCTTGAGGCTGCCCTTGGTGATGTTCCAGATGATCGGCAGCTCGCGCGCGGGGCTCAGCCCGGTGACGTAGCTTGGGGTTACCGCAGCATCGTCGATGACAACGCCCGCGGTCTTCGAACCGGCACGCGAGGCAGCCAGCGTGATATCGTCGACGGAGGCCGCAGCACTGCGGGCGATAATCGATACGTCGTCAAGCAGGGCTACAAGTCCACTGGGCACCGGCATCTCTCCTTCGTTTCACACCCAATGCGCCCCTGCCCGCCCTGTTCCGCCCTGCCAAGACTTGCATTCCCCGCATTCTAGGCTATGTGCGCGCATCCCTCGCTTCGGCGCAGGGATTCGAAGAAAGCCGGAGGGGCCCCGCAATCCCGCGGATCAGCCAGCGATCGGCCCATATGTGAAAGGACAAGGGCATGGCTCTTTACGAGCATGTTTTCCTGGCGCGACAAGACCTGAGCCAGGCTCAGGTGGACCAGCTCGCCGCCACCGCTACCGAGATCGTCGAGAAGAACGAAGGCAAGGTCACCAAGACGGAGACCTGGGGCCTCAAGAACCTCGCCTACAAGATCGACCGTAACCGCAAGGCGCATTTCGTGATGCTCAACATCGAAGGCCCCGGTGCCGTCGTGGAAGAGCTCGAGCGCCAGACCCGTATCAACGAAGACGTCATCCGCTACATGACCATCCGTGTCGAAGAGCACGAAGAAGGTCCGTCCGTGATGATGCGCAAGAACGAACGCGATGCCAAGAAGCGCCGCGACCGCGAGGAGCGTAACTGATGGCCCGTCCGTTTTTCCGCCGCCGCAAGTCCTGCCCGTTCTCGGGCAAGAACGCCCCCGCGATCGACTACAAGGACGTCCGCCTCCTCCAGGGCTTCATGTCCGAGCGTGGCAAGATCGTCCCCAGCCGTATCACCGCCGTCAGCGCGAAGAAGCAGCGTGAACTGGCCAAGGCCATCAAGCGCGCGCGCCACATCGGCCTGCTGCCGTACATCGTGAAGTAAGGGGAAGACTCATGGATATCATTCTCCTTCAGAGGATCGAAAAGCTCGGCTCGATCGGTGACGTCGTCACCGTGAAGGACGGCTACGCCCGCAACTTCCTGCTCCCGCAGAAGAAGGCCCTGCGCGCCAACGAAGCCAACAAGAAGGTCTTCGAAGCGAACCGCGAGCGCCTGGAGAAGGAAAACGCCGAACGCCGCACCGAAGCCGAAAAGGCCGGTGAAAAGGTCGCAGGCGAGGAAATCATCCTGATCCGCGCTTCGTCGAACACTGGCCAGCTCTACGGCTCGGTCAACGTTCGCGACGTCGCTGCCGCTCTCAACGAGAAGGGCCACGACATCGACAAGAAGCAGGTCATCATGGGTGACCCGATCAAGACGATCGGCATGCACGAAGTCCGCATCGACCTTCACCCCGAAGTCTCGGTCTCGATCAAGGCCAACGTCGCCCGCTCGGACGACGAAGCCGAACTGCAGAGCCAGGGCATCGACGTGATGGCGCAGATGTTCGAAGAAGAGCAGCGCGAGATCGAAGAGCAGGCCGAAGCCAACCGCATCGACCCGACTCTCGAGCCCGGCGAAATCCCCGCCGACATGCTTGAAGAAGGCGCCGAAGCATCGGCCGACGAAGGCGAAGAGACGGCCGAAGGCTGATCCTCGCATTCGCACAGAGCATGAAGGGCGCGGCGGCTTCGGTCTCCGCGCCCTTTTTGTAAGAGGCGTGCGCCGTACCTATCTTGGGCGGCGACACACATTCGAAAACAACAAGAGGCAGGAGAAACGCCCATGGAAACGATTGAACAGACACTCGACCGGCTCGAGACCATTTACGACGCAGCGGTAGAACGCCTGCGCGAAGACGTGATCGCCTTCGGACGCGAGCGCGCCCTCCCGGCGCCCGAACGCCGCAGCGACGGCAGCTACTCTTATCCCGAGCTGCGCCTGCGCTTTCGCGGCGGCGACCAGCCCGAAGACCGCAACCGCGCCTTCGGCCGGCTGAACGCGCCGGGGCTCTACACAACCACCGTCACGCGCCCCGCCCTGTTCCGCGACTACCTGCGCGAGCAGCTGGAGCTGATCTCGGAAAATTACGAGATCGAGGTCGAAGTGGGCTCCTCCAAGCAGGAGATCCCCTTCCCCTATGTCCTCGACGGCGAAGCCGGCGCGGAACTGGTCGGGGTCGATCCCAATCTCATCGCGCGGCACTTCCCCTCGACCGAGCTCGCCGACATTGGCGACGAACTGGCCGACGGCATCGTGCTGGAAAACGACGAGGATCCGATCCCCCTGTCGCTCTTCGACGGGCTGCGGACCGATTTCAGCCTGGCGCGCCTCGCGCATTACACCGGCACCAGCACCGAACACTTCCAGCGCTTCATCCTGTTCACTAACTACCATCGCTATGTCGATGAATTCGTTGACTGGGCCGGCTCACAGCTCGGCTCCAACGGCTACACCGCGCTGGCCGGCGCCGGCGGCCTGCTGCTGACCGAGAAAACCGACAACGCGCGCGAGCAGCTTTCCGATACCGCATGGCGGCGCCACCAGATGCCCGCCTACCACCTTGTCGGCCCGAACAAGGAAGGCATCACGCTGGTCAACATCGGCGTCGGCCCGTCCAACGCCAAGACGATCTGCGACCACCTTGCCGTCCTGCGCCCCGAAGCCTGGCTGATGATCGGCCACTGCGGCGGCCTGCGCCCGAGCCAGAAGATCGGCGACTACGTGCTTGCCCACGCCTATCTGCGCGACGATCATGTGCTTGATCCGGTCCTGCCGCCAGAGATCCCCCTTCCTGCCATTGCCGAGGTCCAGCAGGCGCTGGCCGGTGCAGCGGAAGAGGTGTCGGGCGAGCACGGCGCCGACCTCAAGAAGCGCATGCGCACCGGCACCGTTGTCACCACCGACGATCGCAACTGGGAGCTTCGCTTCACCCAGTCGGCCAAGCGCATGAGCCTCAGCCGTGCGGTCGGCGTCGACATGGAAAGCGCGACCATCGCCGGCCAGGGATACCGCTTCCGCGTGCCCTACGGCACGTTGCTGTGCGTGTCGGACAAGCCGCTGCACGGCGAGATCAAGCTGCCCGGACAGGCCAACGCCTTTTACGAGGAGGCGATTGCCGCCCACCTCCAGATCGGCGTCACCGCCTGCAAGCTGCTGCGCGAAGAAGGCCCCCGCCTCCACAGCCGCAAGCTGCGCGCTTTCAACGAGCCTCCGTTCCGGTAGTCGCGGCGGAGGGCACGCCCTCCCGAACGCCCTTCACGATCAGGTACAAGCCGGTCGCCACTATGGCGATCAGGTTTGCGCCCATGATCGCAGCGGTAAAAGCGTCATGCCCCAGCACTGCCACGAAATCGCGCCCGACTATGGTGGCTGAAACAAACAGCGAGGCGAACAGGCCGAACCCGGCGAGCAGGGGTGGCAAGAGGCGAAAGCGAAGGAAAACGCCGTAAAAAACTGCGCTCGCAAGGCTCGATAGTACCAGCGCGAGGTGGAAGCTCGAATGATTGGCCACGGTCTCCATCACTGCGTGAGCCGACGCGCTGTCAGGGGCCAAAACACCGCTGGCCAGCTTCCCGGCGGCAAAGGCATTGACCGAAGCCGAGAGCGAGAATTTTGCCGCCACAAGCCCGGCAAGCAGTGCCCAAATTGCAGGAAGCGGGCTGCGATTACGGGTCAGCAGGTAGAAACCCGAAAGGCTTGCTGCCTGGCAGGCGAAAATCGCCATCAGCATCCAGCCGCGCGCTTGCAATCGATCCGGAGACTGGAGCATCGCTTCCGCCGTCGCACGGAAATCGCCCGAAAGGTTGATGTCGATACCCGGCGAAACGCTCACCGCGTTAACGATGCCCAGTACAACGCCAGCCAGGAGTGCGGCGCCGGTCCAACGGCTCGTTGATAGGGTCTGCATGCTGGATCTCCGCTTATCTGCTATTCCGTATTACGTCAGCAACACAGCTAAGTCAAAGAACGGCGTTTGTCCCATGACGGCGGAGTGATCCTGCGATAGTCTCTCCTGCGAAACGGGAGAGAGACATGACCGATACGCCGAACCGCTCGCGCTCGATTGCCGGGCGGGTTGCCATTGTCACCGGGGCCGCAAGCGGCATGGGACGCGCCACCGCCAAGCTGTTCGCCTCCGAGGGCGCGAAGGTGGCGGTGACCGACCTCGACCTTGCCGCCTGCCAGGAGGTTGCGCGCGAATGCGGGACCAACGCGCGGCCCTATGCGCTCGACGTGTCCGACAAGGGCGCCATCGCCGCCACGGTTGCACAGATCGCGGCGGACATGGGGCGGATCGATATCCTCGTGAACAACGCCGGCATCTCGCGGCACGCCTCGCTCGACGGGGGCGAGGAGTACGAGAATGTCTGGCACAGCGCCCTTGCGGTCATGCTGACCGCGCACCAGCGCATGGTGCGCGCCGCCCTGCCCCACCTGCGCAAGAGCGACGCGGCGCGCATCGTAAACATCGCCAGCACAGAAGGCCTGGGCGCGACGCCCGGGCTCACCCCCTATGTCGCGTCAAAGACCGGCGTAACTGGCCTGACGCGCGGACTGGCCGTCGATCTCGGTCCTGAGGGCATCACGGTCAATTGCATCTGCCCGGGCCCGATCAAGACCAACATGACCGCAGCCATCCCCGACGAACACAAGATCATCTACGCCAAGCGCCGCACCGCGTTGAAACGCTATGGCGAGCCCGAAGAGGTCGCGCATATGACGCTGTCGCTGGTGCTCCCCGCCGCGAGTTTCATTACCGGCGCGGTGATCCCGGTCGATGGCGGGTTGATGGTGCGCAACGCCTAGGGACACCCCCGTCGCCACCCTCCATCGCGCAGGGCTATTCGCCCTCTTCCGCGCGTTCTTCGGCAAAGATGATGTTCTCGGCATCCTCGACCACGCTGGTGAACGCCAGCACCGATCGCAGGAAGACCTTGGTCGGGATGCCCTCGCCGGTCACCACGTCCCAGGTAAGGAAGGGATCGCCTTCATCGTCCAGGCTGACAGCGGCGTAGCGGAAGCGCGTCGAGAGCTGGATCGCCTCGTCCGCAGTCCATGGCTTGGCCCGGTCGAAACCGATGCTGAACTGGACCGAGTCGCAGCCATCATTGGTGGTCTCGTCGCAGCCGTAGAAGAACAGACCGGCCGAGCGCCCGCCAATATCGAGCGTAATCTTGGGATCGCCAGCGGCGTCGGTGCCGAGTTCGGGATCATAGCCTGCCATGTCCAGCGCGGCCACGAGACCTTCTGGATCTTCAGCGCTGACCATGGCCTGGTCCTGTGCCAGCGAGGGCGCGGCGATCGCTGCCAGCGCCAGCCCGATACATGCGTTTTTCATCAACCCTTCCCCTTTGTCTTTGTCTTCCCGTCCTTCGCACTTTTTTCCATGAATTCAATGATCATTCCGGCGATATCCTTACCCGTCGCCTTCTCGATCCCTTCAAGTCCGGGCGAGCTGTTTACTTCCATGATCACCGGCCCGTGATTGGAGCGCAGCATGTCGACGCCGCACACGTTGAGCCCCATGCGCTTGGCGGCAGAGACGGCGGTGGCCCGCTCGGCGGGGGTAATCTTGGCGAGTTCCGCGCTTCCGCCGCGGTGCAGGTTGGATCGGAAATCGTCCGCTGCACCGGTGCGTTTCATCGCCGCGACGACCTTGCCGCCAACCACCAGCGCGCGAATGTCGGTACCGCCGGCTTCCTTGATAAACTCCTGCACCAGGATGTTCACATTGGCGCCGCGGAAGGCCTCGATCACCGACTTTGCCGAGGACATGGTTTCGGCAAGCACGACGCCAATACCCTGCGTGCCCTCGAGCAGCTTGATAACGACTGGCGGACCCTTGACCGCCTTGATGATTTCCTCCGCCTGCTTGGGATCATTGGCATAGGCCGTCAGTGGCAGGCCAAGGCCGTGCTTTGCCAGGATCTGCATGGAGCGAAGCTTGTCGCGGCTGCGGCCGATGGCGACGCTTTCGTTCAAGGGCCAGCAGCCGCGCATTTCGAACTGCCGCAGGATGGCAAGGCCATAGTTGGTGATGGAGGCCCCGATGCGCGGGATAACCGCGTCATATCCGACACACGGCTCGCCGTTGTAATACACCTCGGGCCGATGGCTGGCGATATGGACCGTGCAGCGCAAGGTGTTGAGGATGTCCAGTTCGTGACCCCGGGCCTCGGCGGCCTCTTTCAGGCGCTTGTGCGAGTAGAGGTTGGGGTTGCGCGCCAGCATGGCGATTTTCATGGCTTGTGGCCTTTCTTGATCTTCATTTCCGGCGTCTGCAGCCAGGAATAGCCGCTGTCGACGACAAAGCGGCGACGCAACGAGGAGCGGCCGATCAGCATGGGAAACTTCATGTCGCTGCGGTCGGCAAGGCTGACTTCCGCGCGAAATTCGACGTCCCCGATGCGCATCGGGGTCTTGATGACATAGCGGTACTGGGTCTTGCCGTTCGAGCTCGTGATCCCGCGCACATCGACATGCACCGCCTCGCACTCACGCCGCTCGCCGTCCCAGTCGACGGCAAAGCGGACGTATTTCTCGCCGTCCCGGACGATCTCTTCGAGCACCTCGCCGTGAAGCGAGGATGTGCGGGCGCCCGTATCGATCTTTGCAGGGATACCGGAAAGGCCGAGCTCCGGCAGGTGGACCAGCTCGCGCCAACCCACCACGGGCAGCTCCTTGCGTTTGGCGCTCATTCGATGATCGCAATCCCATCACCGCCGCCGTCGCCCGGCAGGCGGCGCAGAACCTCGCCCGTGGCGAAATCGACCTCGGCGATCGTGTCGTTGCGGGTTTCAGCCACGTAGATCCGTTCGCCATCGGGAGAGAAGAGGATTGTGACCTGCGTGCGCGCTTCAGCTTCTGCGGGGCTGGAGACGGCAATCTGGCGCACGACCTCGCCGCTGGCCGTATCGATTACGGTCAGGCCGCCATCCGCGAGATCGGAGGTGACCGCAAAATCGCCCTGCGGGCGCAGCGTGATCCGCAGCGGGAAAGCGCCGGTCTCGATCCGCTTGCGCACCTCGAGCGATTCGGGATCGAGCATGAAGGCCGCGTTCGATCCGCGCGCCGAAACCCACAGCGTCTCACCATCGCCGGAAAGCCAGATGCCTTCGGGCTCTTCCCCGACTTCGACCGAGAATGGCGCACGGCGGGTCTTCAAGTCGATCCGTGTTACCGTGCGCGAGCCGAGATCGGTCGTCCAGGCGTGGTTGCCGCTCGGCGCCACGGCCAGCATGTGCGTGCCCTGCTTGCCCGAGCCGTACTCGAAGGTCTGGGCCGCTCCCATGGGATCGCGGATCCAGAAGATCGCCTGACGCCCTTCGGCCGTAGCGTAGAGATCACCGTTCGCGTGCCACACGATCCCGTGCGGTCGGGCGTTTTCGCCAAGGTCGATGCTGGAGACGCGCGACAGGTCGCTGGTGCGGAAGATATCGACCGTCTGCCCACCGTAGCAGGCCAGCGCGACGTACTGTTCGTCGGGCGAGGTGGCCAGTTCGTGCGGGTTGGCGCAGCTCTCGACGCTGACAACCTGCTCGCCGCTAGCGAGATCGACCTTTGACAGCGTATCGCCGAACTTGCCCGCCACGAACAGCGCACCGCTCGCTTCGCTAGACGCGAGGGGTGTGGGAGCTTCCGCCTCTCCGCCGACGGGCGCACAGGCGACCGCCACCGGGAGAGCGAGCATCATTGCGATACGGCTTACCATCCTTGAGTCATCCCGGCGTTCTGCTCGTCGAGCCAGGCTTTAAGCGGCGCGAAGTACTCGGCCATCGCCTTGCCGCTCATCTGTCGCTCGCCGGTGAAGGCTTCCAGCGCATCGGGCCAAGGCTTGCTGGCGCCCATTTCGAGCATGGCGTTGAGGTTCTCGCCAACCTCCTCGTTGCCGTAGAACGAACAGCGATGCAGCGGGCCTTCCCAGCCTGCCTGGTCGCAGGCGGCCTTATAGAACTGGAACTGCAGGATCCGCGCGAGGAAGTAGCGCGTGTAGGGCACGTTGCCCGGGATGTGATACTTCGCGCCAGCGTCGAACTTGGTCTCGTCGCGCTCCACCGGCGGAACGATGCCCTGGTACTGCAGGCGCAGGTCGTTCCAGCCCTTGTTGAGCTGGTCTTCAGGGATCGAGCCGTTGAACAGCTCCCAGCGATAGCGGTCGACCAGCAGGCCAAACGGCAGGAAGGCGATCTTGTCCATCGCCTCGCGCAGCAGCAGGCCGATGTCCTTGTCCGCGCTCGGCACCTGCGCCCGATCAAGCATGTCGATCTGCACCAGGTACTCCGGCGTGATCGAGAGAGCGATCATGTCGCCAATGGCCTCGTGGAAGCCATCGTTCGCGCCGTTGAGATACAGGTAGTCCTGCTGGTTGTAGGCGCGCTGGTAGTAGTTGTGGCCAAGCTCGTGATGGATGACCTTGAAGTCGTCCGCGTTGCGCTTGATGCACATCTTGATGCGCAGATCATCGACATTGTCGACGTCCCAGGCGCTGGCGTGGCAGACCACTTCGCGGTCCGCCGGCTTCACGAACTGGCTGCGCTGCCAGAAGGTTTCGGGAAGCGGCTCGAAGCCCAGCGAGGAGAAGAACTGCTCGCCCACGCGGACCATCTCGACCTCGTCGAGGTCCTTTTCCGCAATCAGCTCTGTAAGGTCATAGCCGATGTCGCCCGCGCCTTCGGGCGCGACCAGCGGGTAGATGTTGCCCCATTCCTGCGCCCACATATTGCCGAGCAGGTCGGCGCGGATCGGGCCGGTGGCGGGCTGGACCGCGTCGCCGTACTTCTCGTTGAGCTTGCCGCGGACATAGGTGTGCAGCGCCATGTAGAGCGGCTTCACTTCCTGCCACATGCGCTCGGTTTCCGCCGCGAACTGGTCGGGCGACATGTCGTAGTTCGACCGCCACATGGCGCCCAGATCGTCGAAGCCCAGCTCCTCAGCGCCCTCGCCCGCAATGGCGATCATGCGCTGGTAGTCCTCGCGCATGGGCGCCCCGACATTGTCGTGCCAGCTGGTCCACATCTCGGCCTTTTCGGCAGGCGTGCGATCGAGATTGCCCATCTCGGCTTCGATATCGCTGCCGTTGATCTCTTCGCCATTGAGCGTGCCCTTGCCGCGCCCGTAAGCGGAGCCCAGCCGGGTCGCGATCGTGTTCAGCTCGGTCGCCGCCCCGTCGCGCACCGGCGCGGGCATCACGATGCCGTTGCGCAGCATATCGAGCTTGCGGGCGACCTCGGGGTCGAGACCTTCGACGCGGGCGTATTTCGCCGCTTCATTGGCGAAGCGCACCGACATCTCGGTCGCCTCGGCGCCGTATTTCGCCGCCAGCTGGTCGCTGTCATGAATGATGTAGGTCGAGTTGATCCACAGCACCCGGCCGTATTCGACCGAGAAATCGAACATCGTCTTCTCGACCATGGCTACCCAGTCGGCCGCGCCCTGCGGCGTCATGGGATAGGCGGTCTCGGAGGCCGCGGTCTCGCCGCCGGAATGATGGTCGGCCAGCGCGGGGGTGGCGAGCGAAATGGCCAGCGCGGACAGCGCAACGGTTGCGAATTTCATGGGCGTCCTCTCGGATGTGAGTCTGTTCTTGGTTTGCACAGCCAAGGCGATTGCACCTGCAACCGGTTTTTATCAAGCGGCGGGCGCGCCAAATCGACGAATGGCGAGCGCCATCAGAACTCCGCCAAAGGTCGCGATCCACGACAGCATCTTGATCGGCCGCACCGTCGCGGCGACCGCAGCCATCGCGTCAGAGCCCTTGTCCTGAATGAGCTGGATCAACTGCAGGATCGTTTCCGTGTAATCGGTCACGAGGAAGACCAGCGCGGATATGGCCACGAGTAGTCCCAGCATGCTGACCGACCCGGTTCCGGCCATGAAGCTGCGCCCTGCACGCCAGCTGCCCCAGCCATAGATCCCGATAAAGACCAGATCACCGAGCATGGCCACGATCGCCAGCGTTCGCACCCCGCCCTCGCGCCATTGCGCCTGGATTTCGTCCACCCGCGCTGCGCTGCCGGCAGCCTGGTGTTCGGCAATGCCAAGCGTAACATCCTCTGGCGCGGTGATCGCCAGGCTGAGCGCGATCACGATGGCAAAGGCAAGGAGGCCCCAGAGCCAAAGGCGGATGTCGGATTTCTGTGATGTCATGCAGTCTCCCCCAACCAGGCGGCCATGGCCTTCCCTAGATCCGGCTTGGTCACCGAACTCATGTGCGTGCCGGGCACTTCGACGAAATCCGCGCGGGGCAGGAGCCTTGCAAGCTCCTCGGCCGACCCATTGTCCCGGTCCTCATCGCCGCACACGACCAGCGTCGGCATCATGATGTTATCCAGCAGCGCGAGATCGAGGTCGGGCATGGTGTCGAGCAGCAGGCGCGCCGCGGCCCGGTCCACGCCCTGGGACTTGAGGAACTGCATCGAGAAATAGTCCGGATCGCCGCGCGGGATCGCATCGAACTCGTCGATCACGCGGCGGAACTTGGCCGCGCGGCGGTGCCATTCGCCGAGCCCTGCCGTTCCCATCCCGCCGATGACGAGCCGCTCGGGCTCCAGCACGCCATGCGCCGTTGCATGAAGCGAAGTGCGCGCGCCGAGCGAAAACCCTCCGAGGTCGTAGCTCTCAAGGCCGAAATGATCGACCAGCGCGGCGACGTCGCGCACCAGCACGTTTGTCGGGTATCGGTCCGGATCATGCGGCGCTTCGCTTTCGCCATGCACGCGGAAATCGAGCATGAGCACCTCGAGCCCCCGCGCCGCGATTGCCTCGTGATGGCCCCACTTGATCCAGTTCATCTCGGCGCTGGAAAACAGGCCGTGCAGCAGCACGAAGGGCTTGCCCTCGCCATGCCGGTGCACGGCAAGACGCGTCCCGTCGAAGCTTTCGAAAAACTCGGTCCTCACCGCTTGGTCAGGCCCTTTTGCTCCATACGCCATTGGGCCATTGCGATCCGGTCCTGGCCGAAGAAAGGCTCGCCTTCGAACACCAGAGTCGGAACACCCCAATGGCCGGCGGCTTCGAGGGCCTTTTGGTTTTCCTCGATCTCGGCATCGAGAGCTTCGGCTTCGGAGACCACTTCGGCGTCCATCTCGGCAAGGTCGAGACCCGCTCGTTCGGCCGCGCCGGCGAGGTGGTCGCCCTCGTGCCAGCCGTCGATCTCGCCCGACCAGATCAGCTTCGAGGCTTCATAGGCGAAGGCAAGGCCCTTCCCGCGCCGGGTCGCGGCCTGTCCGAGCCGGCCGATGCGATAGATGTAGGGCTGGTCCTCAGCGATCTCGCGCGTGACCATGTTTTGCACCACCGGGTCGGGGCGCGGCCAGCTCATCGGAATGCCGAGCATCTGCGCCGAGCGCATGGAATCGATAACGATATAGCGCCCGACCGCCGGGTTACCGGTAAACAGGATGTCGGGATCGCGAATGGCGATCGGCCAGACGGTGCGCAGGGTGATGTCGAGATCATAGGTCTCGACCATCGTCTTGTACCGCCCCATCGACAGGTAGCTGTAGGGTGAGCGGAAGCTGAAGAAGAGGTCGGCGGATAGGGTCATGCCGCCTGTTATACGCAGATCGCGGCTTAGCGAAAGAAGCAGCTTATCCCGGCCTGAAGCGCTGTTACGTTTGCCCCGTCCTCGGCAAAGCCGGTGATCGTGCCAAAGGCGCTAGTCGTGTATTCGAACTCGCCCGGGAGCGTCGTGTCGAGTTCGCGCACCTGCCGTTCGAGCTTGAGGCCTTCGAGCGTGGTCACACCCGGCTGCACGCCATCCGACGTCACCACCGTATCGCCCTCGCGCAGGAACCAGCCACGCAGCTCGCCGTCCATATAGGCGACCTGCAGCGGGCCGAACTGGCTGAAGTCCATCGGCCCGGCCCCGCATTCCTCGTTGCGTTCGCGGTTCGGTGCCTCGCCAAAGGCCTCTTCCAGCGCGGCGTCGACCTCGGAGCGCTCCGCACCGAAGCGGAACGGCTCGGCGCCCTTGGGACCAAGGCCGTCCGCATCGACGACCACCAGCGCCTTGTCGAATCGTTCGATGAGCGGATTGGTCAGGGGCGCTTCGCTCCCTTCAAGGTCACGCGTTTCCAGCGCTTCCCCTTCCGGCTCCTGCGAGCATGCAAGGAGGAGCAACGGGAGGGCGAGAAGGGAGACGGTGCGCATCATCCCTTCTTAAGGCACTCGCGGCCCAGGAGTTCCGCGATCTGCACCGCGTTGAGCGCTGCACCCTTGCGCAAATTGTCCGAGACGCACCACAGGTTGAGGCCGTTTTCGACCGTCGGGTCCTCGCGCACGCGGCTGATGTAGGTTGCGCTGTCGCCGGCTGCTTCGACCGGCGAGATGTAGCCGCCGTCCTCGCGCTTATCGACCAGCATGCAGCCGGGCGCCTCGCGCAGGATTTCCTGGGCTTGCTCGGCCGAAAGCTCGTTCTCGAACTCGATGCTGACCGCTTCCGAATGGCCGACGAAGACCGGCACACGCACACAGGTCGCGGTGAGCTTGATCTTGGGGTCGAGGATCTTCTTGGTTTCGACCACCATCTTCCATTCTTCCTTGGTCGAACCATCGTCGAGGAAGACGTCGATGTGCGGGATGACGTTGAAGGCGATCTGCTTGGTGAACTTCACCGGTTCGACCGGATCTCCGACGAAGATGTTGCGGCTCTGCTCGAACAGCTCGTCCATGCCCGCCTTGCCCGCGCCGGAAACCGACTGGTAGGTCGAAACGACCACGCGCTTGATCTTTGCCGCATCGTGCAACGGCTTCAGCGCCACGACCAGCTGCGCAGTCGAGCAATTCGGGTTGGCGATGATGTTGCGCTTGGAATACTCGTGGATCGCATCGGGGTTCACTTCCGGCACGATCAGCGGCACATCCGGGTCCATGCGGTAGAGCGAGCTGTTGTCGATCACGACGCAGCCAGCGGCGGCGGCCTTGGGCGCGTATTCCTTTGCCGGGCCACTCCCGGCCGCGAACAGGGCAATATCCCAGCCGGACCAGTCGAAATGCTCGATGTTGCGGCATTTCAGCATCTTGCCGGTGTCACCGAATTCGACCTCGGAGCCGTGCGAACGGCTGGATGCGACAGCTGCAATCTCGTCGATCGGGAATTCCCGCTCGGCCAGCACCATCATCATTTCGCGCCCGACATTCCCGGTCGCGCCGACCACGGCAACACGATAACCCACTTTGCGTCTCCAATATTCTGTGCGCCGCCGAGATAGCGACTGCCGCCGCGCCCGCAAGCGCACATTCGATTGCGCGGCCTAAAGGCTCACTCCGCCTCGTTTCCGGGCGGCGTTACGCCATGCCGTTCGAGGAAGCGGAACACGGTGTTGTATCGGTGCGGGCTGATCTGCGGCCCCGACACGCGGTGCGTATAGCCGGGATAGAGCATCATCTCGAAGGGGACGTTGGCTTCCTGCATGACCGAGATGATCTCGGTCGCGTTCTCGAACACCACGTTATCGTCGGCCATGCCGTGGATCAGCAGAAGCGGATCGGTGATCGTGGTCGCATCGGGAATGGCTGACGCGGTCTCATAGGCATCCCCATCGGCCTGCGGCGTGCCCATGTAGCGTTCGGTGTAATGGGTGTCATAAAGCTCCCACTTGGTCACCGGCGCGCCGCTTATGCCGGCCGCATAGAGCCCCGGATCGGCCTGCAACTGCTTCAATGTCATATAGCCGCCGTAGGACCAGCCATCGATCGCGATCTTGTCGGGATCGACGAAATCGAGCGTCTTGAGGAATTCCGCCCCTGCCTTCTGGTCGCGAACCTCGACCCCGCCCATCGCGCGGTAGAGCGGCTGCTCGAAGGCCACGCCGCGGTTGGCGCTGCCGCGGTTGTCGAGCGCGAACCAGATGTAGCCCTTGTCGACGATTGCCTGCCTCAGGGCGCCGTTCCAGCCCTTGGTCACGATCTGCGGACCTGGACCGCTGTAGTGGTAGAAATAGACCGGATAGCGCTTGCCCGGCTCCATCTCGGGCGTGAGCATCTCCCAGTAGAGCGGCGTTCCATCTTCAGCAGTAATCGTGCCGTATTGCGTGGGCCGGTGGCTGGCGAGGTAGGGGGCGTAGGGATGATCGGCATCCAGCGCGTTCTCCTCGACCCATGCCAATCGCTCGCCCTGCTGGTCGGCGATGTAGCTGTGCGGCGGTGTGTCGTCGTTCGAACGGGTGATGACAAGCGTTTGCCCCTTCCCGTCCATCGTTGCCGAATGGGTGTAGCCGGTTTCGGTCAGCCGCTGGGGTTTGGCCGCGGGATCGGAGTAATCGAGGCTGTAGATATGCTGCTCGAGCGGGTCCTCCTCGCTCGTGGCGGTGTAGAACAGGCGCCCGGCATCCTGGTCGACCCCGACCAGCTTGGTCACGACGAATTTGCCGCGCGTCAGCTGGCGCGAGCTCGCCCAGCCGTCGCTTCCCGAATAGAGGTAAAGGTGCCCGAAGCCGTCCCGCTCGGACCACCAGACAAGGCTGCCATCGTCCAGCAGCTTGTAATCGTCGCCGAGGTTGATCCAGTAATCCTCTACCGCCGCGCGCTCGGTAAACACCGGTGATACCGCGCCCGTCGCAGGGTCGACCCGGAGCATGTCGAGCACGGTCTGCTCGCGGTTCTGGCGCTGGACATAAAGCGCGCTGCCATCGGGCGCCCAATCCACCCGCGCAAGGTAGAAATCGGTCGGATCGCCATCGGTATAGACACTGGGGTGCTGGAAGTCGTCGAGGTTGACCTTGACCCTGTTCGTGCCGTCCGGGTCCATGACGTAAAGCTCGACATCGGCGTTCTCGCTTCCGGCGACCGGATAGCGCTGGTCGAACACCCGCGTGCCGGTCGCGCCGATCGCCGCCCGGGTGACGATGCCGACCATGCTCTCATCGAAACGCTGCACGGCAATGCGGCTGTCGTCCGGGCTCCACCAGTAGCCCGTGAGACGCGCCATCTCTTCCTGCGCGACGAATTCCGCTTCGCCCCAGCGGATGGCTTCGCCTTCCTTCGGCGTAATCGGGTTCGCAGCGGCACCCACTTCGCCGACCCACAGCTGGCGATCGCGCACGAAGGACACATAGCGCCCCTCGCTGCTTAGCGCGGGATTGAGCTCGCTTTCTTCCGTATCGGTCAGGCGAACGACCTCGCCGCCAAGGCGGGCAAGGTATAGGTCCCCGTCGAGCGGGACGAGCACGCCGGTGCCGTCTTCGGTCCATTGATAGGCGATGATGCCCTTGAGGCTCCCGACGCGCGCGCGCTCGCGCTGCATTTTCTCGTCTTCCGACAACTCGCGGCCCGTGCCCAGCGCTTCGCTGTCCACCAGCATGGTCCACTCGCCCGCCTCGCGGTCATAGGCCCACAGGTCATAGCGCTCGCGGTCATCCTCGCGGTTGCGCAGAAGGGTGAGATAGCGGCCATCGGGCGACAGCTTCACCTGGCGCGGCGCCGGGCCGTCGAGGTCGGGCGAAGCGAAGACGCGTTCGAAGGTAAGCTCCATGGGCGCGATCTCCTGGGTCTGGGCATGGGAAGGGGCGGACAGGCCGATGCCAAGGGCAAGCGCGGCGGCAAAGGTCGGGTGACGCAAAAATCTCTCCTCACATTCTCGGCGCGAGTGATGGAGAAGGCAGCGCGCGAGCGCAAGGGCGCGCGAACATGCTGAATTTCTAGTTAAGCGCGTGTGTTGAAATCCGGCTAAGACATGGGCGCGAAAAGGGCCTCGACCCCGGGCGGCCACTTCCGGCTCACAGGCCAAGCGGGGTTGTTCGAAAGCGCGCCATGTCCGGTGCGCTTCACGATCCCCACGAAAAAGGGCGGCTTCCCGGATGTCCGGGAGGCCGCCCTTAATTCTCTCGCGAAGAGAAACGCGGGTCGTGCGCTTACTTCGGTGCGTTGACCTTGCGCTCGGCAATACGAGCGCGCTTACCGGTACGGCCACGCAGGTAGTAGAGCTTGGCGCGACGCACCACGCCGCGGCGGACCACGGTGATGCTGTCGACGATCGGCGAGTAAAGCGGGAACACACGTTCCACGCCTTCACCGAAGCTCATCTTGCGCACGGTGAAATTGCTGCCCATGCCGCGGTTCGAGCGGGCAATGACAACGCCTTCGAAATTCTGGATACGCTCACGGGTGCCTTCGACAACCTTCACGCCAACGCGCACGGTGTCACCGGCGCGGAATTCGGGAATGTCCTTCCCGAGGTTCTCGATCGCTTCCGCTTCGAGCTGCTGAATCAGGTTCATGAACCTAAGTCCTTAGTCTTTTCGCCGCGCGCCAGAGGCAGGCTGGTCCCGATCGCCACTGTAGCGATCCCAAAGGTCCGGCCTGCGTAACCGTGTATCGTCTTCGCTCCTTGCCTTGCGCCAAGCAGCGATTTTCGCATGATCCCCCGATCGCAGCACTTCAGGGATCGTGCGCCCTTCCCATTCCTGAGGTCGGGTATATTGCGGGTATTCCAGGAGACCGTCCTCGAACGATTCCTCATGCCCGCTTGTGGGCGCGCCCATTACTCCGGGAAGCAGCCGAATGCAAGCGTCGAGAATCGCGATCGCGGCGGTCTCTCCGCCCGACAGGACGATGTCGGCAAGGCTGACCTGCTCGATCTGCGGGTACTGATCGAAAATCCGTTCGTCGAAGCCCTCGAACCGGCCGCACAGGATGGCAACGCCGGGGCCTGCCGCGATCTCACGGATACGGGCCTGCGTGATCGGTTTCCCGCGCGGGGTCATGGCGAGGATCGGCCTGCCCTCGCCTACGCTTTCGATGGCAGGACCAAGCACATCGGGCTTGAGCACCATGCCCGCGCCGCCGCCTGCCGGCGTATCATCGACCGTGCGGTGCTTGTCCCTAGCGAATTCGCGGATCTGGACGGTCTCGCACGACCAGTCGCCCCGCTCGAGCGCGCGGCCTGCGAGCGACACGCCCAGCGGCCCGGGAAACATCTCGGGATAGAGGGTCAGGATGGTGGCGGCGAAACTCATGGACCGCGCCCTTAGCGGCACATCCGCCGCAGCGCCATCCCGGGCAGTTTAGCGCGAGAGAAGCTTGCGATCCTTGGCGTCCGCGGTCGGAACGACCTTGCCGACCGCGCTCGAGGTCACCACGCCCAGCACCACGAGCCCGCCAGCCGCGAACAGGTCCATGCCCTGAAGCACCACGCTGTCGGCACCGCCGAGCCGGGTCGCAAGAACGGCCGCGAGCGGGGCCGCGCCGGAAAACAGATGGCGCATCTTGGGGCCAATGGTCGGCGAGACCTTTGCAATGGTCATGCTGAGGCCTGCGGCCATCGCCCCGTAGCTGCCGATCAGGAAGGCTGCACTATCGATCATTCCACTCCACCCCGCTCTTCGCGCGCGTGTCCACGCGTAGCTCGAATACATCAGGCCGCGAATAATGGCCGTCGGTGTCGAGGGAAGCCAAGCCTTCCTCTATCTCGGTAAGATCGAGCTCTGCGAACAGCGTTTCCTCGCCCTCGCCCGCCTGCGCGATGATGCGCGCATCGGGTGCAATGATAAGCGAGCCCCCGCGGTTGAGCGTTTCCGCCTCGATAGCGTCGAGCAGCTCGCGCGCTGCAGCGCTTTCGCCTCCGCCGGCACGCTCCAGACCGTCGAAAAGATCGTGCTTCGCCTGCACCAGTCCTGCCGCCAGCACGAAGCAACGGCCTTCCATCGCATAGTGGCGGCTGGCGAGCGCGTATTCCTCGCGCACGGTAGGCCAGCAAGCGACATGCACGCTCTCGCCGAGGTTGTGCATCGCGGCGCGCGCCAAGGGCATCCAGTGCTCCCAGCAGATCAGGCTGCCGACGCTGCCCCATTCGGCCTCATGAACGCCGAGCGTCGAGCCATCGCCGCGCATCCAGACCAGCCGCTCGCCATGCGTGGGCACCAGCTTGCGGTGGTCGAGCACCGGCAGGCCGGGCCGGAAAGTCATCTGGTTGTTGTAGAGGCTCGACCGCATCCGCTCATGCGCGCCGATGCTGATCACCGCGCCGGTCGCGTCGCACAATTCCTGCAAAGGCAGGAGGCGCTCGTCATTTGCGACAACTGCATGTTCCAGCAGGATGCGATGCAGCGCCTTGGTGCCCGGGTGATCCCACAGCGCCGCGCCGGGCGCCTCGTCGAGCCACAGCGGGTAGCCGCCGAGGAAGGTCTCTCCAAAGGCGACAAGCTTTGCCCCGCCTTCGATTGCCTCGCGGGCAAGGCGCACGGCCTTGTCGATACCATTGCCAATGGCGAGCGGGATGGGAGCGGCCTGGACGATAGCGACGGGAAGCGTGGTCATGGGACCAAGCGGTTAGCGCGCGATGTGCGGGTTGGCCATCCCGCGCAGGTTTGGCGCTAGGGAGGTCTTTAGCCGCAGCCCCCGCAGCCACCACCGCAGCCGCCGTCTCCGCCCCCGGAATCGCCGCCATCATCGCTCGAAAAGCCGCTGTCGCTGCTGGTCGCAGCCTGGCGCATGGCGTGGAGCTCCGAATAGGGCGTGCCGGCAAGGATAGCCGTACCGAACAGCGCCACGCCGAAGCCCATCTCCGGTCCGGTGGGCGCGGTCTTGAGGCGTTTGCTCGCCGCCTTCCCTTCCGCCACGGCAGCCAGCCCACCGCGGGTGCGCGGATCGAGCTTTACCAGCCGGATGAAGCCAAACACGGCGGCGGCCACCATCACTGCGGTGAGGTAGCCGACGGGCTCCCCTTCCGCGACGCCGGCCGAGCGGCGATACCAGCCGACGGCGAGCACCGCGACATAGGGCAGGACCGAGACAAGGCGCAACTGATTGCGCTCGCCCTTGTCGAGGAGGAGGCCGCCGCGGACCAGCCGTTCCTCGATGTCCTCAATGTAAGGCGATACGGTCTTGTGCGCTTCGGTCAGGCCGAAATCGCCCGGTTTGCGCAGCAGGTCCTTTTCGAGCGCGTTTTCCGCTCCCTCTTGCCGCACCACGCGCATCTTGCGCTCGCCCGCCGCGGCAATCGCATCGATGCCGAACAACTGCGCGAGCGCGGCTTCGGTCACGCGGCGCGGGCCGCCGACGAGATAGGCCATGTCGTAGCGATCGGTCACTCGGCGGTTCGAACCGTCGGACCGCAGGAAGCCCGGCAGCCAGACTCCGGCCACGATCGTTGCAACCAGCAGGAGCGCATAGAAGGCGAGGAAATCGCCGCCCGTGTAGGTGGAAAAGCCTTCGATCACCGTACCCAACCTCCCAGCAAAACCGCCGCCGCGGCAAGAACGATAGCGCCGATCGCCAGCGCGCCGGCAAGCCGCCTCGGCATAACCACTACATCGCGCGGGTTAACGCGGAAAGACAGGGGATCGGCTCCAAAGCGGCGCTGCGCATCGGGCCAAATGTCCTCCGGCGGCGCTTCGCCGAAGGCGTCCTCATAGCTTTTCAGCGTCGCCGCGTACTGGTCGTAGTAACGCGCCCGCTCGACCTTGCCGCCTGCGGTCGGGCCATGGTGGAAATCGGCCTCCAGCACTTCCGGGCAGAAGCGCTCCCAATAGTCGCGGCTGTAAGTCAGGTGGAGGTGCCAGGCCTGATCGACTGCATCGGAGGGGGTGACCGGGTGGCCGGCGGTTTTCGCAAGGTAGCAAAAGCGCTTGTATTCGCGCAGCACACGCTCGGTGAACGCATCGCTCCAGCGGTTTTCGCGCGAAAGGCGCTGGGTAAAGCTGAACGCCGCATCGGCGGGGCCGATCTCGTAGGCGGCAAGGCGTTGCCAGAGGTCTGAGGAATGCGCCGTCATCCGGCGATCATCTATCCCAGAAGTCCTCCGAAATGGTCAACTCGGTTGTCGTCCAGCCGGGCACGGCCTGCTTGGTCAGCGGGACCATGAACTTCTTGCCGTCGGGTTTTTCGATCTCGACGATGTCGGTCGCGCCAAAGTTCTCGACCGCGCACACCCGGCCCACCGCTTCGCCCGTATCGGTGACGACTGCGAGGTCGAGAAGGTCGGAGAAGTAGAACTCGTCCTCATCCAGCGTGGGCAAGGCCTCGCGTGAAACAGAAAGGGCGGTGCCGCGCAGCTGCTCGGCCGAGGTACGATTGGAGACCTCGGCAAAGCGCGCGATGGCACCGCCCTTGTTGTCGCTGCGGATTTTCTTGAGGGTCAGCGAACCCTCGTTGAAGCTCTTGATGGCCTTGAGCGCATCGACGCCTTCGCCAAACAGCTTCAGGCGGACTTCGCCCGACACGCCATGCGCACCGGTGACGGCGGCCAGCGTGAGGGGCTTGTCCGACATGGGCGGGGGTTACTCGCCCTTGTCTTCGGTTGCTTCTTCAGCAGCGGCTTCTTCAGCCGGCGCTTCTTCAGCGGCAGCTTCTTCAGCCGGAGCTTCGGCAGCAGCCTTGGCTTCTTCCTCGGCAGCCTTGGCGGCTTCTTCGGCTTCAGCGATCTTGGCGGCCTTTTCTTCGGCGCGTTCCTTGGCGGCTTCGCCCGGCTCACCCTTCTTCGGGTTGTTGCGCGGCGCACGCTCGAGGATGCCGGCGGCGTCGAGGAAGCGGTGGACGCGGTCCGACGGCTTCGCGCCGACCGACAGCCAGTGACGCGCGCGGTCTTCGTTGAGCTTCACGCGCTCGCCCGAATCCTTCGGCAGCATCGGGTTGTAGGTGCCGATCTGCTCCAGGTACTTGCCGTCACGCGCCGAGCGCGAGTCAGCAACGACGATGCGGTAGTAGGGGCGCTTCTTGGCACCACCACGCGAAAGACGGATTGCAACTGCCATTTGGTATTACCTTTCGAATGTAAACGTCTGAAACTTATTTCTTCTTGAGGAGGTCCTGAAGGTCGGGCGGAAGCGTGCTGGGATCCACTCCCGGACCCTTGCCGCCGCCCATGCCGGGAAGGCCGCCGCCCGGGCCGCCCCCAGCTCCACCGAGACCGGGCATCGCTGCCCCGAGCCCGCCGCCGCCGAACAGCGCGCCGAGGCCCTTCAAACCGCCCATTTTCTTGATCTGCTTCATCGCGCGGGACATTTCCTGGTGCATCTTGAGCACCTTGTTCACGTCCTGCACCTGCGTGCCCGAACCGGCCGCGACGCGCTTCTTGCGCTTGGCGTTGAGCAGCTTGGGGTTCTTGCGCTCTTTCGGAGTCATCGAACCGATGATCGCGTCCATGTGCAGCAGCACACGGTCGTCCATGTTGGAGGCGGCCATGGCCTGCTTGGCCTTCTTCATGCCCGGGAGCATGCCGGCGAGCATGCCGAGGCCGCCCATGTTCTGCATCTGCTTGAGCTGCATGCGAAGGTCTTCGAGGTCGAATTCGCCCTTCGCCATCTTCTTGGCGAGCGCTTCGGCCTCGTCGGCCTTGATTGTTTCGGCGGCCTTCTCGACGAGGCTGACAACATCGCCCATGCCGAGAATGCGGCCGGCCACGCGCTTGGGATCGAAGGCTTCGATCTGGTCGAGTTTTTCACCCGTGCCGGCAAACTTGATCGGCTTGCCCGTGACATAGCGCATCGAAAGCGCCGCACCGCCGCGGGCATCGCCGTCCATGCGGGTCAGCACCACACCGGTGAGCGGCACTTCGCCGGTAAAGCTCTGCGCGACGTTGACCGCGTCCTGGCCGGTCAGGCTGTCGACAACCAGCAGCACTTCGGTCGGTGCGGAAACGGTCGAAATGGCCTTCATTTCGGCCATCAGCGCTTCGTCGACATGCAGGCGGCCTGCGGTGTCGAGCAGCAGCACATCGGCCGACTGAAGCTTCGCGCTGTCCATCGCGCGGCGGGCGATGTCGACCGGCTGCTGGCCTTCGATGATCGGCAGCGTCGCAACTTCGACCTGCTCGCCCAGCACTTTGAGCTGTTCCTGCGCGGCGGGACGGTTGACGTCGAGCGACGCCATCAGCGCCTTCTTGCCGTGCTTTTCCTTGATCAGCTTGCCGAGCTTGGCGGTCGTCGTCGTCTTACCCGAACCCTGCAGGCCGACCATCATGATGACGACCGGCGGCTTGGCCGCGAAGTTCAGTTCGCGATCGGCAGGATCGGCATCTTCGCCGCCGCCGAGCATCGCGGTGAGCTCATCGTCGACGATCTTGACGACCTGCTGGCCCGGCGTGACCGACTTGAGGACATCCTGCCCGATCGCCTTTTCGGTGACCGCATCGATGAAGCGGCGGACAACCGGCAGCGCCACATCGGCTTCGAGCAGCGCGATGCGAATCTCGCGCATCGCCTCGCGCACGTCGTTTTCCGACAGCGCGCCGCGCCCTTTCAGGCGGTCGAATACATTGCCAAGGCGGTCGGACAGATTGTCGAACATGCCTGTTTACTCCTCATCGAACCATGACTGGCCCGATTAAACGCGAAAAACGCCGGCGGACGAGAACTCGTCGGCCAGCGTGGGGATTTCCCCGATGAAACCCAAGTTTTGACCCGGGTGTGGTGGAAGCAAGCCGCAGCCGTCGCCACGGCCTGCTACCATCAGATCCGGGAAAATGGTGGAGCCTAGCGGGATCGAACCGCTGACCTCTACAATGCCATTGTAGCGCTCTCCCAGCTGAGCTAAGGCCCCGTGCCATTTTTCAAACGGTGCACCCTGGGAGGCGCACCAGCCTTGCGGAGGCAGCCCTTTATGAGGCCGCCCCGCGCAACGCAAGAGAAAAAATCAGGACTCGTCCGCGTCGTCGTCGTCGCCCTTCGATTTCGTTTCGACGCCGAGATCGTCGTCGCCGCCGAGGTCGACCTCGTTGTCCGGCGAATCGTCGTCCTCGTCGATGTCGAGGTCCAGATCGTCATCGTCATCGCCCGACAGATCGCTGTCCGCTTCGCCCTTCTTGTCCTTCTTCTCTTCCTCGGCGAGGATCGGCTGCTTGGACTTGAGCACGGGCTCGGGCGTCCACTCTTCACCGCATTCGATGCAGGTGACGGGATCTTCCTTGTTCAGATCGTAAAAGCGGGTGCCGCAGTTCGGGCAGGTCCGCTTGGTGCCCCATTCCGGTTTGACCATGTGTAATCCTTGGATGCTGGCCCCGCCGGCGCGGCGAGGCGGAAATTCTCGAATAAAGGTGGGCTCCATCCGCCTAAAGTAAAGGGGGAGGAATCTACAGCGCGCGCGCCTTGCCAGAACGTATGTGCGCTGTCAAAGCGCTGGCCCTCATATGGATACGCTTTCGTGACTGCCCACCGCTTCCTGCCCGCCGGACCGCTGACCGGACGCATCCGTGTGCCCGGCGACAAATCGATCAGCCACCGCTCCCTCATGTTCGGCGCGCTGGCAGTGGGGCGCAGCCGAATTTCGGGCCTGCTCGAGGGCGAGGACGTGCTTGCCACGGCGGCCGCGCTGCGCGCCATGGGCGCGCGGATCGAGCGCGACGGGGACGAATGGGTGGTCGACGGCGTGGGTGTCGGCGGATTGCTGCAGCCCGAACAGGCGCTCGACATGGGCAATTCGGGCACCTCCACGCGCCTGCTGATGGGCCTAGTCGCAAGCCACGGCATCACCGCGGCCTTCACCGGCGATGCCAGCCTGTCGAAGCGTCCCATGGGCCGCGTGATTGACCCGCTCTCGACCATGGGCGCACACTTCACCCCCTCCCCCGGCGGAACGCTGCCGCTGATGATGGAGGGCATGCAGCCGGCCGTGCCGATCGAATACCGCCTGCCCGTGGCGAGCGCGCAGGTGAAAAGCGCGGTACTGCTGGCCGGGCTCAACACGCCCGGGATCACCACGGTCATCGAACCGGTGCCGACACGCGATCACACCGAACGCATGCTGCGCGGGTTTGGCGCCCAGTTGACCGTCGAAGAGGCGGATGGCGAGCGCGTCATCCGCATTCATGGCCCGGCCGACCTTACCCCTTGCGACATCACGGTCCCCGGCGATCCCTCCTCCGCCGCCTTCTTCGCGGTGGCCGCGAGCATCGTGCCGGGGAGCGACCTTGTTATCGAGAACGTCGGCCTCAACCCGACCCGCGACGGGATATTCCGCGTACTTGCCCAGATGGGCGCGAATATCGAGAAGCTGGATGAGCGAGAGGTAGGCGGCGAGCCCGTCGCCGACCTGCGTGTGCGGCATGCGCAGCTCAAAGGCATAGAGGTCGACCCGGCGATCGCGCCCAGCATGATCGACGAATTCCCCGTCCTCTTCGTCGCTGCGGCAATGGCTGAAGGCACAACGGTCACCAGCGGCCTCGACGAACTGCGCGTCAAGGAAAGCGACCGCCTCGCGGCCATGGCGAGTGCCCTCTCTGCAAGCGGCGTGTCTCTGGAAGAGCGCGAGGATGGGCTGGTCATCACCGGCAGCGGCGGCGCACCCTTGCGCGGAACAGCCAACGCCGAGGTCGAAACCCATCTCGACCACCGCATCGCGATGAGCATGGCCGTTGCCGGGCTCGTCAGCCGCGACGGGGTGCAGATCGACAGCCTCGAACCGATCGCGACCAGCTTCCCCAATTTCACGGCGCTGCTCGAAAGCGCGGCGGCGTGACCGGGCTCGACGTCTATTCGCTGATCGGTTTCGTCGGGACCGCCTGCATCATCGGCGCCTACGCCTATCTCACCTGGAAGGACGAGCCGAACCCCTTCATACTCCACGGCACCAATCTGACCGGTGCCGCGTTGCTGACCGTGTCGCTGCTGGTCCACACCAACTGGCCGAGCCTTGTCCTCGAAGGTTTCTGGGCAGCGATTGCGATCTGGGGCTTGGCGAAAGCGGTCAAAGCGCGCAGGAACCGCGCATGATTATCGCCGTCGACGGCCCCACAGCCTCGGGTAAGGGCACCATCGCCAAGGCGCTCGCCGAGCACTATGGCCTCCCCCATCTCGACACCGGCCTGCTTTACCGCGCGGTCGGCTATCAGTGCCGCCGCGACGGGGGCGAGCCGCAATCGCTGGCCGATGCGCTGGCGGCCTGCTCTTTTGACGACAGACTGCTGGAAGACCCCGTCCTGCGGTCCGAGGAGGTCGGCGGCCTCGCCAGCCAGGTCTCGGTCCACCCCGCGGTGCGCCAGGCGCTGTTCGAACGCCAGCGTGCCTTCGCCATGCAGGATGGCGGCGCGGTGCTCGATGGGCGCGATATCGGCACCGTCATCGCACCCGAGGCCGAGGCCAAGCTGTTCATCACCGCCAGCGTCGAAGCGCGGGCCCAGCGGCGCTTCCTCGAAATGCGCCAGCGCGGCGTACCGGTAAGCCTCGCCGAAATCGCCGACGACCTGCGCCGCCGCGACGAACGCGACCGCAACCGCGCGGTGGCCCCGCTGGTGCCGGCCGAGGAGGCCCACGTCATCGACACCAGCAACCTCGGCAAGGACGAGGCCATCGCCGCTGCCATCGCGGCCGTCGAACACGCTATCTCCTAACTCCACACGGCTCGGTCTTGCCGTTTCTCCTGATTTTAAATACCATGTTATATAGCACGCTATGGAGATTCGCATGGTCGATGTCGTTGCCCAGATGGGTCCCGCTTTTCTCGGCAGTCGCTTGAAGCGCCTCGGAGAGCGCATGCAGGCCGGCGCTGCCAGCGTGCTGACCGAAGCAGGCGTCCCGCTCCAGCCCGGCCACATGGCGGCCATGGCAGCGCTCAGGACCGGACCCAAGACGGTCGGCCAATTGGCCGAGGCGAGCGGCACCAGCCAGCCGGGGATGACCCGTACCGTCGGCCAGTTGAAGAAGCTTGGCCTCGCCACAGACGAAGCCTGCGACGACCAGCGCAGCCGCCTGATAGCGCTGACAGAAGAAGGCGAACGCATGGCCGGCGTAATCGCGCGCGAGGTGTGGCCAAGGGTCGGTGCGGCCGCGCAGCAAATCCTATCGCAGCTCGACGGGGATTTCCTCCGCCAGTTAACGCAGATCGAGCAGGCGCTAGCCGAGGCCTCTATCGCGCAGCGTGCAGCGCGCACTGCCGGGCCGCCCCTTACGCTGCGCCCCTACTCTCCCGCCCTCGCCCGCGAGTTCCATGATATCAACCGGGAATGGATCGACGCGATGTTCACGCTCGAGACGGCCGACCGGGAAGTGCTCGAGAACCCGCAGGAACGGATCATCGCTCCGGGCGGCGACATTCTGTTCGTCGAGGCCTCAGGACTGGGCATCGTCGGCACTTGCGCGCTCCAGAAGACCGGGCCGCAGGCCTTCGAGCTGACCAAGATGGGAGTGCGCGAAAGCGCGCGAGGCCTCAAGGCGGGCGAGTTCCTGCTAGGCGCCGCTATCTCCCGCGCCAAGCATCTGGGTGCCGAGAAGCTCTACCTACTCACCAACCGCAAGTGCGCGGCTGCGATCCATCTCTACGAGAAACTGGGATTCGTGCACGATCCCGATATAATGGACACCTACGCGGCGCGTTACGAACGGTGCGATGTCGCCATGCTCTACAAGGGCTAGAGGCAAGCGCTATCGAGGCGCATTTCCCTTGCTTTCGCGTGCGCTTTCGCCTAGGCGCGCGCCCGTTCTCGCAATCTGTCGATTGAAAGGACCTTCGCGGCGGCATCCGGCCTCGCGGAGACGTCGGCCCTCTTGCCCCGTTAGCCACCGCAATGGTGCGGCGGAGACGGGTAAAGACCCCGGGAAAACCGGTGGCCGGTAGCAAACGTTAGTTAGGACTACTCAACCATGGCAACTTCCGCCAACCCCACCCGCGACGATTTCGCGGCAATGCTCGACGAGCAGCTCGGTGGCGCCGATGACGGCGGCTTCGAAGGCCGCGTCGTCAAGGGCACCGTCACCGCCATCGAAAACGGCATGGCACACATCGATGTCGGCCTGAAAAGCGAAGGCCGCGTCGACCTCAAGGAATTCCAGCGCTCGGAAAACGAAACCGCTCCCTCGGTCGGTGACGAAGTCGAAGTCTATGTCGACCGCGTCGAAAACGCCGAAGGCGAAGCGATGCTGTCGCGCGACCGCGCCCGCCGCGAAGCCGCCTGGGACAAGCTCGAAAACGAATTCGGCGAAGGCAAGCGCGTCGAAGGCCGCATCTTCGGCCGCGTCAAGGGCGGCTTCACCGTCGACCTCGACGGCGCCGTGGCCTTCCTGCCTGGTTCGCAGGTCGACATCCGCCCCGTGCGCGATGTCACCCCGCTGATGGACATGGCCCAGCCGTTCCAGATCCTGAAGATGGACCGTCGCCGCGGCAACATCGTTGTCTCGCGCCGCGCCGTCCTCGAAGAAACCCGCGCCGAACAGCGCAGCGAACTGATCGACAAGCTGGCTGAAGGCCAGGTGATCGACGGCGTCGTCAAGAACATCACCGACTACGGCGCCTTCGTCGACCTCGGCGGTATCGACGGCCTGCTCCACGTCACCGACATGAGCTACAAGCGCGTCAACCATCCGAGCGAAATGATCGAGATCGGCCAGACCGTGACCGTCCAGATCATCCGCATCAACGAAGAAACCCAGCGCATCAGCCTCGGCATGAAGCAGCTGGAATCGGATCCGTGGGACGGCGTTGCCGCCAAGTACCCGGTCGGCATGAAGATGACGGGCACCGTCACCAACATCACCGAATACGGCGCATTCGTCGAAATCGAGCCGGGCATCGAAGGCCTGGTCCACGTTTCGGAAATGAGCTGGACCAAGAAGAACGTCCACCCGGGCAAGATCGTCTCGACCTCGCAGGAAGTCGAAGTCATGGTCCTGGAAGTCGACAGCGAAAAGCGTCGCATCAGCCTCGGCCTCAAGCAGGCCCAGCGCAACCCGTGGGAAGAGTTCGCCGAGAAGCACCCGGTTGGCTCGAAGGTCGAAGGCGAAGTCAAGAACGCCACCGAATTCGGCCTGTTCATCGGCCTCGATGGCGACGTCGACGGCATGGTCCACATGTCGGACATCGCCTGGGGCATCTCGGGTGAAGACGCCCTCGCCCTGCACCGCAAGGGCGAGCAGGTCGAAGCCGTCGTTCTCGACGTCGACACCGACAAGGAGCGCATCAGCCTCGGCATGAAGCAGCTCGAAAAGGGTGCACCGACCGAAGCCGGCGCCGGCAGCTCGCTCCGCAAGGGCGAAACCGTCACCGTCACCGTCCTCGAAGTCCGCGATGGCGGCCTCGAAGTGCAGGTTGGCGAAGACGGCGCGACCGGCTTCATCAAGCGCAGCGACCTCGGCCGCGACCGCGACGAACAGCGTCCCGATCGCTTCCAGCCGGGTGCCAAGGTTGACGCCATGGTCACCGGTTTCGACCGCTCGAAGAAGCCGAACTTCTCGATCAAGGCGCGTCAGATCGCTGAAGAGAAGGAAGCGGTTGCTCAGTTCGGTTCGTCGGATTCGGGCGCATCGCTCGGCGACATCCTCGGCGAAGCGCTGAAGAAGAAGGAAGACTAAGCTCTTCCACCCTTCTCAAGGGTATTCAGGAAGGCCCGCTTGCCACTCTGGCAGGCGGGCCTTTCTTCTGCCTGCGCCATGGCTTACACCCTCACCCATGGAAGCGCGCTGCCAATGCGGACAACTGACCGCCACCATCACCGGTGAAGGGCACGGCGTGATGTGCCACTGCAAGGCCTGCCAGCGCCGCAGCGGATCGCCCTTCGGCATGATGGTCTATTTCGCAGCCGAGGATGTGAAGCTCAGCGGCACGTCCACCCAATACACCCGCACGGCCGATAGCGGCGATGATCTCACCCACGGCTTCTGCCCGGTGTGCGGCACGCCGTTCTGGCTCAAGACCGCGAAACACCCCGCCGGAATCGGCATTGCCGTCGGCGCGATCGAATCGAACGAAAGCGCCGGGCCTGTCCGTTCGGTGTTCGAAGAAAACCGCCACCCCTGGGTGGAAGTCCCCGACACAGCACAGCGCTTCCCGCGCGGAAGGGATGGCCGATAGGATGCCCCTCGAAGTTCACCAGTTCCCCTGCCTGTCCGACAATTACGGATACCTCCTCCACGACCCTGACAGCGGCGAAACCGCGGCGATCGATACGCCCGACGGCGCCGAATACCTCAAGCAGGCCGAAGCCAAGGGCTGGCGGATCACGCAGATCTGGAACACGCACTGGCATCCCGACCATGCCGGCGGGAACAAGGCCATCGTCGAGGCGACCGGCGCGACCATCGTCGCCCCGCAAGAGGTCGAGAAGCTGAGCCCGATCGACCGGGTGGTCGGCAATGGCGACAGCGTGGCCCTTGGCGACTGGTCCGCGCGCGTGATCGACGTATCGGGCCACACCAATGGCCATATCGCCTACCATATTGGCGATGCGGACCTCGCCTTTGTCGGCGACAGCGTCTTTGCGCTCGGATGCGGGCGCATGTTCGAAGGCGAAGCGGAGCAGTTCTGGAACAGCCTCGACCGCATCCGCCAACTGCCCGACAACACGCTGCTCTACTGCGCGCATGAATACACGCAGGCGAACGCCAGGTTCGCGCTGCACGCCGATCCCGACAACGCAGAGCTCCAGCTTTATGCGGCCCAGATCGACGAAAAGCGGGCCAAGGGCGAACCGACCGTCCCCGCACTCCTCTCGCGCGAACTGACCACCAACCCCTTCCTGCGCGCCGATGATGCCGATCTGCGCGACCGCTGGGGCGGAACCAGCCCGGCCGAAACCTTCGCCGCCCTGCGCGCGGCCAAGGACAGTTTCTGAGCGCGATGAAAGCGCTCCTCGTCCGCGAGCTCTCGCCCGACCTTTCCGGGGTCGCGCTGACCGAGATCGATAAGCCCGAGGGCGAAGTTATGGTGCGCGTGCGCGCTGCTTCGCTCAACTACCCCGACCTGCTGATGACGCAGGGCAAGTACCAGTTCAAACCCGAGCCGCCTTTCGTCTCCGGGTTGGAAATGGCGGGCGAAGTCGTGTCTGCGCCCGAGGGCAGCGGATTTTCCCCGGGTGACCGGGTGCGCGGCGGTGCCAAGACCGGGGCCTTTGCCGAATATGTCGCCCTGCCCGCCGCCGCGCTGCGCGCCATGCCGGATTCGATGAGCTTTCCGACAGCCGCCGCCATGGGCGCGGCCTATCACACGGCCTATGTCGCGCTGGTCGAAATCGGCGGGCTGAAAGCGGGCCAGAGCGTACTGGTCCATGGCGCGAGCGGCGGCGTCGGGCTGGCCGCATGCGACCTCGCCAAGGCGCTGGGCGCAAAGGTCATTGCGGCAACCCACCGCGAGGACAAGATCGAACCCTTGAAGGCCATTGCCGGCCCCGACGCGGTGATCCTCAACACGGGCCGGTTCCGCGAAGAGGTTTCACAGCTGACGGACGGACGGCTCTGCGATCTCGTCTACGATCCCGTGGGCGGCGATGTGTTCGACGAGAGCACCCGCTGCGTGACCTTTGGCGGCAAGCTGTTGGTGATTGGCTTTGTCGCAGGCCGCATTCCGACCATCGCCGTCAATATCCCGCTGATGAAGGGCTTTTCCGTCGTGGGCGCGCGGGCGGGTGAATATGTGCGCCGTTTCCCCGCTCGCGGGCCGGTGATTGCAGAGGCGGTTGACGCCCTGGTCACCGAAGGCCGCATTGCGCCGCATATCGATCGCACGCTTCCACTAGCCGACTGGTGCGAGGCCTTCGAGGCAATGGCGCGCGGCGAGATCATTGGGAAGATCGTCCTCGAACCCTGACGTCCAGTTCGCCCATACGAAAAGGGCGGCCCCAACGGGACCGCCCTTCCGAAAAACCTATTGGAACCGAAGGATCAGATCCCTGCGATCACCTTGTCGGCCAGCGCCTTGTCGGCTTCGGCGTCGTGCTTGTCGGCAATCAGCTTGCGGCTCGCGCTCGTGGCGGCGTTGACGGCGCGGTTGCGCACGTCTTCGACCGCTTCGCGCTCGGCAGCGGCGATCTTGTCTTCCGCCATGCGCTTGCGGCGCTCGACCATCGCCTTGCTGTCGGCTTCGGCCTTTTCGAGGATGGCATCGGCTTCGTGCTGCGCGTTGGTCAGCATGGCCTCGGCATCCTTTTCGGCCCCGGCGATCTTGTCCGCATACTCCTTGCGGAGCGCTTCGGCTTCGGCGCGCAGCTGCTTGGCTTCGTCGAGCTGCTCCTTGATCGCGGCGATCTTGCTGTCGAGGCCGCCGGCAATGCTCTTATGCACCTTGGCGCCGAAGAAGGCGACCAGCAGCAGCGCCAGCATCGAGACCGAGACCCACTGGTAGGGTTCGAGACCCCAGAGCGACGGTTCGGCGTATTTGGCGACTTCGGCGGCCGGTTCCACGAAGGGATCGGGCGCTTCGGTGGTGAAGACCTCAGGTACATTAGCCATGGTTCATGGCCTCCTTCACGGCCTTCGAAGCGGTCGGCTTGGTCACCTTGACCCCGGCGAGGGTCTTCACGATGTCCTGGGCCGCCTCGACCGCAACCGATTCCACTTCGGCGAGCGCGGCGGTGCGGGCTTCGGCGATGCGGGTTTCGGCTTCGGCCAGCTTCTTGTCGAGCCGCGTCTGCGCTGCCTTGAGCTTCTTTTCGGACTTGGCAGCAGCCTCGTCCTTGGCCTTGGCAACGATCGCCTGCGCGGCTGCGCGGTTCTCGTTTTCCTTCACCCGCCAGGCTTCTTCCTGCTCGTCGGCAGCGTCGCGCGCGGCCTTGGCTGCGGCGAGGTCGGCGGCGATCTGGCCGTCACGCTGGGCGACGGTTTCCATCACCTTGGGCACCATGCCGCGACCGATGACGAAGAAGGTGATGCCGAAAAAGACCAGCAGCCAGAAGACCTGGCTGGACCATGTTTCAGCAAGCTGTGCTATCTGGGGCATTGCAGCTCTCGAAAGGCGGGTTCGATAAAGTCATGCACGCCGGCCAGGAACGGTCCCGGCCGGCGCGAAATCGGTAGTCGTGCTTAGGCGACGAAGATCAGGATCATCGCGACGACGAACGCCAGCAGGCCGAGAAGTTCGGCAGCGGCGAAGCCGATGAACAGGCGGCCCTGCTGGCCGTCTGCAGCACCCGGGTTGCGCAGGGCGCTTTCGAGGAACGAACCGAAGACGTTACCCACACCGATGGCGGCCATGCCGGCACCGATTGCAGCGAGACCGGCACCAACCAGCTTTGCAGCTTCTACTTCCATGATAAACTCCTTTGGGAAATCAAACTGTTGAATGGCAAACTTAGTGAAGGTGCTCTGCATCGTTGATGTAGAGCGAGGTCAGCAGGGCGAAGACATACGCCTGGATGCCTGCGACCAGAATTTCGAGTGCGCTGATGCCGACCATGAGCAGGAAGCTCGGCAGGCCGACGAGGAGGCCGAAGCCTGCGCCCGCGCTGACGCCGTCGATCACGAAGCTCGACAGCACCTTGAGCAGGACGTGGCCCGCCATCATTGCGACGAAGAGACGCAGCGCGAGGCTGAACGGGCGCACCATGAACGAGATGAACTCGATCGGTGCGATCACCGGAACCATCGGCAGCGGCGTGCCGTGCGGCACGAACAGGCTGAAGAAGTGCAGGCCATGCTTCCAGAAGCCGACGATCAGGACGATCGAGAAGCTGATGATGGCCAGGACGCCGGTCACGGTGAAGTGACTGGTGAAGGTGAACGGGTGGATCCCGACGAGGCCCAGCGGCAGGAGGCCGAGGAGGTTGGCAACCAGAATGAACATGAACAGGCTGAAGACATAGGGCACGTACTTGCGCCCTTCCTTGCCGATGTTCGCTTCCAGCATGTTGTCGATGAAGCCGGTGAAGGTCTCCACCATCATCTGCCAGCGACCGGGCACGAGCTCGCGCTTCATGCCGCCAAGCACGAAGAGGAAGAGCACAACGGTCGTCACCAGCATCCACATGGCGCTGTTGGTGAAGGCGATGTTGTAGCCGGCGATTTCCCAGCCCTGCGTTCCAGCGATCGGTTCGATCGCGAACTGCTTCATCGGGTCGACTTTGGCCTGTTCGGCTGCCACGTCAGATAGTCCCTAAATCCTATAAACAACGCCCCGAAACCCTGCCTGTGCAGGACTAGTCGTCGGGACGCTCGTTTGCCGCGCGGATGATGTTCCTGAAGGCAACGACTATTCCGAGGAACAGCCCCACCAACAGACCCCAGGGATTGGTGCCCGTGAGATGCCCGATGGCATACCCGATCACCGAACCACCGAGAAGCCCGCCAAGGAGATCCGCGAGGACCCGGTTGCCGCTGCGGTAATTCGCATCGGAGCCGGTATTCTGCGGACGGTTACGCTGTTCTTCGCGCTGCTGGGCGGCCGCAAGCCGCTTCTCCAGCGCGTCGATCCGCGCATCCTCCTCGAGAGGTTCCCGTGCGGGTTTGTCGTCGCTCATGCCTTGCTCCTTTAAGGGGGTTGCGCGGCACGGGCACGGACTTGCCCGCCGAGGGCGCCGCCCCCTTAGAAGGGGGGTGCAAGCGAGTCAACATGAGGAAGGGCCGGAAAAGCGTCTTGGCGGCGCAAAAAAGCCCCCCACCCCCGAAAAGGGGATGAGGGGCTTCCTCTGGAATTAGCCGGATGCCCTTACGGACAACGCGCATCGCGCATCGGCGGCGCGGAGGTACGGGTCTGCCAGCTGCCGTCCGGCGCCTGGTATTTTTCGCCCGGCGTCGTTGCCAGGATCGCCTGGCAGCCAGCGGTCAGCGCGTATTCCTCCAGCGTGGCGTTGGTTGCCTGCGCGCGCTGCGAATAGACCGCGCGGCGCTTGATGTTGATGTCGCTGACGATGCGCTGCAGCTCGGGCGTGGAGGCGCCCACGATACCGAGGTAGCCGTCCATCTTCTCGCCGACCTGCCCGGCCGAACGGGCAGCCGCATAGGCCGGGTCGCGCTGGGCGAAAGCGGGGGTCGCAAGACCCGTGAGCGCGGTCGCGGCGGCAGCGGCGCCAAGCAGCGTTTTGGTCCATGTGTTCATCGTATCACCCATCAGAAAATATCCGCGTTTTCCTCGATCGTATTGCCCGCATCTTCCGCGAGGCGATAGATCACTTCCTGGCGGATGTTCACGTTCAGCTCGATCACGATCGGCTCTTCGGGCGCATTGACTGTGATGCAGCCCCCGAGCGCGACCGGTGCAAGCATGGCCGTGGCCATCCCCCGTGTCACTTTGGCATTCCTCATAGCGCTCACTCGCTTTCCTGCTCCTGAATAACGGGTTCATCCGGAAGTATATCCTCCGGCGTGATATCGGGTTCGGCTTCCTCTCCGGTGATCGAACGGCGCAGGAAGCGCGTGCCGTCGTCGGAGAGAAGCCCCAGCTCGCGCGGGTCGCGCACCGCGGCCGGGTCGTAGATGGACTTGAGGCTCGTCAGCAGCTGGTAGAACTGTGCGCGAATGTTGATCCGGAACTGCAGCGGGATCGCCGCAAGCCGCCGAGTCACGAAATTCGAATCCGCCCCCTCGCCCTGCCGCACGCCATCGAAGCGCACGCGGGTCACGATTTCGCCGGTCAGCGGCCCCTCCATGATTACCCGCATCTGCGAATAATCGAGGCTGCGCAGCGAATCGAAGGCGAAGTTGGCGATGGCGGAAAGGTCCTCATAGGTCAGCTCGCCCACATAGGAGATGTTGCCGCCCGGTGGCCGCGAAATCAGCACGCCCGTATCGATGCGCCCGTTGCCGTTCGCGTCGAACACAATCGGCACGGTGCCGTCGAACAGTCCGGTGGCCGAGAGATTGCCGAGCTCCATCTCTTCCACAAAGATCGCCGCGTCGAGGCCGACGATCTCGAAGATGTACCGGCGCTCTTCCTCTATGCCGAGATTGAGGTCGACATCGCGCAGGATCAGCTGGCCGCCCATGAAGGGCCAGCTTCCGCCCCGTACCGCCAAGAGCTCGCCGTTGCGCAGCTCGAAGGAAACCTCGCCGTCGAGCACTTCGACGCCCGGGTTGATGCCCGCCACGCGGATTGTCTGGTTGGGCGCGGTCGTGAGGTTGAGCAGGTCGATAAATTCGATCGTCCCGCTTGCCCCTTCGACCGGGCCGAACGCGGCGGCGAAATCCAGGTCGTCGCTGGAAAAGGCACCCGAGCTCGTGATCGTGCCATCGCTCGCCCAGTCGATGCGCCCGCTCCCCGTTACCGTGCCGTCGGCATTGGCGATGACGCCAAGAGCGAGCAGCGAGAGGTCGTCGGGCTGGAGCCCTTCGTTGAACACCAGACCAGGCACATCGATGTCCGCCGAGCCAGCGCTGGTCGCGAGGTTGTGGCGCAGGCTCACATTGGTGACCAGCCGGTCGCTAGCCGGATTGCGCAAGGCAGCGCTCGCCTCGATGAGATTGTCATAGAGCGTCAGCGACGCATCGCGCGCGACGAGCGGTTCGAACCGCGGCGTTTCCTCGCGATCGACCAGTGTGAACCGGGCATCGTCGATGACGAGGCGGTCATCACGATAGGTCCATGTCCCGTGCACATCTTCGAGGTCCATCGGGACCGCAGCCAGGGCGATGTCTGCATCCGAGAAGCTCCCCGAGAGGTCGCCTCCGAGCTGCGCTTCGAAATCCGAAAGGAGGAAGCGGCTGGCGGTGTCCGCTGGGCCAAGTGTGACGTCGATCGTGCGGGCCGTCATCACGCCGGGATAGGCAAAGCCCACGGGCCCTGATGCAATGCGGATCGGCGTGTCGCCAAGCGATCCTTCGAGATCGAGCGAAGGCGTACCGGCAGCAATTCGAAGGCCCGCGTTGTCGGATGTCAGGATCGCGCGCCCCGAAGCCGGGCAAAGAGTGAGGCCACGCCGTTCAAAAGCGAGATTGGCCAGCTCCAGCCGGTCGAACCGCACGTCCATGCAACTGCGCCACAGGCTCAGCCGATCGTTCGCATAACGCCCTTCGATCGGGACAAGCAGGTTCGTCGCCGAGCCGCCCGGAAGAGGGCCGCTTGCCAGCATACGCCCGGAAAATCCGAGTGCGCCGCTAGCACCTTGCGCGATGACGATCTGCGGCACCGACACGGCCGCTCCCTCGGCCTCGTAGCGTTCCATGGCGAGGCGGAAGATCGATCCACCGCTTTCGCTCCGCTCCATCCGGCCGGAAATGCGCGGCATGTTCGGGCCGCCGGTCGCGATATTGCCGGCGAGCCGCGCCATGCCATCGCCCTGCCCGGCAATCTCGACCCGCGAAAGCGATACGAGCCGCGCATCGCTACCACCGCGCAATTCGGCGCGCGGAGCGATCAGCGAATAACCATCAGGATCGGTGCGCAGCCGCACATCGGCGCTCAGCGCGCTGCCGCGCGTTTCCGACTGGAGAGCCCGCACCAGCTTTCGCACCAGCGGCGCGACAAGGGTGCCCTCACCCGATTGCGAGAGCGACCGGAGGCTAGCAACGCTGCTTGCGCCAAGCCTGAGACCGTTGCCCTCAAGCGTGCTGTCGAGCTGCACACGGGAAAACCCGTCGGTCGCGCGGACCTGCCCCTCGGCGGTCAGGACCGCTGCGAGAGCTTGCGGCGTTTCCACTCCGCGCGCCGCCAGCGAGAAGCGCGAGGTGACGAGATCGTCGCGCATCTGGCCGCGGATCGTGCCGAGTATCGCGCTGGCCGAGGTCGTCGCGAGGCGGCTCTCGCCGCCTTCGAGCCGCGCTTCGATGGATGGATTGGCAAGGCGCGAATCGGCCGTGACATCGACCTCCATCGCGTAATCCTGCAAGGCGATCCCTGCGCTTTCGCACTCCAGAGAGGCAAGCCGTGCGGGCCCTTCGAACCGGGGTTCGCCCGACGTGGTCGTCACAGCTCCGAAAAGGCTCGTGCGACCCGCCGTGCATCCGTTCAAGGCCAGTTCGGGCGCCACAGCGGCCAGCATGCCTTCCCAGCCGTGGCTGACCGTACCCGATCCGACCAGCTTGATTCCGACCGGACCGTAGTCCGTAGCAATACGCGCCCGGCCGTCGCGAATGGCGAGGTTTAGGTTGGGCAAGCCGGAGGAGGGTTCTTCGCTCGGACCGAAAATGAGGGAATCGAGACTGCCGAAACTAAGCTCCCCACCACGATAGCTGCCGTAGAGCCGGGGTTCTTCGAGCGTAACGGCACCGATCTCCGGCACGCCGAGCCGGTAGCGCAATTCGACCACGACACGCTCTGCCGTGAAGTCGGGCATCTCCGGATCGCCAAGCACGACATTGCCGAGCACCTGCGTGCGCCCGCCGACCCGTTCAATCGTGTAGCTGGCGGGGACGCCGTTCGCCTCGAGCTGGTCACGGATGATGTCGTCGACGATAACCTCGCGCGAGAACCACGCGAATATCCCCGCGGCAATGAGCAGGGTCATCAGGACGCTGGGGATCGCCCAGCGCTTCTTGCGCCACCGTGCGCGGTGCACGGCGTCGTTTTCGCTCATCATCTGAGGATCGTCTGCGTCCCGCACCATCGAAGCCACACTTGCGCCCTAAGCCTTGGAAAGGCAATGCAATGCTCACTAACGCCGGGCTTGGGGGTTTTGTTGCCGGGGGACGCAGAAATTTCCGCAAAGCACGCAGGCGCCGGGCATCGCGAGCGGCTCCGGCAACGCCTTCTGGGCGGCGGCGCGGAGGCTCTTGCCGATTATGAATTGCTGGAATTCCTGCTGTATGCGGCCAAGCGTCAGGGCGACACCAAGCCGCTGGCCAAGGCGCTGATCGCCCATTTCGGATCGCTATCGGCCGTCCTCGCCGCCGATCCGCAGGCCCTCCAGCAGGTCAAAGGCTTGGGCGAAGCGAGCGCGGCGGCACTGTTCGCGGTCAATCTCGCCGCCCGCAGGATGGCGCGCGGCGCGGTGCAGGACAAACCGGTGCTGGGTAGCTGGCAGGCGCTGCTCGATTATCTCGCGATCGACATGGCGCATCTCAACCACGAGCGTGTGCGCGTGCTTTACCTCAACACCCAGAATCGCCTGATCCTCGACCACTTGCTGGGCGAAGGATCGATCGACGAGGCAGCCATCCATCCGCGCGAGGTAATCCGCAAGGCCTTCGACGTGGGCGCAACCGCGCTGATCCTCGTTCACAACCACCCGAGCGGAAATCCGGAGCCGAGCCGGGCCGATATCGCAATTACCGGCCGGATTGCCGAAGCCGGGCGCTTGCTGGGCGTGACGGTGCACGATCATGTGATCGTCGGACGCGACGGGCATGTCTCGCTGCGCGCAAAAGGGCTGATCTGATCAGTCCGGCACGAGGCCGTAGCTCTTGTAGAGATGATCGATGTCGGGGCTGATCCGGCGCGCCTTCACCAAGTCCTCGCGACCGCCGCGATCGCCATCCTCAAGCCGGATGAGACCGCGCAGGAACAGGCTCGCCGCCTGTCCAGGTTCCTGCGCCAGCGCGGCTTCGAGGTCCTTCATCGCATCATCCTTGCGGCCGAGGCGATAGAAGGCCAGCGCGCGGCTATCGAGCACGCCTGCCGAATTGCCCGAGACTGCAACCGCCCGGTCGCAAACCTCTTCGGCAAGCTCGACCTGGTAGTTCCAGATGCCCGCCGTCCAGCACTGCGAATTGAGCAAGGCCGCTTCGTCGGGGCGCTCGTCGAGGGCAACCTGGAGCCGGTCCCAGGCCTCCGGTTCGCGCCCGGCATGGCCGGAGAGCTCCGACCAGACGATCTCGGCGTCGAGGCCCTCGTCCCCGGACAGGCCCAACTGGTCGATGAGCTCAAGTGCCTCGTCCGCGCGCCCGGCCTTCGACAATTGCTTGGCAAGGTGCGAGGCGTAGGCGATATCGCCCTGCAGGTCGAAAGCGGTCTGCGCGTCGGCCAGCGCCTCCTCGTAGCGGCCAAGCGCGTTGTAGGCTTCGCTGCGCAGGCGGTACATCTGCGGGGTGGCTTCCAGATCGATCGCGCGGTCGAAATCAGCAATGGCCTCCTCGAAGTCGCGTCGCAGTGTGTAGAAGCCCGCGCGCAGGCTGTAGAAGCTCGCCACATCGTCACGCATCGCGATGAGCGAGGTTGCCGCGTCGATATGCGGCTGCAGCTTGCGGCGGATGACCCGGTCATCGAGGTCCCAATAGCGTTGCGGGTTTTCCAGCCGCAGCACCGGGTCGCCGCTGGCAATGCGGCGGATGGCGCGGCGCCCCTCACCCAGCTCCGAAACCGGAATTTCGGTCGGGATATAGGAGGTTGAATCCGAAATCTCGAAACGATCGGCGGTGAGTTTCGTCTTGCGCGAGAAACGCACGGCAGCGGCGACTTCGTCCAGTTCGGCAAGCCCGGTCAGCTGCACGCTGTCCGCGCCTTCAGGCAGAGTGTAGATCCAGCGTTCCTGCATCGTCAGCGGTCCGCCGGTGCGATAGGGAATGTCGCGCCAAATCGAGCGCGCCCGGTCGGGCTTGAAGCTCCAGTTGGTGGTCGCTCCGGGAACCTGGTGGCTGGCCATGCCGCGTTCGAAGCCGAATTGTTCGAAGGTCATGCCCTCGGCAATCAGCCGCGCAACGCCGGCGTCATCGTCGTAGGTAATCTGGGCATCGTAGACGAAGCCGCCCAGCACCTCTTCAAGATATTTTGTTGCTACGCCGATCAGGGTCGCACGATCCTGCTGGGCCGCCTGCGCGCGCAGCCGCGAGCCCATGATGCCGCGCAGCTCCACATCAGCTTCATAAAGCACCGGCAGGTCGACGCCTGCCGACATGTCGTAGGTGACGCGGATCGAGCGGTCCGGGGCCGTGGGCCAGCGCTGGGTGACGGGAATGAGCTCGCTCCCCGCCTCGCGGAGGGGAAGCGCCCAGGCGAAGTCCGGCACTTCGGAGATCGTATCGAGGCGCGTGCCCGAACTGGTCCCGTCGAGCCAGTATTCGGTATCGCCGATCACCGCACGCACGACCATGTGGTCGAAGGCGCCGGGAAGCGGCTGCGAAATCGCCACCGAATCGCCATTGGTCGTGTCGACCAGCACGGCTTCGGCTACGATGTCCATCTCGCGCAGCATGGCGAGCAGCAGCAGGCTCTTGGCCTTGCAATCGCCGTAGCGCTTGGACCAAGTCTCGGCCGGCGACTGGGGCAGGTAATTGCCGCCGTCCATGCCGTTCAAAAGATAGCTGACCTCGTCCTGCACCAGCCGCAGTGCAAGCGCGGCGCGCTCGAGCGGGTCATTGGTCGCAGCGCGTATCCGCTCGACCTGCTGGTGCACCGGATCGCCCGCCGCGATCGCGCCTTCGGTCCCGAAATGCGCGCCCATCGTGCGCGAGACTTCGGGCCAATCCGCAAAACTGCCGACCTGGAGCTGCGGGGAGACGCGGTACCGGCCCGGCGCGTCGTCGGGCATCTTGGCCGGCTGCTCGACCGGCAAGTCGAAGGAGAGGACCGTAAAACCGCCGCGCTCTTCCACCTCGGGCTGCGCGACATCGCCAAGCGTGCGCCACTCCATGGGGCGCTCCGTCGGCCAGGACATCAGCAGGCGGCCAAGGCCCACCTGCGTTGGCTTGGCAAGCACTGCCTCGGTGGCCTGCATCTCGCCCGATAGCGCCTGGTCACGCTGGCTGGTCGAGCTGGTGACGCGCAGGATATCGCCGACCTTGAGGCCGGGTATGGCAAAAACGGCGGTCAGCGCCCCGTCGACCGATCGCTGCTCCAGCTCGCGTTCGCGGCGCAGGATTTCAGGCCGCAATCCGTCGGCGATCAGGTCGATCACCGCTCCATCGCGCAGGATGTGGAGCCGGTGGATTGCAAGGTCGCCCTTGTCGGGCATCCAGACGAATTGCAGCGTCCCGAGTTCCTGCAGCGCCTCGGTCGTGGAAATCCGATAGCCGATATCGGTGTAACGCGAGACCACCCCATCCTCGAGCCGCACCTGGCGATCGTAGAGCGGCACATCGTCACGGGTCTGGAACGCCGCTTCGGCATCGACCGCTTCGACCCAGCCGGGGCTATCGACAAAACGGACCTCGTCACCGGCGATGGCCGGTGCGGACAAAACAACTAGCGGCGCGGCGGCCAGCGCGAAGCGGTGCATCAACTCCCCCGAAATACCCTCTCACCGGCAAGCCTATGACGCATATTATGATTTGCCAACATGGCCGAGGCGAAAGCTTCGCGATTTTGTCACGGGAAGGGCTATCAAAAGACGGGCCAAACACCCCGACACGCCTTGCCATCGCGGGCCGCTGCGCCTAGCCGCGCCCTGTCCCGAATCCCGCCACGACCAGCCCGGAGTTCTTACATGGTCCCCCGCTACGCCCGCCCCGACATGACCGCCCTTTGGGAGCCGGAAGCCAAGTACCGCATCTGGTTCGAAATCGAAGCGCATGCGACAGAGAAGCTCGGCGAGCTGGGCGTGGTGCCGGAAAGCGCGGCCAAAGCGCTGTGGGACTGGTGGGCGACGAACCCCAAGATCGACGTCGAGGCCATTGACGCCATCGAGGCGGTGACCAAGCATGATGTGATCGCCTTCCTTACCTGGGTGGCCGAAAATGTCGGCGACGAAGCGCGCTTCATGCACCAGGGCATGACCAGCTCCGACGTGCTCGACACCACGCTGGCGGTCCAGCTCGCCCGATCGGCCGATATCCTGCTGGCCGATCTCGACGCGCTGCTGGAAGCGATTAAGCGCCGCGCCGAAGAGCACAAATACACCCCGACTATCGGCCGCAGCCACGGCATCCATGCCGAGCCCGTCACTTTCGGCCTCAAGCTCGCCCAGGCCTATGCCGAATTCGACCGCTGCAAGACCCGCCTGATCGCCGCGCGCGAGGAAATCGCCACCTGCGCGATCAGCGGCGCTGTCGGCACTTTCGCCAATATCGACCCGCAGGTGGAAGAGCATGTTGCCGAGAAGCTCGGCCTCTCGATCGAACCGGTGTCGACGCAGGTCATCCCGCGCGATCGCCACGCCATGTTCTTCTCGACCCTGGCAGTCATCGCCGGCTCGATCGAACGCGTCGCCGTCGAGGTCCGCCACCTGCAGCGCACCGAAGTGCTCGAGGCTGAAGAATACTTCTCGCCCGGCCAGAAGGGCTCGAGCGCGATGCCGCACAAGCGCAACCCGATCCTGACCGAAAACCTCACCGGCCAGGCGCGCATGATCCGCGCCTACGCCCTGCCCGCGCTTGAAAACGTAGCCCTGTGGCACGAGCGCGATATCTCGCATTCCTCGGTCGAGCGCTTTATCGGGCCCGACGCCTGCATCACGCTCGACTTCGCGCTGGCCCGCCTCACCGGCGTGATCGACAAGCTGCTGGTCTATCCCGACCGCATGCAGGCCAACATGGATCGCATGGGCGGCCTCATCCATTCGCAGCGCGTGCTGCTGGCGCTCACCCAGAACGGCGTGAGCCGCGAGGACGCGTATCGCCTTGTCCAGCGCAACGCGATGAAGGTGTGGGAATCGGACGGCAAGCTCATGCTGCTCGACCTGTTGAAGCAGGACGAGGAAGTGACCGCCGCGCTCAGCGCCGAACAGCTCGAAGAGAAATTCGACCTCGAATACCACTTCAAGCATGTCGACACGATCTTCGCGCGGGTGTTCGGCTAGACGCGCGCGCCTGCGCCGCCTAGCATCGCGCCAAAGGATACAAAGGGGGAGCCTTCCATATGCAGATCGTGCGCACCATCGTCTGGGTCCTGCTGCTGTTTTCGCTGCTGGCCTTCAGCTTCTTTAACTGGAAGCCGGTCGAAGTGCAGATCTGGTCCAACCTCGTGCTGGAAACCAAGCTGCCCGCGCTGGTGATCATCTCCTTCCTGCTCGGCCTCGTACCGATGTGGCTGCTCCACCGGGCAAGCAAGTGGCGCGCGAGCCGGCGCATCAACGCGCTTGAAGCGGCGACCACGCGCCTTGCGACCCCCTCACCCACCCCTGCCCCGACGGCCGAAGCAGCCTCTTCGCCCAAGAAGGACCTGCCGCCCGAGCCCGCCAACCCGATCGATCCGGAACCTACGAAACCCGCATGAGCAACCCGATCTACCTCGCCCTCGACGTCCCGCACCTGCGCGACGGCCTTGACCTCGCCAAGAAGGTCAAGGGACATGTCGGCGGCATCAAGCTGGGGCTGGAGTTCTTCTGTGCTCACGGCGCGCACGGGGTACACATGATCGGCCAGCTCGGCCTGCCGATCTTCCTCGACCTCAAGCTCTACGACATTCCCAACACCGTCGCCGGCGCGATGCAGGCGATCCATGTGCTCGAACCCAGCATCGTGACCGTCCATGCGAGCGGCGGGCGCGCCATGCTCGAAGACGCAAAGGCTGCGGCGGGAGAGAACACCAAGGTGGTCGGCGTGACCATGCTCACCAGCATGGACGACCGCGATCTCCAGCGCACCGGCATCGAAGGCAGCTCGCACGATCACGTCATGCGGCTGGCCGATCTTGCGCATGACGCGGGGCTCGACGGGATTGTCTGCTCGGGCCAGGAGATCAAGGCCGTCCACGACCAGTGGAAGGACGGCTATTTCGTCGTTCCAGGCTTGCGCCCCGCCGGCAGCGCGGTGGGCGACCAGAAACGCGTCGTCACGCCCCGACAGGCGCGCGACGACGGGGCCAGCGTGCTCGTGATCGGCCGGCCGATCAGCCGCGCCGACGATCCCGCCCAAGCCGCCCGCGATATCGAGGCGACGCTTTAAAGCTCCTTTCTGATGCCGGTAGCCATCAAGATTTGCGGGATTTCGACGCCGGAGACGCTCGACGCCGTGCTCGAGGCGCGAGCGGATTATGTCGGGCTGAATTTTTTCCCGCCCAGCCCGCGCCATGTCGATCTCGGTGTAGCCCGCGCCCTGGCCGACCGCTCTGGTGGGCGGATCACCCGGGTCGGGGTATTCGTCGATCCCGATGACAGCCTGCTGTCCGCCGCCGTCGAAGCCGCCCGCCTCAATGCGATTCAGCTCCATGCGGAAGAAAGCCCGCAGCGCTGCGCCGATGTGAAGGCGCGCTTCGGCCTCCCCGTTTGGAAGGTCATCCCGGTCAGCACCGCAGAAGATGTGGCGCGCGCCGCCCAATACCGCGAGGTCGCCGATTTCATCCTGTTCGATGCGAAGACCCCGAAGGACGCCGCCATGCCCGGCGGCATGGGCCTGCGCTTCGACTGGTCGCTGCTTTCGGGCAGCCCCACCCCCCTGCCCTGGGGCCTGGCGGGCGGCCTGTCGCGTGCCAATGTGGCGGAGGCTATAGCTGCGACCGGCGCGCCGATGGTCGATGTGTCCTCGGGTGTCGAGAGCGGTCCCGGCGTCAAGGATTCCGCTGCAATCGCGGCCTTTTGCGCCGCCGTCCGCGCATAGAAAAAGGGGCGATCCCGAAGGACCGCCCCCAAGCGTTTCAAGCGAAAGAGATCGCTTAAAAGCTCATGCCAACGCCGACGACGGCGGTGTTCACGTCGACGAAGTCGAAGAAGCGGCGGTATTCGGCCTTCAGGTAGACGCGCTCGCCGACCTTGTGCTCGTAACCGGCGCCAGCGTGGAACGCGTCGCCATCGTTGAAGCTGTAACCTGCGGTGACGTAGAGCTTGCCGGCATCGCCGAGCTTCGCGCCGCCACGTGCGGTTGCGCCGAACACGACGTCGGTGCCGTCGGCGAGGATCTTGTCGGCCGAAGCTTCGACGCCGATGAAGGCGCCGGTGCCGAGGTCGAAGTCGTAGCCAGCGGCGACGCCAGCGACGGCTTCTTCAACGCCGTTTGCCCAGGCGATACCGCCACGAGCTTCGACGCGAGCTTCGTTGGCCGAAGCCGGTGCGGCGACGGCGACAGTTGCAACTGCTGCGAACAGAGCAATCTTGCGCATTATGTTTTTTCCTTGTTGTCGCGCTCGCTTAAGTGCGAGCGGGGCGCGGCATCTGGAGGCGGTTCCGCCATAATACAACAAGACGATGCACATTTATACTCATCATGAAGATATTTGTTGCAGTCGAAGCACAGTATCCGTTGCGCGACTGACCAGATGATACTCCAGTTTGCGCTACGGCGTTCACGCTTTGCAGGAGTCAGAACGAATTTTGACCCTGCGACCAGAGCTTTCTGGACATCTTGTCCCGGCGATGCGAAGCGCGGCGGCGTATGACTCAAGACGCCCCCAACTCCTTCCGCAACCAGCCCGATGAGCGCGGCCATTTTGGCGATTTCGGCGGACGCTATGTCGCCGAAACGCTGATGCCGCTGATCCTAGACCTGGAACGCGAATACCGCGCCGCGCAGGCCGATCCGGAATTCCAGCGCGAGTTCGACGATTTGCTCGAACACTATGTCGGTCGCCCCAGCCCGCTCTACTTCGCCGAGCGGCTGACCGAGGCGCTCGGCGGCGCGCAGGTCTGGTTCAAGCGCGACGAGCTCAACCACACGGGCGCGCACAAGATCAACAATTGCATCGGGCAGATCCTGCTTGCCCGCCGTATGGGCAAGACGCGCATCATCGCTGAAACCGGTGCGGGCCAGCACGGTGTCGCCACCGCCACCGTCTGCGCGCGCTTCGGCCTGCCTTGCGTGATCTACATGGGCGCCGAGGACGTGAAGCGGCAGTCGCCCAACGTCTTCCGCATGAAACTGCTCGGCGCCGAAGTCGTCCCCGTCACCAGCGGCGGCGCGACATTGAAGGACGCCATGAACGAGGGGCTGCGCGACTGGGTCGCGAACGTCCACGACACCTTCTACATCATCGGCACCGCGGCCGGCCCGCACCCCTATCCCGAGCTGGTCCGCGATTTCCAGAGCGTGATCGGCAAAGAAGCGCGCCAGCAGATGCAGGACCGCATCGGCCGCCTGCCCGACCTTCTGGTGGCGGCCATCGGCGGCGGTTCCAACGCACTCGGCCTGTTCCACCCCTTCCTCGACGATCCCGATGTGAAGATGCTCGGCGTCGAAGCGGCCGGCCACGGTCTCGATGGCGACGAACACGCAGCGAGCCTGCTCGGCGGCGTTCCGGGCGTGCTCCACGGCAACAAGACCTACCTGCTGCAGGACGAGGACGGCCAGATCACCGAAGGCCACTCGATCAGCGCCGGCCTCGACTATCCCGGCATCGGCCCCGAGCACGCCTGGCTGAAAGAGATGGAGCGTGTCGAATACACCGCCGTGACCGACGAGGAAGCGCTCGAAGCCTTTCAGCTCCTTTGCCGTACCGAGGGAATCATCCCCGCGCTGGAGCCGAGCCACGCTATCGCGGCGGTGGCGAAGATCGCCAAGGACATGCCCAAGGACAGCGTAATCCTCGCCAACCTGTGCGGCCGAGGTGACAAGGACATCTTCACCGTCGCCGAGCGTCTTGGAGTGGAGATGTGAGCATCTCAGCCGGGCGCGCCGCCGTATTCTTCCTGATCGCCTTGCCGATCGGCTTCATCCTGACTGCGCTCGGTTTTGTGGTGACAGGCCGTGCGATCGACGCACCCGCCATGGCCCCTTGGGCTCTTTCAATCGCGCTCCTTGCGGGTGCCGTTGCAGCATTTCGGAAGTCCGCTGAATGACCCGCTTATCCAACGCATTTTCCAAGCCCCACCCCGCGCTCGTCTGCTTCCTTACCGCAGGCGATGGCGACACCGCGGCCAATCTCGACGCGCTGGTCGAGGGCGGCGCGGATGTGATCGAGCTCGGGATGCCCTTCACCGACCCCATGGCCGATGGCCCCGCGATTCAGGCGGCGAATCTTCGCAGTCTCGGCGCGGGGACCAAGACCGCCGACGCGCTGCGCATTGCGACCGATTTCCGCGCGCGACATCCAGAAGTGCCGCTGGTGCTGATGGGCTATGCCAACCCGATGGTCCGTCGCGGGCCCGAATGGTTCGCTGCCGCCGCGAAGGACGCGGGGGTCGACGGCGTGATCTGCGTCGACATTCCGCCCGAAGAAGACGATGCGCTTGGCCCGGCGCTGCGCGAGGCCGGAATTGCCCCGATCCGCCTTGCCACGCCTACCACTGACGACAAGCGCCTGCCCGCGGTGATCGAGGGCAGCGAAGGCTTCCTCTACTACGTCGCGGTCGCCGGGATCACCGGCATGCAGCAGGCGGCGATCGAATCGATCGAAGCGAACGTCACCCGTATCAAGAAGGCTACCGATATCCCTGTCGCCGTCGGATTCGGCGTCCGCACCCCCGAACAGGCGGGTGAAATCGCGCAGGTTGCCGATGGCGTGGTGGTGGGTTCCGCACTGATCGACATCGTGGCCGAACACGGCGCGAACGCCCCGGCAAAGCTGCGCGAGCTTACCGCAGGACTTGCCAAGGCGGTCCATTCGGCGGCAAAGGGCGCGGCATGAACTGGTTCACCCGCGTCCGCAATTCGATCACCTCGCTGTCCAAGCGCAGCACGGAGAAAGACCTCTGGGTCAAATGCCCGAGCTGCCAGCAGATGGTGTTCGCGCAGGAGTATGAGGACAATTCCTTCGTCTGCCCGCGCTGCGACCACCATGGCCGCATCGGCGCCGACGAGCGCCTGCGCCAGCTGCTCGACGCCGGGTTCGAAACGCTTCCGATCCCCGATGTGACCGAAGATCCGCTCAAGTTCCGCGATACGTCGAAATACACCGACCGCCTCAAGAAGGCCCGCGCCGCCAATCCGCACAAGGACGCCTTCCTCGTCGGATCGGGCGAGATCGAAGGCAAGGCGGCCGTAGTCGGCGTGCAGGACTTCGGCTTCATGGGCGGATCGATGGGCATGGCCGTGGGCACTGCCTTTTGCCAGGGCGCCGAACGCGCGCTGACGCGGCACTGCCCCTATATCGTCGTCACCGCAGCCGGCGGTGCGCGCATGCAGGAAGGCATTCTCTCCCTCATGCAGATGCCCAAGGCGACGGTGATGACCCGCCGCCTAAAGGAAGCCAAACTGCCCTATATCGTCGTGCTGACCGACCCGACCACGGGCGGCGTCACCGCGAGCTACGCCATGCTTGGCGACATCCATATCGCAGAGCCCGGCGCGCTTATCGGCTTTGCCGGCCAGCGCGTGATCCAGGACACGATCCGCGAGCAACTGCCCGACGGCTTCCAGCGTGCCGAGTACCTGCACAAGCACGGCATGGTCGACATGGTGGTCCACCGCCACGACCTGAAGGACACGCTGGCGACGCTGATCGACTATCTGGCGCCCGCCAAGGCTGCCTGATCCGCGCCATGCGGGACTTCGCCCGCTCCGACCATGAAGGAGTTCAGGCCCAACTCGACCGGCTGGGCGCGCTCTCCGTGCCCGACGGGCGCCTGGGTCTCGAGACGATCCGCGCGCTGCTCGACCGTCTCGGCAATCCGCACCGCAGGCTGCCGCCGGTGTTCCATATCGCGGGGACCAACGGCAAGGGTTCGACCTGCGCTTTCCTGCGCGCGATGCTGGAAGCGGATGGCTACGCGGTTCATGTTACTACCAGCCCGCACCTCGTGCGCTATAACGAGCGTATTCGCGTCGCAGGCACGCTGATCGAGGACGACCGGCTGGCCGCGCTTCTCGCCGAGGTGCTGGACGCGGGCGAGGACCTCAACCCGAGCTTTTTCGAAGTTACCATTGCGGCCGCTTTCACCGAATTTGCGCGCGTGCCGGCCGATGCCTGCGTGGTCGAAGTTGGCCTTGGCGGGCGGTTCGATGCGACCAATGTTCTGGAGCCCGACGTCCTCGCCGCCTGCGGTATTGCCGCGCTCGGCATCGATCACGAACGCTTCCTCCTCGCGCCCGAGGACGGGGTGCCAACGGAGCCCATCGCGCGCATCGCGTTCGAGAAAGCAGGGATAGCGAAAGCCGGCGTGCCGCTGGTCACCCTGGCGGAGCGCTACGACTATCCGGCAGAGGCCAGCGCGGTGATCCGGGCAGTTGCGGAGGGCAAGGGCAGCCCGCTTTTCGAGCGAGGGAGCGATTGGGGTGCAAAGCCCGTGGGACGCGGCGCGCATCCTCCCTTTGAGGACGATCTAAGCGTCGCCTATGCCGACGACCTCGGTCATTTCCATATCCGCGATATCGCGATGCGCGGCCGCCACCAGGCCCTGAATGTCGGCCTCGCTACCGCCATGATACGTCACCAGTCAAAGCTGCGCGTCAGCGAGGATGCGATTACCCGGGGCGCCGCCAGCGCGCGCTGGCCGGCCCGGCTCCAGCGGCTTTCACCGGGCGCGCTCACCGGAACCCGCGAAGTGTGGCTCGACGGGGGGCACAACCCCAGCGCGGGCGATACGCTCGCGGCGCATTTCGAGGGCCGCAGGATGCACCTGGTTCTCGGGATGCTTTCCGCGAAAGATCCCGCTGCTCTGACAGGCCCGCTTGCCGGGTCGATCGAGACGGTGACCGTTGTCCCGGTGCCGGGGCATGACTGGCACGGCGTGGATGCTTTCGGGCCGGGCGCGAAGGAAGCCGACACCCTGACCGATGCCATGGCAAGCCTACCCGAAGACGGGCTCCCCGTGCTGATTGCGGGATCGCTCTACCTTGCCGGAGAAGCGCTGCGCCTGAACGGCGAAATGCCGGACTAGAGCCGAACGGGCCCTTGCGCCCAGCGCTTGGCCTCGTCCTTAGTCTGGACACCCTCTTCGCCAAGAATCGCTTCGGCGTTCTTGCGGGTTTCGAGGATCGCCCGGTGCGAAATCGGTTCTTCGAATCGGATTCCGATATGCGCGCCATCGCGCCAGCTTACTTCGCCAAACGCTTCGTAGCGCAGCCAAACGAGCAGGCATTCCCTGGCGAAACTGTCCTTGCTCGGCAGCACCAGATGCGCCCCGCCCTGCGAGATATCGACGATTTCGACCTTGAGCCGCGCGTCCAGAGTTTCCAGCACGGCAGGGACGCCGAGACGCAGCCGCGCGAAATCGCGGCGAGGAGTGTCTGGCTTGGACATAGGCTCGGTCATAGACGGGCAGGCTAGCGCGGAATGGTTATCACGCGCTTAAAATGCAGGCTGCGGGTTATTCGGCCGGCACGGCCTCGCGCGCTTCGGGAGCGACCACGCCCCCGCCATCCTTTGCCCGGCTTTCGCGCCACCATTCGATGCACACCAGCACGGCTGCGGCAAGGCCGATCCAGGTGGTCAGGATGAAGACGTCGTAATAGCCCTGGTTCTCGATCATCTCGCCCAGCGCCCCGCGGCCGAGCGTGCCGACCAGCAAGGTAAGCGACGACAGCAGCGCATACTGCACCGCGCTGAATTTCTTCGACACGATCGAGGAAAGCCAGGCGATATAGGCCGCGCCCGCGATACCAATGGCGAGGTTTTCGAAGGCAATGGTGATGGTCAGCTTGGCCAGCTCTGCATCGCCGATCTCGGGGATTTGCATGATCAGGTAGGTAAATCCGACCGCATCGCTGAAGGCCTGCATATTGGCCCCGCCCACCGCCATGTCGGCGTAGAGCAGGTTCGTCAGCGCCGCAAGCACCCCGCCGATCAGCAGCGTCGCCATGCGTCCGATGGTCGTCAGCATCAGTCCGCCCAGCGCAAGGCCTGCAATGATGGCGCCCACCCCAAAGAACTTGGAAGCGAAGGCGACATCGTCGTTCGTGTACTCCAGTTCGCCGAGGTAGAAGGGATAGGCGAAAGTGCCCCAGATCGCGTCGCAGATGCGGTAGGTCAGGACCACCGCGAGGATCAGCACCAGGCTCCAGCCCATCCGGCCGACGAACTCGACCAAAGGCAGCACGAGCGCGCGGTAGAGGTGGTCGAGGGCGTAGGACCCGCCGCTCGCCTCGGGCGCATCTTCGGCCAGCAGGTTCTTGCCCTGTTTCTTCTGGCTCGACAGCCAGCCCGCGATCAGCGCGGGCAGGATGATCGTGGCGACGATGATCCACGGGCCCCAGGTCAGCGTGAACTGCGTGGGGTTCGGGCGGTCTTCCGGCGCGTAGGTCATCGACATGATCATGAAGGCCAGCACCGCGCCAATCGCGACCGCCCACAGCAGGCCGACGGCAGCGAGCGCGCGGTTGCGGACCGCCGGGGCAAGCTCGCCCGCCTTGCGCAGCGCGCGCACCTGTTCATCGCCTGCGCTGGCTTCGGCGGCGCCTTCCGCGTTGGGCGCGAACAGGCCGACCGTGCCGACGGCAAGCAGGATCCCGCCCATCAGCATGTAGGTTTCGGGCCAGCCGATGCGTGCGGCAATGATAAGGCCCAGCGCCCCGCCCACCAGCGAAGAGAGACGGTAGCCCATCTGGTAGACGGTCGAGAGGATATCGATTGTCGCCACCTCGTCGGCCACGTCGATGCGCCAGGCGTTGATGGCAATGTCCTGCGTGGCGCTGGCGAAGGCGCCGATACCGGCGAGTAGCGAGAACATGCCGAGCTGCGTGCGCGGTTCGAGGAGGCTCATGGTGACGAGGATCGTGCCCAGCAGCAGCTGCATCGGGATGATCCACTGCTTGCGCTTGCCAAGCTTGCGCAGCAGCGGAATGTCGACCTTGTCGATCAGCGGCGACCACAGGAACTGGAAGGCATAAGCGAGCCCGATCAGCGAGAAGATGCCCATCGTCTCGAGGTCGACCTCCGCCTCGGTCAGCCAGGCGAACAGCGTGCCCAGGAACAGGGCGAAAGGCAGGCCGCTGGCAAAACCGAAGATCAGCATGAAACCGGTCTTGCGGTTGCCCAGAGCCATGCCGAGCGTGCGCCAGGCGGAGATTTTTTTCTTTTCGGCGACCTCGGCCATTCCCTAGCGTCCTTCCACTTCGGCGTATTTTTTGCGACACTAGCGGCAGGAGAGAGCGAGGAACAGGCGTCATGAGCGCTGTCGACATCAAACATCCACCGCGTCGTCCCACCGACGGCATGGTCGCCCTTGCCAGGGATATTGCCGAGGGCCGCAAACGCGACTCATCGGACATGACCAGCGTACCGGCGAGCGTCTACACCGACCCCGCGCGCTGGGAGGCGGAGAAGGCCGCGATTTACGACCGGCTGCCGCAAATCCTTTGCCCGTCGGCGCTGCTGCCCGATCCGGGCATGGCGGTGCCGCACGATGCCACCGGCCGTCCCCTGCTCATCACCCGCGATGCCGACGGGCAGGCGCATGTCTTTTTGAACGTATGCCGCCACCGGGGGACGCGGCTCGTCGAGGGCGGCGAGGTGCAATGCACCAAGAAGCTCGTGTGCCCCTACCATGCATGGACCTATTCGGTGGACGGGCGGCTGCTGGCCCTGCCCCGGCCCGACACTTTCCCCGGCCTCGACAAGGGCACACACGGCCTCGTCGAACTGCCTTCGAAGGAAACCGGTGGCCTCATCTGGTTCTGCCCGCGTGAGGACACGGCCGATTTCACTCTCGCCGAAGCTATCGGCGAGGATTTCGATGCTCTCGGCATGGGCGAACAGGTGCTCTTCCGCCGCAAGACGCACGAGGTCGCGGGCAACTGGAAGCTTATCATGGATGCCTTCCTTGAAAGCTACCATGTCACCCGGCTGCACGCGAACACCATCGGCCCCTTCTTCAAGGACGGGGCGACCAGCGGCGACCGGATCGGCCCGCACGCGCGCGCGGCGGTCGGACGGCTGGAGGAGATGGAGGGCGTCGACCTTACCGACATGGCCGCGCTGCGCCGCGTGGTGACCTACGCCTACCAGCTGCTGCCCGGCGCCCTTATCATCCCCAGCCCCGACTACATCAACGTGATGGTCATGATGCCGCAGGCGCATAACCGCACGCTGGTCGAAGACTTCATGCTGATCCCCGAACCGCCCGCGACTGACAAGGCGCGCAACCACTGGGAACGCAGCTGGGCGCTGCTCGACGGCGGCGTATTCGCAAGCGAGGATTTCCGCGCGGCGGAGCTCGGCCAGCAGGGTCTCGCCACGGGCGCGGTCCCGCATCTGACCCTCGGAACGATGGAGGGCGGCATCCGGCGATATTACGAGACCGTCGAAGAAGCCTTGCGGGCGGCAGGCTGAACGCCTAGCTGCGCGGCCATGGCCGACAAGCGACTACCCGAAGAAGGCGACCGGATCGCCAAGCTGCTCGCCCGCGCCGGTGTCGCAAGCCGCCGCGAGATCGAGCGCATGATCGCGGACAAGCGCGTGGCAATCGACGGGAAGGTGCTCGATACACCGGCCGTCAAGCTGACCAGTCTCAAGGGCGTGACGGTCGACGGCAAACCAGTCGGCCAGGCCGAGGCCGCCCGGCTCTTCGCGTTTCACAAGCCCTCGGGCCTGCTGACCGCAGAGCGCGACCCCAAGGGCCGCCCGACGATCTACACTGCGCTGCGCAACGCCCTGCCCAAGGGTGCGGGCCGCGTGATGCCGGTGGGGCGTCTCGACTTCAACACAGAGGGGCTGCTGCTGCTCACCAACGATGGCGAGCTCAAGCGTTCGATGGAACTGCCCTCCTCCGGCATCCCCCGCACCTACCGTGCGCGCGCCTTCGGCGACGTGACGCAGGCACAGCTCGACGAGCTTATCGAAGGCATCGAAATCGACGGTGTGCGCTACGGCCGCATCGAAGCGGACCTTGAGCGCGGCGCGGGCAAGAACCGCTGGGTCCAGATGACGCTGACCGAGGGCAAGAACCGCGAGGTGCGCCGCGTGCTCGAACACCTTGGCATGAAGGTGAACCGCCTGCTGCGCATCGGCTACGGTCCCTTCGAGCTGGGCGAGCTCGCCCGCGGCCAGGCGGTCGAAATCCGCCAGGCCGATGTCGAACGCTTCCGCAAGCAGATCAAGCGGAACCGCGCATGAGGATCGTTGCGGGCCAATGGCGCGGGCGCAAGCTGGTCGCCCCGTCCGGCGAGATTACACGGCCAACTGCCGACCGCACCCGCGAGACGCTGTTCTCCATGCTCACCAGCCGCCTCGGCAGTTTCGAAGAGCTCGCCGTACTCGACCTGTTTGCCGGATCGGGCGCGCTGGGCCTCGAAGCCCTCTCGCGCGGCGCTGCATCTTGCACCTTCGTCGAACAGGAAGCGTCGGCCGTGAAGGCCATCCGTGCCAATATCGACGCTCTCGATGCGCGCCGGCAGACCACGGTGCAACAGGCCTCGGTCATGTCGTTGGGTCCGGCAAAGCAGCCGCATGACCTCATCCTGCTCGACCCGCCCTACGGTACGGGCGCGGGCGAGGTGGCGCTCGACCGGATGCTTCGTCTCGGCTGGATCGGGCCAGCCACCTGGATGGCGCTCGAGACCGGCGCGAAGGAAACGGTTTCGATCAAGGGGCTGGACTGCGTGGCCGATCGCCGCGTCGGAAAGGCCCGCCTGTGGCTATTGAGGCTGGCTTCCGACGCGGCGTGACGCGGCCTCAGGAGCGACCCATGGGCTCGTCGCCTTGGGTGGCCGCGTCAGACCCATCGGGAGTCTCGGCCGGCTGCGCGGCGCGCTCTTCGATCATTCGCCACGCTTCTGATCGGCCCGCCTCGTCCATGGCGACAAGAGCCAGCCGATCCGTGTCGGTCAGAGCGAAGAACAGCTCCTGCCGCTCGGGTGTGAGCGTCCAGAAATAGGCCTGCGCGTCGGGGGGCCAACTCTCGTAGGTTGCTCGCCGCTCGGCCGGCCAGCTCTCCATCACCTCCAGTTCGTCACCCGGCGTATCCGGCTGAGCGGCCGATTCTTCTGCCGGCTGCTGGGCGCTGTGCGCCGGATCCACAGCCTCATACTGGGCAAGCGCGGGAATGCTGATGACGGCAAGCTGGCCGCCGACGAGGTACCAAAATGTCTTTCGCATGCGATCCTCCTTGGGATTCGAACATGCGCAACGAACGCGACCCTTGGCCCCTTCCCCGAGGGACAGGGCCAGCATCCTCCCAAGGGCTCCGCTTGGCAATCGCGCGCGCCTGTGCTCGGCGCGGCGAGCCAACGGTCCGGCGTGGAGCGTTTCGCAAACGCGCCCAGCGGCCGATCGCGCCTGCGCTTCGCCCCAACGCAATCGGGGGCGGAGCCGCCATGGCAGCCCCGCCCCCTCCAAGCGCCGTGCGCGGGCCGCAGGTGCGACCGGCACGAGCTGAAGCTCGGTCTTACATGTCGCTGGCGGGCTTGCCCGGCCAGTAATCCAGCGGGCGGTCGCCCCACTTGAGACCGGCGGCACGCGGGTTGATGCAGCCGTCCTGGTCTTCCTTCATGCACACATCGTAGACCTTGCCCTCGATGCGGACCTTGGTCGCCTGGCCGCGTGCGTTTGTTTCGACGACCTCCGGCGATTTTGCCTTGGTCCCGTGATCATCGGCTGCGGCGGGGGCTGCGGTCATCGCGAGACCCATTGCGGCGGCTGCGGCAAAGAGGGCTTTCATGGTGTTCTCCATTAATTTCTGTATCTTACAAGTCGCCCAACGCCCAAGCCGCTGACAAGGTTCCGATATGGCTCCGGCGGAATGCGCGCTGTGGAGGTCGCCAGCGCCTTGCGTATCGCCGCAGTGTTCCCTACCTGTTCACCGACCTATGTCCCTGCCCGAATCCCCTCCGAAAGCCGCCGAAAACGGCGCTGTTCCGCCCTACGCCGCGCGTCTCAACACACCCCAGCGCGAGGCCGTCCTGACGACCGAAGGGCCGGTGCTGATGCTGGCGGGAGCGGGCACGGGCAAGACGGCTGCGCTGACCGCGCGTTTGGCACATCTCATCGCAACCCGCCGCGCGTGGCCGAGCGAGATCCTCTGCGTGACCTTCACCAACAAGGCCGCGCGCGAAATGCGCGAGCGTGTCGGGCGCCATATCGGCAATGCGGTGGAGGGCATGCCCTGGCTCGGCACGTTCCATTCGATCGGCGCGCGCATGCTGCGTCGTCATGCCGAGCTGGTGGGCCTTGAAAGCAACTATACGATCATCGACACCGACGACCAACTGCGCCTGCTGAAGCAGCTGATCCAGGAAAACGACCTCGACGAGAAGCGCTGGCCCGCGCGTCAGCTGGCCGGCCTGATCGACCGCTGGAAGAACCGCGGGCTCAACCCCGGCGACCTCGATGCGGTCGAGAACGAGAGCTATGCCAACGGTCGCGGCGCGCAGTTCTACAAGCTCTATCAGGACCGGCTGAAGGCGCTGAACGCCTGCGATTTCGGTGACCTGCTGCTCCATATGCTGAACATCTTCCGCCAGCACCGCGACGTGCTGGAGCAGTACCAGCAGCGCTTCAAATACATCCTTGTCGACGAATACCAGGACACCAACCAGGTCCAGTACCTGTGGCTGCGCTTGCTCGCCCAGGCTCGCAAGAACATTTGCGTAGTGGGCGATGACGACCAGTCGATCTATTCCTGGCGCGGCGCGGAAGTCGCCAATATCCTCAAGTTCGAAAAGGATTTTCCCGGCGCGGCGGTGATCAAGCTGGAGCAGAACTATCGCTCCACACCGCAGATCCTTGCAGCCGCATCGGGCCTGATCGACGCCAACAGCGAACGGCTCGGCAAGACGCTCTGGACCGAGCTTCCGGCGGGCGAGAAGGTCCGCGTGATCGGCGTATGGGACGCACCCGAGGAAGCCCGCCGCGTGGGCGAGGAGATCGAGCGCCTCGAAAGCGAAGGCGCCCCGCTCGACGAGGTCGCCATCCTCGTGCGCGCCCAGTACCAGACGCGCGAGTTCGAAGATCGCTTCATCCAGATCGGCCTCAACTACCGCATCGTGGGCGGCTTCCGCTTCTACGAACGCGCTGAAATTCGCGACGCCCTCGCCTACCTGCGCACCATCGCCCAGCCGGCCGACGACCTCGCCTTCGAGCGCATCTACAACCAGCCCAAGCGCGGCCTCGGCGCAAAAACGCTTGAAGCCATGCGCCGCCACGCCCGCCGCACGCAGACCCCGCTAGCCGCTGCCAGCCTCGACCTGTGCGAAACCGACGAGCTCCCGGCGCGCGCGCGCAACAACCTCGTCGCCCTGCTCGGCCAGTTCGTCCACTGGCGCGAGGAGGCGGAGAAGGTCACGCCGTCCGAACTGCTGCGCACCGTGCTGGCGGAAAGCGGCTATGAGGACATGCTCCAGAAGGACCGCAGCGCGGAAAGCGCCGGACGCCTTGAAAACCTCACCGAACTCGCCCGCGCGATGGAGGAATACGAGACGCTCGGCGACTTCCTCGAGCATGTCAGCCTGGTGATGGACAACGACCGCGCCGACGATGGCGAGAAGGTCACCATCATGACCATGCACGCGGCCAAGGGGCTGGAGTTCGACCATGTGTTCCTGCCGGGCTGGGAGGAAGGCGTGTTTCCGAGCCAGCGATCGCTCGACGAAGGCGGGCTGGCGAGCCTCGAGGAGGAACGCCGGCTAGCCTATGTCGCGATTACCCGCGCAAAGCGGCGCTGCACGATCCTGCACGCCGCGAACCGGCGGATCTATGGCCAGTGGACCAGCTCGATACCCAGCCGCTTCGTCGAGGAATTGCCCGAGGAATTCGTCAACAGCGAGACGACCATGACCGGCGGCGCCTCCCTCTGGCGGGCCAACTGGAGCGAGAACGAGGACCCGTTTGCGCATGTCTCGTCGAACCGTCCCGATCGCTCCGGCGCGCGTGGGCCCGGCTGGCAGCGGGCGCTGTCGAATGGCTATGACACGACGCCGAAGCGCCTGGCCGAACCCGGCCGCAGCGCTGCCAGCTTTGCCGCCAAGCCGCGCAGCGACATCGCGCTGGGCGCGCGCGTGTTTCACGACAAGTTCGGCTATGGCTGCGTGACCGATCAGGAAGGCAATAAGCTGACCATTGAGTTCGAGCAGGCCGGCGAAAAGCGCGTGCTCGACAGCTTCGTCACCCTCGCTGAAAACACCTAGGCGACGGCCACCCAGATCGCGGTGAGGAAGGCCGTTCCGCCCAGCGTCCCGAAGGCATGCCAGATCGGGTAACGGAAGGCCATCTCCTTGTTCTTGTAGAACAAAGTCCCGATCGTGTAGAAAACACCACCGGCCACGACCGCGAGGGTCGAGGCGAGCGGCAGGCCGCTCAGGAAGTCCGGCAAGGCGGCAAGCGCGAACCAGCCGAGGGCGAGGTAGGACATCAGCGACCAGCGCGAATCGATCTCGGCGGCGGAGACCTTGAACCAGACCCCCGCCAGGGCGAACAGCCAGATGAGGGCAAGGATACCCATCGCGCTGTAGCTGCCGGTCGCGAGCAGGAGCGGCGTGAAGGTGCCCGCGATCACGATGTAGATCGCCGAATGATCCCAGCGGCGCAGGGCCGGCCGCAGCTCGTGGCGCGGGTGCAAATGGTAAGCAAAGGAAATGCCGACCGAGGCCAGCGCCGAGATAACATAGACCAGCACTGCCAGGATCAGCGTGGCGTTGCCTGCGCTCATCACCCGGTTGAGGAGGAACACGCTGGCTATCGCAAAGGCGCTGAGGCTGACCGCGTGGACAATGCCGTCAGCGCGGCGTTCCGGCGATGTCTTGCTTGGATACATGGGCGGCTCGATAGGGCCAGTTCGCCCCCGGTTCCAGAGCCGAAATGCGGGCGGCGCTCCTTAGGCGGCCGGCTCCTGCGAAGTCCGGGCCTCCGGCTTGCGGGTCCAGTACCGGCGCTCGAACGGACGGGCCAGTTCGCCGAGAAACCCGCGTGTCCCTTCCGCAATCCCGGTTTCGCAATCGAGATAGGGCGCCGGGTCCATATAAGTCCCGAACACCCGGTCCCACAGCGTGATGGTGTTGCCGAAATTGGTGCCCATCAGCTCTTCGTCGCGAATATGGTGCAAGCGGTGCGCTGCGGGCGAGATCAGGACCTTGCCGAAGACGCCGAGCGTCCAGGGCACGTCACAGTGGATGAAATAGGCCCACCAGCCGCGCAGGAACGCCGATCCCGCGATGGCCCATTCGGGCAGGCCTAGGAAGAGCAGCAGTACGAAATCCACGAGCACACTGAGCAGCTTGCTTAGCGGATGCTTGCGCTGGACCGAGAGCCAATGCAGCGCCGTGTCGGCGTGGTGCGTGGCGTGAATGCGCCAGAGCAGCGGATGGTGCTCGAAACGGTGGCGCCAGTAGACGGTCAAATCCGCAATCGCGATCGCCGCGAACAGGACCAGGAATTCGTTCTGGCTGTCCCAGAAGGTGCCGAGCGCCGGCATGGCCACGATTTGATCGCGAATGGCGCCTTCGGGAACAGCGAAGAGTGGCGCGATCAGCACCAGGTTGAGCAGCATCAGGCCGAGATTGGTCGTAAACTCGTCCCGCGCACGCCCCATCGCCGCGACAATAGTCTTGCGTTTCATGAGCAGGGCGAGCGTACCAAACACCGCGCCCGTCATCGCGAGCCACAGCAGCGTGCTTTCGGCGTGTTTGGCAAAAATCTCCATCGCACCGCTAGCTATGCGGTGCGCATGGTTAGGAAGACGTTAAATCAGGTCGCCGAAACGTCGAGAAAGCCGGGACGCGGGCCGTTCCACTCGCCGGCTGCAACCGGCGCGTCGTCTTCACCGCGCTTGCGGCGGCTTTCGCGCTTGGGCTTGGGTTCCTTGGGCGCGGCATCCTTGGCCTTGCGCTCCCGCTTTTCGCGCGGAGCCTCTTCATCGTCCCGGCTCTTGCGAGCGCGCTTGGGCTTTTCGCCCTGTTCTTCGCGCTCTTCACGTTTTTCGGCCGGCTTTTCGACGAGATCGACGCGGACATCTTCCTTGCCGAAGACCTTGATCGCCGATCCGGTCAGCTTCTCGACATTGGCAATCGCCTCGGCGTCCTCATCGGCGACGAAGGTGAAGGCACGGCCCTTGGCGCCCGCGCGGCCGGTGCGGCCGATGCGGTGGACATAGTCATCCGGGTGCCAGGGCGTGTCGAAGTTGAACACGTGGCTGACACCCTTGATGTCGAGCCCGCGTGCCGCAACGTCCGACGCAACGAGGATGTTGACCTCGCCCTTCTTGAAGCGATCCAGTTCCTTGAGGCGGTTCGACTGGTCCATGTCGCCATGGATCTCGCTGCTGGCAAAACCATAGCTCTGCAGGCTCTTGTTCAGCTCGCGCACGGTCGTCTTGCGGTTGGCGAAGATGATCGCCGTCTCGACATGGTCGTGGCTGAGCAGCCAGCGCAGCGTTTCGCGCTTCTGACGGCTCTTCACCGGGACCTTAAAGGCGGTGATATCCTTGTTCGTGGTTGCCGCGCGGCTCACCTCGATCCGCTTGGGATTGCTGAGGAACTTCTTGGCCAGCTTTTCAATCGGCGGCGGCATCGTCGCCGAGAACAGCATGGTCTGGCGCGTGTCGGGTAGCTTGTCGCAGATGAACTCGATATCGGGAATGAAGCCCATGTCGAGCATGCGGTCGGCTTCGTCGATGACCAGCAGTTCGCAGCCATTCAGCAGGATCTTGCCGCGCTCGAACAGGTCCATCAGGCGACCCGGGGTGGCGATCAGCACGTCGACGCCTTCGTTGAGCGCCTTGACCTGGTCACCCATCTGCACGCCGCCGATAAGCAGTGCCATCTTGAGATCGTGGTACTTGCCGTACTTCTCGAAATTCTCGGCCACCTGGGCGGCGAGTTCGCGGGTCGGTTCGAGGATGAGGCTGCGCGGCATGAGCGCCCGGCGGCGGCCGGCGGCCATCACATCGATCATCGGCAGCACGAAGCTGGCGGTCTTGCCCGTGCCGGTCTGCGCAATGCCGATCATGTCCTTCATCATCAGCACCGGCGGAATGGCTTCGCGCTGGATGTCGGTCGGCGCGGTGTAGCCGGCTTCGCTTACTGCCTTGAGCAAGTCTTCGGAAAGGCCGAGATCGGCGAAAGTCATGCGGTTCGAAACTGTCCCTGGAACGTTGGCCGACCCAAACCCGCGCGTCCGCAGTATCGGCTGGGCGCGCCCTTCGCCGGAAATGCCGGAAAAGTCAAGAATTCGGCGCTTCGCGCGCCTCAGCGTTCCCCGGCAACCGCAACGAGGCGGTTGAAACTGGAGATCCGGCACTTCGCGCCTGCACGCGACATCAGCCGGTCGCGGTCGACGCAAAGGCGCCCGTCCTCGTTCCGCTCGACATAGAAGCCGAGGTAGAAATCGCGCGGGCTGCACGCTTTCTCGAGGCTGGCGGTGATGATCTGCCGGTTGCGCATATACATCACGAGGCGGCTGCCCCGGTCGGACACGCCCACGATATCGCCTGCGTTGAGACAGCTGCCGTGTGGCCGTTCAACGAGGCGGGCGGGCTGTCCCTGGCGCGGAAGCTGCGCGAGCATGCTACGCCGCGTGCTGCTGGGTTGCGGGTTGATGCGCAGGATCACGCGCTGTTCGATACGGACCTGCTGCGCCACGGGGACGCTGGCGATACCGGAGAAGCCGATCCACGACGGACGCCGGTCCGACAAGGAACCAAGGTCGATCGTCCCGCTCTCGCTCTCGCGCGCCTTGCCGGCCACGTCCTCGGCCTGCGCGCCCTGCGGCGTGCCCAATGCAATCAGCATGGCAGCAAGAGGTGACAGGAAGGACATTGGCTTTGCTCGGGAACGCTCCTCGAAACGCCGGTCACGGATAGGGGCCGACACTGTTGGCGTTGCCGTTGCCCCACCACGCTTGAATGCGGGCTTAATTGTTCTGGCAGGGTTGGCAAGTGGTGGCCTTTGCCCGTCCACCTGTGGCAAAGGCGCCGCACATGAGCGATACCGAGTCCTTTCTGAGCGCAGCACAGGAGCTGCTTGGCCCGCGCGGCTTCACTGTCGATCCCGAGCTGGTCGAACCCTGGCTGACCGACTGGCGCGGCCGCTACACCGGCAGGGCGCTGGGCCTTGCCTCCCCGGCCTCTACGGACGAGGTGTCTGCCTTTGTGAAACTGTGCGCGCAGCACGGCGTGCCGATCGTCCCGCAAGGCGGCAACAGCGGCATGTCGGGCGGCGCGACTCCCGATGAAAGCGGGACCAGCGTGATTATCTCGCTGAGGCGGATGAACGCGGTGCGCGCTTTCGACATCGCGGCCCAGCAGATCACCTGCGATGCGGGCCTTGTCCTCCAGACGCTTCACGAAACGGTCGAGGCTGAGGGCCTGCGCTTCCCGCTTACACTCGGCGGCAAGGGATCGGCGACCGTAGGCGGCCTTATCTCGACCAACGCGGGCGGGACCCAGGTGCTGCGCCACGGCACCATGCGCGCGCAGGTGCTGGGGGTCGAGGCGGTGCTGGCCGACGGATCGGTCTATTCCGGCCTCGTACCGCTCAAGAAGGATAACCGCGGTTTCGATCTCAAGCAGCTGCTGATCGGATCGGAAGGCACGCTTGGCATCGTGACCGGCGCGACGCTGAAGCTCGTGCCGCAGATCGGCGAGCGCCGGGTGGCCTGGGTGGGCCTGCCCAGCCTCTCGAAAGCGCGGAAATTGCTGCTCCACTGCGAAGCTGTCGCAGGCGACGCGCTGGAAGGCTTCGAAGTGCTCCCCGCGCATTGCCTCCAATCGGTGCTCGCTCACCTGCCCGATGCGCGAAGCCCGCTCGATGGCGAGCACGCCTGGCACGCGCTGGTCGAGCTGGTCGCCGGCGAAGGCCGCACCGATGCGCTCGACACATTGGTCGAGGACCTCTTCGCCAGCGCGATGGAGGCCGACCTGCTCGAAGATGCGGTAATCTCGGCGAGCGAAAGCCAGGCGGAAGCCTTCTGGCAGCTTCGCGATTCCATTGCGCCGGCCGAACGCGCGATCGGCCCCGCCATGCAGCACGACATTTCCGTGCCGGTCGCGCGGATGCCCGAGTTCGTCGAAACCGTCTCGCCCGAAGTGGAAGCCCGGTTCGAGGGGACATGCGCCGTTGGCTTCGGCCACCTGGGCGATGGCAACATCCATTTCCACGTCCTCGCCCCCGAAGGCGCGGTGCGCGGAGAATGGGAAGCCACGCAGGGCAAGCAGGTCTCTGCCTTCGTTCACGACCGCGTGGCCGCGTTCGGCGGATCGCTCAGCGCCGAGCACGGAATCGGCCAGATGAAGCGCGACGAGCTGGGCCGGCTGGGCGATCCGGTGGCGCTGGCGATGATGCGCAGCGTGAAGCAGGCGCTCGACCCGCGGGGGATACTCAACCCCGGCAAGCTCGTGCCGCTTGCACCCGAGGCCGCAACACCGTAAAGCGCGCGCTTCGTGCGTATGCCCTCCGGGCATGCCGCCCAATCCATTCGAATTTCGGAGAGATCCATGGCCAGCGCGCCGCAATCCAACCTGCCCCTGTTCTTCAAAGACCTCATGCCGCTCAACAGCAAGGACCACGCGAACTACCGCGCGCGTCCGATGAGCAAGGCTCCCTGGCTTGTCGGCCAGCACGCCATCCCGCTGACGGTCGACGAATTCGTCTCCGCCCAGCGCGATCTCCCGATCGTGTTCTCGACCGGCGAAGATGCTGTTCCGCTGGCGCTGATGGGCCTCAACGAAGGGGTCAACACCTTCGTCGACGACGAAGGCAAGGTCATGGATAACCTGTACCTGCCGGCCTACATCCGCCGCCACCCCTACATGCTGGCCCGCCTGAAGCCCGATGCCGACGAAATGTCGCTCTGCTTCGACCCGACCGCCGAAAACATCGGCGAATTCGAAGACGGCGAACCGCTGTTCGAAGACGGCAAGCCGACCGAATTCACCAAGCAGATCCTCGAGTATTGCGAGCAGTTCGAGCAGGCCGGTCAGCGCACCAAGGCCTTCATGGACGAGCTGCGCCAGCACGACCTCCTCATGGACGGCGAAATCGCCATCCAGCAGCAGGGCAACGACAAGCCGTTCGTCTATCGCGGCTTCCAGATGATCAACCAGGACAAGCTGCGCGAACTGCGCGGTGACCAGCTGCGCAAGTGGACCGAGAGCGGCCTGCTGCCTCTGATCTGGGCGCAGATCTTCTCGCTCGACGTGATGCGCACGATCTTCGGTCGTCAGCTCCAGCAGGGTAAGGTGCCGCTTGGCGACGCCATGACCGCCGGTGCTCCGACGATCTGATCCTTTCGCAAAGGGGGCGCCGCGCCACACGGCGGGCGCCCCCCTAGCGCTTTTCCTGCGACGCGCGGTTCTTGCGCTCGCATTGCTGTGCGGTACGCCCGCGCTGGCGGATTTCGACCTTCACGATCCGGACCGCCCGCGTGTCCCGCTCGAGGTCTTCCAGGAGAAGGAAGACCGCCTGTTCCGAATCGGCTACCGGCTGGCGACCCACAATGCGCCTTTTTGCGAAGGCGCTATCAGCGTTTCCGGCCTCTTGCTCCATGATGCGCACAGCTATGGCAGTCCCGAAGCGGTGCGCCTGCTGTTCCAGCTGAGCGGCGATATCGGCGTGCAGTCGGTCGCCGAAGGCTCGCCCGCCGCTCTCGCCGGCCTGCGCCAGAACGACACCATCCTCGCAGTAAACGGACGCTCCATCGACGATGGCTGGCCCCGGGCCGAACCGCGCTGGAAGCGCGTTTTCAACCTGCGCGATTCGATCGACGCTGCGCTTGCAAGCGGATCGGTCGAGCTCACCTGGCGCTCCCCCGGCGGTGAACCGCAATCCGCCACTCTTGTTGGCGTGCCCGCCTGCCCAACCCGCTTCGAGCTGGTCGATAACCGCAAGAACGCCGCAGCCGATGGCGATCGCGTGATGGTCGGCAAGGATTTTCCCGGTTTCAGCTATGACGAGCCCACTCTCGCCGCGCTGGTCGCGCACGAGATGGCCCACAATATCTTGCGCCACGCTGAGACGTTCAACCGGATCGGCTGGAAGCGCCGCCTCGTCCGGGTCTCTGAGCGCGACGCCGATCGCCTGATGCCCTGGCTGCTGCAGAACGCCGGCTACGAGCCGAGCGCTGCTGTGACCTTCATGCAGGTCTGGGGGCCGCGCCACGACGGCGGCATCTTCCGCAAACGCACGCACGACGGCTGGGATGAACGAGTGGACCTAATCGAGGCCGAATTGCCTCTGGTCCTCGCATTCGCATCGCCAGAAGGCACAGTGGATTGGAAAACCCACTTCACGCGATTGCTGCCGGAGCAATAGTTCGGCTATTTCCGATTGCGAGACGGCAGCCCGCACCCGCGAGCCTGCCGTGGGTCCGTGGAGAGAGCGATGTCCCGCATAGTTCCGGTGGTTTTGTGCGGCGGCAGCGGCACCCGCTTGTGGCCACGCAGCCGCGCCGACAAGCCGAAGCCCTTCATCCCCCTGCTTGGTGAGAAGACCCTGTTTGAGGAGACGCTGTCGCGCTGCGCGGATCGCAGCGAATTCGGCGCTCCGGTGGTCGTAATCGGGGAAAAACATCTCGCGATTGCCCAGGAACAGGCACGGCCCATCGCCCCCGACGCGCGCTTCATTGTAGAACCCTGCGGCCGCAATACCGCGCCTGCCGTGGCCCTTGCCGCGCACGCGGTCGACCCCGGCGACATCATGCTGGTGTGCCCGAGCGACCACTTCATCGCCCAGCCCGACGCCTTCCAGGAGGCTGCCATTGCGGCGGCCGGCCTGGCAAGAGACGGCTGGCTGGTGTGCTTCGGGATCGCCGCAACGGCGCCTGAAACCGGCTATGGCTATCTGCGGCGGGGCGAGGCGCTGGATACCGGCAGCAAGGTCGCCCAATTTGTCGAAAAGCCCGACCTCGAACGCGCCCTCGCCTTTGTGGCGGACGGAGGATACGCTTGGAACGGCGGTATTTTCGCGCTGCCGGCCGGCCTTTTCCTCGATGAGCTGGCCGCGCATCGCAGCGCCATGGCCGAACAGGTCGCCGCGGCCTTCGACAATGCGCGGACAGAGGATGCCAGGATTTTCCCCGATGCCGGGGCCTTTGGCGCCATCGCCGGGGAATCGGTCGACTACGCGGTCATGGAAAACACCGATCGGGCCGCCATGGTCGATGTGTCGATGGGCTGGTCCGATATCGGAAACTGGGATGCGCTGATGAGCAAGCGCAGCGCCGATGATGACGGCAATGTCGTGCTGGGCAGCGGCGAGATCATCGCGGCCAGCGGAACCATGATCGATACCGACGGGCCGCACGTCACCGTGGTCGGCGCAAGCGACACCGTGGTCGTGGTCGACGGCGAGGATATCCTGGTTGCGGCGCGGTCCGCCGTCCAGCGCGTCGGCGAAGCCAGCCGCTGCAAGTCGCAATGAGCCGCAAGCTTCCCCGCAAATACGTCGAGAAGGTCTGGGGCGCGGACCGCCTGCCGGACGCGTTCGACGTTCCCAGCGATGCCCGCTTCGGCGAAGTCTGGTTCGAACCGCCTCCCGAGCTGCCGCAGCTGCTGGCGAAGTACATTTTCACCAGCGAGCGGCTGTCGGTGCAGAACCACCCGAGCGATGCACAGGCCGAAGCCATGGGGTTCGGGCGCAACGGCAAGAGCGAATGCTGGGTGATCCTCGAAAGCGCGCCCGACGCAACCATCGCGGTGGGCTTCCGCGAGGAACATTCCCCCGAAGCGCTCCGCACCGCCGCGCTCGACGGGTCGATCGTCGACCTGCTCGAATGGCACCCGGTTACCAAGGGCGATGTGTTCTACATTCCCTCCGGCACGGTGCATGCGATTGGCGCCGGAGTGAACCTCATCGAGGTCCAGCAGAACAGCGATATCACCTTCCGCCTGTTCGACTATGGCCGCCCGCGCGAACTGCATCTCGACGGCGGCCTTTCCGTTGCCGAAACAGGCCCTTATTCCGCAGACCTGCGGAGCCGTGTTGGCAGTGGTTCGGCAACGCTTGTCGACGGCCCGCACTTCCGCCTCGACTGTTTTTCCGCCGAAACCGGCCCGGCGCATGGGCTGACCGGCCCAGCCATTGCGATCGCGTTCGACGGGTCGCCCAAGGTAGGCGACGAGAGCCTGTCGCTTGGCGACTGCCTGCTGGTCGAGGATATGGCGGGCATGGCGATCACTGGGACTGGCTCGGTGCTGGTTTCGCAGCCCAAGGCTGGCTAAGCCGCTCACCGGTTTTTCCCCTGCGGCAAACCGCCGCAGCCCCGTTCCCCCGGGCTTGAAAGCCGGTTTCCAGAGATTATCTTTGATGTGTCCGCTGCGCTTCCCCTCATGGCGCACGGACAAATGCACTTCTGTGCATTTCCTCCCTGAACCTTGGCCACCCCGTGTATCTTCATTCACGGGGTGGTTTTTTCTTGGAAGCGCCTATTCGGCAGCCTGCGAGAAGCCGCCGCCTCGCCCCATCAGGGCGGTTTCCGCGCCCAGCGTGCGCACGAGGCCTGCCAGCAGCTTGACGATCGCCGGAAGGCGCGCGCTCGGCTGGTCGAGGCGTGCGTCGAGATAGGTGCTACGGCACACCTCGATCTGGATCGCGTGGATGCCCCTCTGGGTCTGCCCGTAGCGGTCGAGGACATAGCCTCCCGAATAGGGCCGGTTGTGCGCCACACGACGCCCCTGGGTGGCGAGATAGCGCATTGTTAGATCGACAAGGCCGGGATCGCAAGAGGCACCAAAGCGGTCGCCGATGACGAACTCTGCCGGCTGGTCCTGGGGGTGCGATGGGCGAAGGGGCGGCATCGAGTGCAAGTCGATCAGCAGGGCCACGCCCCATTGGTCGCGAAGCCGTTCAAGCTCGGCAGCGAGAGCGCCGTGATAGGGCTCGTAAATCCCCTCGATCCACGCATCGACCTCCTGCCGCTCGAGCGGTCGGCGCCATAGCTCCCCCATGCCGGGAACCCGTCGCGGAATCAGTCCGAGCCCGCTGCGCGAGCGGCGGTTGGCCAGCGAATGGCGCGTCTGCGGCGGACGCGTTCCGCGCACCATCGCCCAATCGATGTCTTCTGAAGACCGATTGAGGTCGATCATCGCCCTGGGAGCGGTGGCAAGCAGCAGGTTCGCTCCAGTCGCAAAGGCGACCGGCTTACCCACAGCGTCAATATGGCGGTCTTCAAGCCGCAGCTTGGCCTGCGCCGGATCGCGCAGCGTCTCCAGAACCGGATCGGGATAGGCCCTGCCGGCGTGCGGCATTGCGACCACGATCGGCGCCGCCTGCTCCGCATAGCGCCACAGGCGATAGGCCGGCTCCCCCAGGCCGGGGATGGCCCCTCCGCTTTCGCACACCGGATCCTCCGGGAATTGGGGGGGCGTTGAATCCATGGAGCCAAGCTTGGTCGCTCCCCGGAATTAATCAAGCCGGGAATCGCTGAAAACCGCAGGAAACCAAGCACAATGCCCTCGCAAGGCCCCTGTTCATGCCGCGCCCGCAATCTGTTCCGTTCCGGGGCGCGTTAACAACGATCGTTTCGGATACATGGTTTTTTAAATCCAAGGCGCTACACCGATGCGCATGACGGAAGCACCGACTCACTCGATCCTGCTCGCCGAGGATGACGAAGCCATGCGCGTCTACCTCGAGCGCGCGCTTGCCAACGCCGGCTATTCGGTCGACTCGGTCGATCGCGGCACGGCTGCGCTCCCCCTTCTCGAAGAGGGAAGCTACGATCTGCTGCTTTCGGACATCGTCATGCCCGAAATGGACGGCATCGAACTGGCGCAGAAGTGCAACGAAGTGAGCCCGCACACCAAGGTGATGTTCATCACCGGTTTCGCCGCCGTGACCTTGAAGGCCAGCCGCGAACAACCGCATGCGAAAGTGCTGTCGAAACCCTTCCACCTGCGCGATCTCGTGCTCGAAGTGGAACGCGTTCTCGAAGAAAAAGTGAGCGCCCGTCTTTAGGGCCTCTTTTGGCCTTGCGCGGGTGTGGCAAGGCCGCTATTGGGCCGCCCTGCCCTGAATAAGGGCCGCTTGATGAGTGGGCGTATAGCTCAGTGGTAGAGCACTATGTTGACATCGTAGGGGTCCCAAGTTCGAACCTTGGTACGCCCACCATCAAAGCCTCAAGACTTCCTGAAAACCTGATTTCCTGATCGCCGCCATGCTCTGGCGGTACGCTACCTGACGCCTCTCCGGACGCGAATCAGGCCGTCTGGTCGAGCCAGCCGGTCGAGCGACCGATCAGCGCTTCGAGCTTGCGCGTGTCCTCGGCGAATTCGGCGCGGTATTCGTCACGCTTCTCCTGCGACAGGGTCAGGCGCGGGCCGGTGTTCATTTCCTGGATCCGTCGTTTGATCGAAGCACCGATGCCGCGCGGGATGACGCGCTTGGCAAAAGTCGCGAGCGGGCTCGCATCGATCAGGCGGGCGACCACCTTCGACTTAGGCATGCCCGATTTGTTGAACTCGCCTTCAAGGTCCAGCTCGACGCTGCTGTCTACCCCGATGAATTCCATCACCTGTTTCATCACGCCGCGGGTATCGGCGCGCATTTCGGGCACGAGAATGACCATCACATTCTCCTTGCCGAAGGTGTCGAAATAGCGCTCGACCGCGTCTGCGCTGAACGCGCCATTGCGATAGAGCCACATGTCCCCCCAGCCCTGCGCGAGCCGTGCCGGCTCCGCTGCCAGCGCATCCTCGAACTCGAGATCCTCGCGAGCCGAACGGCGCAGGTGCATATATTGCGAGAACATCCGGTCGACCGGATCGCGCAGCATGATGATGATCTTCGGGCTGCCCAGAAGGTCCTTGATCGCCTGCGGTGCGCTCGGCGAGGTCAGGTAGGACGGCGAGATGTCACCGCTGACGGCGCCCTGCGGGCTGGCGCGGAACATCTTGCGGTATTCCGCCTCGTTGGAAACGATATCGGCCAGCACCGAGCGCATGCCCGGCCCGTTCGGCCGTTCCAGCAGGTCCGGAGCGGAGAAGAAGTGCAGCTCCTTTTGCGCCGGAAGGAAGACTTCCGGATGGTCACGCAGGTAGTGGTAGAGCGACGTCGTGCCGCATTTCGGCCCGCCGACACACACGAAGCTGGGGAGTTTTTCGCTCATTTCCAAACCTACTTCCGATTCCGCTCGATCGTCTTCAAACGATTGAGAAACTGGACATTTCCGATGACGTAGCGCCGGAACAAGCGGCGCGGTTCGAGCGCCAGGCGATAGACCCATTCGAACCCCGATGCGCGCAGCCACTTCGGTGCGCGCGAATGCCGGTTCGAAAGGAAGTCGATGATAGCCCCGCCGCAAATGACCAGGCGCGGTTGCCAGCTGCAGCGCTCCGCAATGGCCGAAGCCACCGCTTCCTGCCGCGGCATGCCCATGGCGAGAACGACGATTTCGGGCTTGGTCTCGTCAACAGCGCCGAGATAGGCGCTCTCGTCCTGAAAGCCATCGACCTTGGATACGATGGTGTTGCCGCGCGCCTCCAACTCGGCGCATCCCTTGCTCAGCCAGGGATCGCGGGTGCCGAAGACGGCAACCTTCTTGTCCGTATGCCGCGCGAGCACCGCCGGAATGAGATCGGTACCGTTGAGATTGGCACCCGGTTCATGACCCAACCGGTCGAGGAAAATTTCCATGCCCTTGCCGTCGCGAACCAGCAGCGAGGCTGCCAGAAGGTCTTTCGCGAAGGATGGCCGCTCGCACATCATGTTGAAGGCGTGCGCGTTGATGAAGGCGAGCGTGTCGCAGCCCTCCTTCGCGATCCGCTGATCGATCGCTGCCAGGCATTCGGCTTCATCCGCGAAGGTCGACAGGCTCTCCAGCACCCCGTCGGCCAGCCCTTCCAGCGAGGCAGGCGCCTGTGTGTCGGGATCCTGCGCGGAGGTGGTCCGCGCGTGCACTCTATCGGTCATTTGCTAGCCGACCTCGACTTCCAGACTGCGTATTTCATGCGAAGCATCGCGTGCATGGCCGCACGGGAGAACGGCCGGTCCGCGAAGGTTTTGTTGATGGTCGTGGTAAGACCATCGAACTTGAGATCGACAACCCGCCGCGAGGATTTGACGCTCTTGCCCCAACCGAACTCGTGGATCACCGGTGTCGTGTTGAGTTTGGCAATGCGCCAGCCTGCGCTCGATGCTCGCAGGCAAAACTCCTCGTCCTCGCCATACATGAAGATGTCGGGGTCAAAGCCGTAGCCGAACGTTTCAAGCAGCTCGTGCCGCAGAAGGAAGGCAGCGCCGCAGACCCAGTCGACCTCTTCCACGAACGGACGCTCCGATTGCACGGGATCTTGCCCCGAATGCGTCGCGGCAAAGGTCTTGCCCATGCGCGTCTTGCCGAGCGCTTTTGCAGCCAGCCCCGTGGGATCCTTGGCAATCACGGCTTTCGCGATTGGTCCGATCGCAAGGCCCTGCAGAGCCCATTTCATCGGCGTGCTGGCAGCATAGGCCGAGGTTTGGGGGCTGTGGTCGGGATAGACCAGCGGGAGGCCGGCAATCCCCAGCTTCGGGTCCTGCTCGAAAGCCTCGACCGCCTTGTCGAGAATGTCGTCCTGCAGATAGGCATCGGCGTTGTGGCAGTAGTAGTAACGCGCCGGCGCGTGCGCGAAGCCGGCGTTGTTGCCGCGGCCAAAGCCGATGTTCTCTTCCAGCTCCACCAGTTCGATCTGGGGGAATTCCTCCTTCACGATGCGAACGGTGTCGTCGCTGGAGGCGTTGTCGACGAAGACAATGCGGTGCGGAACCTTGGGCGCGTGGGCCAAAAGGCTCTCGATACAGCCGCGCACGAAGGCGGCCGAATTGTAGGTCACCACGACGATCGTAAGCGTGTTTTCAGGCAATCGGGCCTCAGGCATGGCGGCGCGCCAGAACGGTTATGGCTGTAAGCCACGCTGCCAGGATAAAGAACAGCGGGTGCAGCGTGAAGATCGAGAGAATGGCCATGAAGATCGCGCCGAAGGTGCAGCCGATCAGGAGACCAAGGGCCAGGCCGTCCCAGCCCTGCTGCTCCAGCCAGTACCGACGCGCCGCATTCGAGAACAGCTCTACACCTTGGTAGAGGATGCTGCCGATAAGCAGGATAAACGCGGCAAAGCCCATGAAACCGGAGCTCAGCAGCACCGACAGGTACCAATTGTCGACTGTACCAAGGTTGGCGCGCCACAGTTTCATGGCCCCGATGCCGCCGCGCATACCCTCGGTAATCGCCGCAATCGCGCCCGGTCCGGGACCAAAGCCGAAAAACGGCTTCTCGCGAATGGCGATCAGGCCATTGCGAATTTGCGCCTCGCGGACATGCGATTCGAAAAGGCCCGAGCCAGAGCGCTGCTCAGCGAGGACGAGCACAGCAGCAAGAACCAGCGGGGCAACGGCAAAGGCTACGCCGCGAGTGGTAATGTACCCGCTCCCAAGGTTGATCCGCATCGGGCGAAGGACCGCCCAGAGGCCCAACTGGAATGCGACGAGCACCAAGCCCGATCGCGATCCGGTCGCAAAGCCCATACCGACGAGCAAGACCACGCAAAGCACACGAAGGGGATTGGAGAACGGGAGCTTGGAGAAAAGGAAGAGCGGCAAGATCATGACGACCATATGCGCGAGCGTGAGGGGGTGTTCGAATGGTCCCTTCACGCGCAGCAACCCGCTACGCTGGATCGATGCCTCGTTGATCGCCTTGCCGGCACCTTCCGGGGCGAGTGATGTGAACACATTGAACCCGAGTACAAGCTCGAGCGCCACCACACCTGCAATTATCAGGACCGAGACTTCCAGGATCCTTGCGATCTCTTTCTCGACCCGCACCTGCGAGAAGATCACGAAGAAGGCGAGGAAAACGAAAAAGTTCGAAGCGATGTCATTGATGACGATCGGAATGGAAACGGCGAACGGTGACAAGGCAGCTGCGATAGCGCGAACCAGGAAATAGCCTGTCAGAAACAACGCCAGCCCGTTGCGGTAGGCAAACAGGTCTCTTACGCCTGCCGAGAAGGTGGGCAGGACATCCCGCTTGGCTACGCTGGCGGCGAGCAGGATCAGGAGGCCGCGCTCAAGATTGATCTGCGCATTCTCCACCGGCTCGATGCCGATATAGAACGGCACCAGCAGCAGCGCCACGAGATACGCCAATGCGATGTATACGAAGAGCATATTGCTAGCGGGATCGATCCGGAAAAGTCGCGAGAAGGTATTGGTGTAACAAAGTCTTTCGACGGGACCTGCCCGCCATGGTCGTCCTAAGGGCTCTAGGAGAATTCCGCAACGCCGCGCAAAGGTATTCGCACTTGCAATAAAATCGGCCACTTCATATCGAACGGCTTCCGTCGGCCTACACGATTGTCGAGACACACGCTGAAACCCGCAAAACCTCTTGCTCGCAAGCTGCTCGACAGCGGGGTCGGACTTGCGTCGTCTCTTCTCGGGAACGCCGTGATCTTCCTGATCATCGCGCGAGCGGTGGGCGTCGAGGATTTCGGCCTCTTTGCAAAGACCTATGCGACGGCGAGCCTGTTGGCGCTGCTTGTCGACTTCGGGTATCCGCAACGCATCTTGCGAGACCTGGACGAGTATCAGGAAACGCACGGCGGTTTGCCGGCGCGGATATTCCACCTGAAGCTGCTGCTGACGCTAGCCGGGTGCCTCCTTGCGGCTCTTGCATATGTCCTTCTGGCCTTCCCCGTCCTCGTTTTCGCTGTGGTCTGGTGTGGCTTATTGCTGCTCTCCTTCGGGCAGGTTGCAGGCGTGACCCTGCGCGGCATGGAGCTTCACGGGCGGGACAGCACCAACATGTTCATCGCAGCGGCAATCGGTGCGAGCTGGTCCGCCTTCCTCCTTGTTCGGGGTGATACCGAACTGTTCCACTATGCGTGCAGCTTCCTCCTGATTGGCGGGACATACGCAGTCCTTGGCTTTTCTGCCTGTCGGTCGCTGATCGAATTCCGCGGCGAAACGATCACCATCAAAGCGTTGATGGATGAACTGCGGCGCGGCGTCAGTTACGCCTCCGACGTTTTCGTGGTCCGTTCCTACGGGGTAGTGGACGTCGTGATTCTCTCGATCTTCGTGAATCCAGCGGGCGTGGGCATCTACCAGCTCGCGCAAAAGCTGATGCAGGTCGCCTTGCCGACCGGGCAAGTAGCAACCAACGTCATGCTGCCGCGTTTGGCCAAGGCCTACCGTGCCGGCGAATTGCACATGGGCAATCTCAAGGGTTTGGCCACCGCCTTTGTTGCGTTCGGCTCCGTGATGGTGGGAGTATTCCTCCTCACGACCTTCGTGGTCCAGAATTACTTTGTCGGCGAAGAATACGCCGGAGTGTGGTTGCTCGTGCCTGCCTTCTGCATCACGCTGATGGCGCGGCTCGTCTCGGTGGCGCCCTCGATGTGGTTGGTGGCGATCGGCCAGCAGAGGATTCGTCTGGCGATGAACACCTTGAACTTCGCAATACTCGTGCCTCTTTGTGCTGTCATGAGCTGGCAGTACGGGGCGTGGGGTGCAGCGGTGGCTACGGCCGCTTGCGCTGCCAGCCTGCTCGTTTTCTATTCGACCGCGGCATGGCGCAAAGGAAACGCGCTACTAGTGACGCGAGAAGCCGGAGAAATGCCGTGAATTCCCTTCCCTCTGCCCCGCAGAACAATCTGTGCATCGGATGCGGCTACTGCGCCCGCTTCGATGGCGTGGAGATGGAAAAGAAGCCCAGCGGATTCCTTGAGCCAGCGGCTGCGCCGGGCGCCTATTCAGCCTCCGATCTGGGCCTCATCGAGAAGGCCTGCTCCGGCGTGGTCGGCACTTCGGTTGCCGTCGCCAGCGATAGCCCGGCCGAGGATGGCCTGATAAAAGACCACATGTGGGGTCAGTTCTACGAATGCCTCACCGGCCATTCGACCGATGCAGCGATCCGCCGCCATGGCTCTTCGGGGGGCGTGGTCAGTGGCATCGCAGCCTGGCTCGTGGAAACCGGCGAGGTCGATGGCGTGATCGTGACCGGCTACGATCCGGCCTTCCCCATCGGTACGAAGTCCTTCATCGCGAAGGACGCGGCAGAAGGCGCCGGATCCGGCGGTTCGAAATATTCGCCCGCTTCGCCGCTTGCTGCGCTGGCCGAGATTTCCGACAAGCCCGGCAGCTACGCCGTAGTCGGCAAGCCGTGCGATATCGCCACCTTGCGCCGCGCGCAGGCTGCAGGCGATCCGGTCGCCCTCAAAGCGACGGTCCTTTTGTCTTTCTATTGCGCCGGAACGCCGGGCGATCGCGGCAACCGCGAGGTACTGGATTACTTGGGCGCGGGCGAAGCGGAATCCATTCGCGAGTTTCGCCACCGTGGCAACGGCTGGCCGGGCGACACCCGCGCGGTGACCGAAAGCGGCGAGGAAAAGACCTGCACCTACAACGAAAGCTGGGGCAAGATCCTGCGCCGGCACACGCATAACCTGTGCACCATCTGTCCCGACGGGATCGGCGAACAGGCCGACATCGTTGCCGCCGACGCCTGGTATGGCGACGATGACGGCTACCCCCAGTTCGAGGAAGCCGACGGCCGGAGCCTCATAATGACGCGCACACCGCGGGGTCGCGACCTGCTCGCGCGCGCCGTTGCCGAGGGCAAGTTTGCCACCGAAGAGCTGCCGGTGCGCGAAATCGACCGCATGCAGCCCGGCCAGCTCAAGCGCCGCAAGGAACTCGCCATGCGCGTCATGGCTTTCCGCATGTTCGGCAAGGCCACTCCGAAATACAATTCTCAAGCGCTACGCCAGTACCAGCGGGGCATGTCCGGCAAGGACAAGGTGAAGATCCTATTCGGTACGATCCGCCGGATCGTGCGCGTCATGATCCGCCGCAGCTAGCCCTCCCCTATCCAGCGCCGCTACGCGAAAATCCAGGACACCCATTCGATGACCACCCCAACCACCGCAGCAAACCGCACCATGCGTATCGGCCTGCTCTGGCATAGCTTCTTCTCTGGCAATCTCGGGGTCTCGGCCCTCGCCCATGCCAACATGAGCATCATCGCCGAGGCGGCCAAAGAGCTCGGGATCGAACCGCGCTTCGTGCTGTTCGGCCCCAAGGGCGATCGCGCCTTCCCGGAACCGACCGAATTCGGGCCCCTTGAATATGTCGAAGCCTCGGCGATCAAGGAAGCGCTTAAGTACCGCCGGATGCTCGCTGATTGCGAGCTGGTGTTCGACATCGGCTCGGGAGACAGTTTCGCCGATATTTACGGCTGGCGCCGCTTCGCCAAGATCGGCGGCTTGAAGTTTCTCGTCCCCAACGGGCGCAAGAAGCTGGTCATGTCGCCGCAGACGCTTGGCCCGTTCGATGACACGGCGATGCGCGCGATCGCCAAGCGCGCGATGGCGAGCTGCCACAAGGTCTTCGCGCGCGACGAGCCCTCGCTCCTGCGCGCGCAGGAGATGCTGGGTGAGGCTGCGAGCAGCCACCTGGCCCTTGCCACCGATGTCGCCTTCGCCATGAAGCCGCTGGCCGAAGAGCCCGCCGACTGGCCGGTTCGCGACGCGGGCAAGACCCATGCCGGGCTCAACGTCTCCGGCCTCCTCTATCGCGGCGGATACACCGGCGGGAACCAGTTCGGCCTGACGCTCAACTATAGCGAGCTGATCCACGAATTCCTCGAGCAGCACGCTGGCAACGAAGACGTGCAGGTCTGGCTGATCCCTCACGTCTATCGCCTGACCGGAACCGCCATGGAAAGCGACCTCGCCGTCGCCCGCGAACTGGCGGAGAAGTATCCGCACGCGAAGCTGGCGCCGCTGTTCAAGGCTGCGCCCGAAGCCAAGCGCTTCATCTCCTCGATGAACGTGATGTTCGCGGCGCGCATGCACGCGGCGATTGCAGCTGTTTCAACGGGCACCGCCTGCCTACCGATGAGCTACAGCGTGAAGTTTCGCGGCCTCTTCGCGCAGTTGGGCTACACCCACATCATCGATCTCAAGAGCGCCAGCGGCGAGGAAGCCAAGGCTCAGATGGAGCAGGCGATCGCGGATCACGCCGGTCTGACCAAGGATGCACAGAACGCAGCCGATACGGCAGCCTCGAAGCTCCAGCCCTATCGCGATGCCATCACGGCGCTGATGCGCGAGCGGCTCTGATCCAGCCGCCCGGTCGCGTCAGGAGCCGAGGGCTGCGCGCAGCCGTTCCATCAGCTCGGCGTTGATCGCCAGCGTCTGCTCGACTTCCTCGTCGGAGAGGACCTTGCGCCAATAATCGGTGATGCTCTTCGCATCGCGGTTCTTGATGTGCGCCTTCGTCGGAAGGTCGGCATCCGGCTGGGTATCCTGCGGCTCTTCCTGGCGCTCAATCGTGACCGGAATGCCGGTCACCTTGGTCAGGGTCGCTGCTGCCTGTGCGGGATTGTCCAGGAGCTCGGTGTTCTCCAGCACCGTCAACGGCTCGCCGGCTTCCATCCAGCCTACCAGCGCAGAATGGAGCAGATGCCACATGAGCGCACCGGTGTAGGCGTGACCCTCCGCAGTCTGGCACTGCGCGAAGATATCGTCGCTGACGGGCAGCCCGGCCTCGCGCATCCTCTGCGACAGGCTTGCCACCGGGGCCGACCATTCCATGCGCTTGAAGCTGCCCACGAGGCTCAGGTGGTCGCGCACCGTGACGATCACCGGCACGCCCTTGCGCGCAAGCTGGGGCGCACAGAAAAAGGCGAACGGATCCTTCCAGATGAGGTGCGAGGCGAAGGGCGCCACATTGGCCGCCAGCATCGTGCGGTTTGTCCGGTTCAGATACCGGTTGCGGCGCGCGTTGTTTGCCCGGCGCAGCCGGAGGCGGCCACGCACGATGCGATCGTGGAGGTCATCGAGCGCGGCCGCCGGGAAATCCTGCGATCCGGGCACTTCGAACTGGTTGCGGATGGACCGGTCGCCGACATTGACGTTCATCGGTTCGTAGAGCTCGCGGATCCGCCAGGACGACAGCAGGTATTCGCCAACCACGGTCGTTCCCGACCGCGGCGCGCCCGTGACCAGGATGACCTTACGCCGGCTCACTTCGACAGGAGCCCGCGCAGGTACTTGCCGTATTCGGTCTTGCCGAAAAGATCCGCGCGTTCGGCGAGCTGCGCTTCGTCGATCCAGCCGTTGTCGAAAGCGATTTCCTCCGGGCTGCCGACCTGCATGCCCTGGCGCAGCGACAGCGTGCGCACGAAATTGCCAGCGTCGAGCAGCGAGCCATGCGTTCCGGTATCAAGCCAGGCAAAGCCGCGGCCCATGGTCTGCACATCGAGCGCGCCTTCGACCAGATAGGTCTCTAGCAGCGAAGTAATTTCAAGTTCGCCGCGCGGCGAGGGTTTGATGCTCTTCGCGCGCTGGGGCGCTTCGCCATCGAGGAAGTAGAGACCGGTCACCGCGTAATTCGACGGCGGATCGGACGGCTTTTCGATGATCTGGTTGACTGTGCCATCGGCGTCGAAGCCGACCACGCCATAATGCTGCGGCTCGGCCACGTGGTATCCGAAAACCGTGCCGCCCGAAGCCTGGCTATCGGCGGCGCGCAGCATGTCGGGAAGCGCGTGCCCAAAGAAGATGTTGTCGCCCAGCACCATCACCGACGGCGCGCCGTCGAGGAAATCCTCGGCCAGCGTATAGGCCTGTGCAAGGCCATCGGGCGACGGCTGCTCGATATAGGTGAACTCCATGCCCCACTGCGATCCATCGCCCAGCAAGCGGCGGAACTGTTCCTGGTCGGCCGGCGTCGTGATGATCGCAACCTCGCGCACGCCGGACAGCATGATGATCGACAGCGGGTAGAAGATCATGGGCTTGTCGTAGATCGGCATGAGCTGCTTCGAGACCGCCATGGTCAGCGGATACAGCCGCGTGCCCGATCCCCCGGCCAGAATGATGCCCTTACGCTGCGTCATAAAACTTAAGCCCCTTCGATGACCGCCGGTATGGCGGATTCCCAATTCGGTCGTTCAAGTCCGAACTTAGCCAGATCGCTGCAATCGAGCCGGCTGTTGAGCGGTCGCTGCGCCGGCGTGGGGTAATCCTTGGTAGGAATACCATGCACCGTGGGCTGGTTCGGAGTGTGTTCGAAAATGGCGCGCGCAAAATCAGCCCAGCTGACATCGGGCGTGCCGGAAAAGTGATAGGTGCCCGAAAGTTCGGGCCGCTGCTTGAGCGTGTCCGCCATGCGAAGGCAGGCCGCGGCAATCGCGGAGGCTGGCGTCGGCCCGCCGATCTGGTCGTCGACGACGCGCAGCTCGGGATGCTTGTCCGACAGGCCGATCATCGTTTTTGCGAAATTCTTGCCATGGGGCGAGAAGACCCAGCTCGTGCGCAGGATTGCGTAGGTGGCGCCCGCGGCCTTGACCGCCTCCTCGCCCGCCAGCTTACTGCGCCCATAGGCGTTCGCCGGCGCAACCGGATCGGACGGGACACGCGAGTCTTCGCCCGAACCGTCGAAGACGTAATCGGTCGAGATATGGACAAAAGGCACGCCCAGCTCGCGGCATGCATCTGCCATGGCCGCCGGCGCTTCGGCGTTGATCACGGTGGCCTGGTCCTCTTCGTCTTCCGCCTTGTCGACCGCGGTATAGGCAGCCGCGTTGATCACGGCCGTGGGTCGATGCGCAAGGATAGCCTCGCGGCACTGGGCCGGATTGGAGAGATCCGCCACATCGCGGCCCAGATAGACCGCGTCGGGAGCAAGCGCCTGCAATTCGAGAGCGACTTGCCCCGTCTTGCCGAAGACGAGGATCATGCCTTGACGCCCAGCCTTTCGCCAACGCCCTTGCGATCAAGCAGCGCCTGCCACCAGTCCTCGTTATCGAGGTACCACTGCACGGTGAGTTCGAGCCCCTGCTCGACCGTCACCGAAGGGCGCCATCCCAGCTCGTTGCGAATGCGCGTGGGGTCGATGGCGTAGCGCTGGTCGTGACCCGGGCGGTCGGCAACGAAGGTAATCTGGTCCTTGTAGCTCGAACCATCGGCCTTCGGGCGTTTGTCGTCGAGGATTGAGAGCAGGCTTTCAACGAGCTCGAGATTGGTGCGCTCGTTCTCGCCGCCAATGTTGTAGCTGCGGCCGATCTCGCCCTTCTCCATCGCCAGCAGCAGGGCATCGGCGTGGTCTTCGACGTAAAGCCAGTCACGCACGTTGTCGCCCTTGCCGTAAATCGGGATGGCTTTCCCGGCGAGCGCGTTGAGGATCACGACCGGAACCAGCTTCTCGGGGAAGTGATAGGGGCCGTAGTTGTTAGAGCAATTGGTCAGCACCACCGGCAGGCCGTAAGTCTCATGCCAGGCGTTCACGAGATGATCGGACGAAGCCTTGCTGGCCGAATAGGGCGAGCGCGGATCGTAGGGCGTGTCCTCGGTGAACAGCCCTTCTGCGCCGAGCGATCCGAAAACCTCATCGGTCGAGATGTGATGGAAACGGAACCCTTCCGGCTTGCCCTTGGCCGTCCAGTAGCTGCGGGCGGCTTCGAGCATGTTGAAGGTGCCCTGGATGTTGGTCTCGATGAAATCGGCAGGACCATCGATCGAACGGTCGACATGGCTTTCGGCCGCCAGGTGCATCACCGCATCGGGCTCGTGCTTGGCAAAGACGGCGTTGAGAGCATCACGGTCACGGATGTCGACATGCTCGAACGAATAGCCAGGATTGTCGGACACCGAATCGAGGTTGGCCAGACACGCAGCGTAGGTCAGCGCATCGACGTTTACGACCTCGTGACCACGCGAAATGGCCAGTCGCACGACGGCCGAACCGATGAAGCCGGCGCCGCCGGTTACCAAGATTTTCATTGATCGTTTCCGTATTCGAAGGGGGTTTCAAACTCCGCGAACGCAACGGCGTCGCGGTCCTTGTCCGACAGGACCGGCTCGTTGCCGCCAAGCGGCCAGTCGATCCCGACACTGTCCCAGCGCACCGATCCGTCACACTCGGGAGCGTAACGGTCCGTGCACTTGTAGATGATTTCCGTATCGGGTTCGAGTGTGACAAATCCGTGCAAGAAGCCGGCCGGAATCCAGAGCTGCTTGCCGTTATCGAAGCTCAGGGTCGCACCGAACCACTGGCCGAACGTCGGCGAGCCCTTGCGCACGTCCACCGCCACATCGAACAGGCTGCCGCGCCCGCATCGAACGAGCTTGCCCTGCGCATGCGGTGGCGACTGGTAATGCAAGCCTCGCACGGTTCCCGGGACCCGCGACATCGAGTGATTGTCCTGGACGAACTCGGGCAGGTTCAGCCCCTCCTTCTCCAGCGTCAGCCTGTTCCAGCTCTCGCTGAAAAAGCCGCGGTCGTCCCCGAAGCGTCTGGGCGTGATAACGAACACGTCTTTGAGGGGAGTTTCTTCGATCACAATCGGGCCTTTTGTTTTCATTGTCCGGACGTGGTCCGGGTAAAGGAAGCGGGAACCTGCCTATCGCAAATGGAGTGCAATCAGCTCCCGGTAAGTCTCATCGAGTCGACCCGTCCCTTGCGCATGCGAACATTCAACCGCTGCGCGGGGCAATCCTCCGGCACGACGAATTCGAATGCATCTGAAGTCCGGGTCTCCAGGCTGCCGAGAAGCCGTGCCGGGCGCCCCTCCACACAGCGGATCGCAAGGTCGACAACGGGCGTGAACTGGGCTGTCGAATCGCCCAAGTCGACCGCGAGCCTGTGCGGCCCGGCGGCCAACTGAAGGTAGCGAAGCGCAATTTCCTGCTTGAGCGGCGAGCGATTGATCATCGTTACGCCCTCTCCGTCGGAGGAGGGAAACACCGAAACCCCGACCGCGTTAGAAACCGACCAGCGGAACGGGTAGTCATCGGCACTGGTCAGACTGGCAAAGCCGAACCCTTTCATCCCGGCGCGCTCGCAGCGCTGGGGCCAGCTGGCAGCCGCATCCGTCCCGAGATTGCGCCGCAAATGGATGCGCGTGAGATCGTTGAGCATCGCGCAACTGGGCGGAGGCGTCATGGCCTCGGCCGCCTGCATGCTCCGCGTAAGCGGACCGATGATATCCGGGAATTCTGCACTAATGGCCATCAGGCGGCGCTGAAGCGTCTCGTTCGGGCCGACATAGGCCGCCAGATCATCCTGCGCATCGTCGCGGCTCGCAAGCTCGAGAAATGCGGCCCGGACGATTTCGTCCGAACGCTCGGTCCGCACGAGCGCCTCGAGGCGCTGCATCGCCGCTTCGTAGTCGCCGCTCGCGCTGTAGGACCCGAGCACGGCGATCTGCGTATAGTCGTCGCGCCATCCCCGGCGCGCGCCGAGGCTCAACGCCGCGGAGGCGAGTTCCAGGTCACCGCTTTCGGCAGCGGCAAGGCCAAGGAGCCCAAGATGCGAAGCCGATACCGGACGTGCTGCAACGATTCCCGCGGCCACGGGCAAGGCAAGCTCCGGATCTTCCAGTACGATCGTGCGCGCGCGGATCTCATCCGCGTTTCCGCCAAAGCCGGCCGGGACCAGCTCGACGAGCGAGCGATTGCTGCGCGACGATCGGTCCGCCTGCACCAGGAGGATGCAGGCGGAAAGGAGCCCAAAGAAAAGGAGACGGGCGATCCAGCCCCCAACCTTTCCCGCTTGCAATGCCATCAGGCCTCTCGGCTCTCGTACGTGTAGTAGTCAGAACCGTAGTAGGAATACGATCCGCCAGCGGCCTTAGCGTCGAAGCGCGTCAGCACGGCGCCGAGCACATTCGCGTGGACGAGGTTCAGGCGGCGAAGGCCGGCCTTGACCACGCCGCGCGTACCGGACGAGGCGTCGATGACCATAACGATGGCTTCGACATTGGCCGAAAGCAGCGGCGTATCGGACAGGCCGAGGAGCGGCGGAGCGTCGATAATGACGCAGTCGTAACTCTCCTTGATCTGCGACAGCGTTTCCTCAAGGCGCGGCGAGCCGAGCAAGGCCGCCGGATCGGGCGGGATCGGAAGCGCGGTCATATACGAAAGGTTCGCAATGTCCGAAGGAACGATGACCTCTTCGATACGCTTTTCGCCAGCAAGAACCGAGGTAAGGCCCTCCACGCTGCTGCCGATGCGCTTGTGCAGCGTCGGGCGGCGAAGGTCGGCGTCGACCAGCAGCGTACGGCGGCCGAGCGAGGCGAACTGGCGTGCCAGTTCGTTCGCCGTCGTACTCTTGCCTTCGCTGGCCTTGCCGCTCGTGATCATGAGGCTGGCAGGCATGCCGTTGGCCGAGCTGTAGCGCAGGTTGGTTCCCAGCGACTGGTAGGCTTCGCTGACAGGAGACTTCGGATCCTGCAGGTCTTCCTGCAGGTTGTCCGCCTGCGGAATGAGCCCAAGCATCGACAGCTTCAGCTTGTTCTCCACATCGTCCGGCGAGCGGATGACATCGTCGAGCTGCTCGCGCAGGAAGACGAACGCACCTGCCGCGGCAAGGCCTGCAACCAACGCCACGAGAACGTTGAGGGCCAGGTTCGGAGAAGACGGTTCGCGCGGAACTTCGGCGACATCGATGAGCGACAGATTGTTCGACGTCGCACCGGCAATAGCGTTGAGCTCGTTGTAGCGCGTCAGCAGCGTGTTGTAGAGCGCGCGGTCGGTTTCCGCGACACGCTTCAGAACGTTGTACTGAACGCCGCGATCCTGTTCGCCCAGAGCTTCGTCACGCAAGGTGGTGACCTGGCTGCGCAGCTGCTGCTCGCGCTCACGGGTGGATTCGTACTGGACCCGAAGCGAATCCTTGATGGCGGAGCCGACCGACTGGATCTGGTCGTTGATCCGCGCAAGCTGGGCTTCCAGTGCCTTCACATTGGGGTGATCATCAAGGTGACGCTGGCGTTCGTCGGCCAGTTCAGCCTCGATCTGGCTGCGCTGCGAGATCAGCGACTGCACGCCCGGGTTCTGGACAACCTGCGGCACCGAGAGCACCGGCTTGTTGATGACCGCCTGCCAGCGGTTCTCCGCATCAACGCGTTCTGCGGTTGCCGCGCTCGCCGCAGCGTTGAGCTGGACCAGCGTATCGTTGGTAACTGAGAGCGTCGTTTCACGATCCGCGTTCTGACCCTGTCCGGAAACACGAATCAGACCCGCCTGGCGCGAATACTGGTTAAGGTCGCGTTCGCTGGTCTCGAGCTTTTCGCGGGCATCGGCCAGCTGTTGAGCGAGAAATTCGCGCGCGTAGGCCGAGCTCTCGAACTTGCGGACGAGGTTCCCGTTGATGAAGTTTTCCGACAGCGCGTTGGAGAGCCGGGCCGCGATGACCGGGTCAGCGCTCTCGAAGCTGATCGTCACGATCCGGCTGTCGAGCGGGAGACCCGCGTTCATGTTGTCTTGGACAAGGTCGATCGCGAGATCCTGCCGGAAGCCTGCAAGACCGCGCTGGTCGAGCGCGAGGCCTTCCACGTCCTCTTCCGTCGGAAGCTCCGCACCCTGCGCTTCGAAGAACTCGGCATCGCTGGCGAGGCCTTCAGCCTCGACGACCTGCTGAGCGAGAGTCCGGCTACGGATGATGTCGACCTGCGTTTGCAGGAAGCGGTCGGCGTCCTGGTAGGCTGCCGGCGAGGTCGCCGTATCGTTCTCGATGATCTGTTCGGCCTGCTGCTCGATCATCACGCGTGAGCTGGCGATATAGCGCGGAACCATCAGCAGGGTCGCGACGACCGCAAGGATCAGCGCCCCGACAACAATGGCAACAATCGGGATGATGTTGCGGCGGACCGCAGCCATGATCGCGTGGAGGTCGAAAACGCCTCCGGCGCCCGGATAGGTCTCGCCAAACGGCTGCACCGGCGCGTCGACAGGCTGCAAGTTAAGCTTCTCAACCACCAGTTAGAACCTTGTAAAAACGTTGAAGAGCGGCGCCGCGCGGAGGAAGTCGCGATACGCTGCACGGACGGCGGAGAAGCCGACGACAATTCGGTCACCACCCTTGATTTCGGGATCGGGCGCCCTGCCTTCGCGGATGTCCTTGAAATTGAACACCGCGCCGTAGCGCTCGCCGTCGATGAAGCGGAAAACGATGACTTCATCATCGACGGCCACATCGTTCAGGCCCTTGGCGCGCGCGATGGATTCGATGAGCGAGGAGGTCCCGGCGATCTCATAGACACCCGGTTCCACGACGCTCCCGTCGACGACGACCCTCTGCCCTGCCGACGCAACCACGCCGACCACGACCTGCGGATCGCGGATAAAGCGCGTGGCGAGGCCGTCCTCGATTGCGTTGCTCAGTTCGAGCGGAGTGCGTCCGGCGGCCGAAACCTCCCCAATCAGCGGGAAGTTGATCAGGCCCGCCGAATCCACCGCAACGGTTTCGAAGGTGAGTTCCGGCTCCTGGAACACGCGGATCGACAAGGTGTCGAGCACGCCGATACGGTATTCCGCAATCTGCCGGTTCGGATCGACCGGTGGCATGACGGAATACGCCGACTGCCCGCGCGGCAAGTCGCGTGCCGGTGAAAAACAACCTGAAAGCGCCAATGCTCCACAGCAAAGCGCTACTAGCTTAAGCCTCATAAAAATCGCGATCCCCAGTCCTGGAATAGGTTGGCGCTAACACGGCAATCAGGAGCGCGGCAAGGCTCAAGTGGATCTCGTTCCGCAACGGGTAATCCACGAGTGATTGCAGCGCAAAAATAAGAAGTCCCATGGACGCGGCAAGAACGATTGGTGCGTCCGGTCCGCTCCTGCGCTTCCAATATTGCAGGACAAGGTAAACGGTCCAGGCGAGCAAGAGCAGCCAGCCAAGAATTCCGGCCTCCACGCCAAGTTCGAGATAGTCGTTATGCGCTCGTCGCGCGAATCCCGGCAGCAAGGTCTCGAGAGATTCGTAGGTTTGGAACACCTCGTCGAACGACCCCATTCCGCTACCCATGGGCCACAAATCCTCAATGGCGAGTTTGCTGTCTTCCCAGATGTTTGGGCGCTGATCCTCGAGGTTTTCAAACCGCGATATCGTTGCCCCGACACGGTCGCTCGAAGCAACGGCCGCGAGGATACCGCCAACCAGGGCCAGCCCCAGGACCACCACCGGCCAACGCATAGCGCGCCCCTCGGACTTGCGCGCGAGGAGAAGTCGCAGCCCGAAGGCGCTAAAGGGAACCAGCAGGAGGGCAATACTCGAACGCGACTGCGTCAGAACCACCGCAAGAACGAGAACGGCAGCCAACGAGACAAGCAACGGCTTGGTCAGGACACCAGCGGGAGAACTCGACCAGAAGGGAATCAGGCAGCACTGCGCCAGGACGAACATGAGCCCGCTCGAGTTGTGACTCGCGAACACTCCGTAGAGGCGACCAGGTTCGAGGATGGGATAAGGCAGCGGATTCGAACCGCCGGCAATCTGGATGAGCGCCACGAGCATGCTGACGAAAGCAAGCGCCACGACCAGCGCCATGATCGGATAGGCGACCGCCCCCAGCGAACGGGCGTACAACAGCAGGACGAGCGGCGGAATGAGCGCGAACGCGGCCAAAGCGGTGCGCGCAGGATCGAGGGACCAAGGGTACCAACCCGCCTCAGCTCCGACCAGCGCGCGAGCCGGAAGGGCAAGGTCTGCACTGGGCAACGCCTGCCATACGGCCGGCGGCAGCGGGACCAACTGGATCAGCGGCACCGCAAGGGTAGCCGCTATCAGCCCGCGCAGAACGAGCGGAAGCGATCGCCAGCCGGCAACCATCCTGTCGAAATAGAAGAGGCCAAATCCCAGGGCCGAAACCTGGAGGATGCCGTTTAGGATACCGTAGCGGCTACCACCCCCACCCAGGAGGAAGATCAAAACAATCAGCGCGCAAAACGGCCACGTAAGCGACGCCATTTCACCAAGGGAGAAGGCGCGAGCCGCCTTCCGTCCTGAAGCCCCCATCGGACTCCCCCGCGTCTACGCCACAGGCGCTCAAATGAAAAATGGCCCACCGACCGAGGTCGGCGGGCCATTTAAACTTTTACGGCGTCTTACGAGCCCGGCGACAGATCGTCGTCGTCGCTCGCAGCAGCAATGATGCCGACGATGACAGCGATACCACCGATGATTGCGATGATGATGCCACCACCGCCGTTTTCGTTGGCCTTACGCTCGGTCAGGGTCGAACGAGCAGCTTCGCCGCTGACGGTCGAAAGCTTGACGGGCTGCACGTTGACGCCAGCAGCGTCAGCAGCACGAGTACCTGCAGTGGCCGAAACCGAGGTGGCTGCCATAGCGACAGCACCGAGGCCGGCAAGAAGGCGGCTGGTCTTCATTTTTAGTCTCCTAGTGTTCTTCTTCGCGAGAATTCAATTCTGGGCTAGCAGTGATTCGAATACGAGGCAACCGGTTAATCCCTTGTTACGTCGCATTTTTACAACCACTCACAGCACGTACCCGTCTTATGTGACAATCACCTTACGCCCTTGACCCAAGTCGTCAATATGCATTCGGATGCACGAGAACCCTGGCCGTAGCGAAGATGATCTTGATATCCCGCAGGATCGACCAGTTGCGAATATACTCCAGATCCGCCTCCAGCCTGTCCTTCAGATGATTCTCCGTTTCGGTCGCACCGCGATAGCCGCGGACCTGCGCCAGACCCGTCAGGCCAGGCTTCAACGCGTGACGCTGCCAGTAATCGGCGTCGACTTCCCAGAACAGCTTCTCGCCGGCCAGTGAGCCCAGGGCATGCGGCCGGGGCCCCACAATGCTCATCTCCGAGCGCAGTACATTGAGGAGCTGCGGCAGCTCATCGATCGAGGTCTTGCGGATGAATCGTCCGATCCGCGTGATGCGATCGTCATCGCGTGAGGTCGAGCGCGCGCCCTTGCTGTCCAGCTTCTCCACTCGCATCGAGCGGAACTTGAGCATGTCGAAGAGGCAGTTGTTTGCGCCCATCCGCTGCTGCACGAAAAAGACGGGGCCGCCGTCTTCCAGCTTGATCAGCAAGGCAACCAGCAGGAGAAGCGGGCTCAACACCAGCACCGCCGGGACGGTTATGGCAAGATCCATGCCCCGCTTGAAGATGCGCGCGTGCAAGGCGAGCGGACCGGTCGAGACGACCAGGAACGACTGCCCACCCTCACGCTCCAGCGCAATAGCGCCCAGCTCTTGCAGAGCGGTGGAGACCACCTCGCCGCGAACGCCCGCACCGCGCATCACGTTGGCCCATTTGGTCCTCTGGTCCACCGCACAGCTGACGACGACGCGGTCCATTCCGCGCATCAGGCGGCCGATCCGGTCAAGGCTGTTGGGAGAGGATTGCACGCCCGAAATGTCGAAGTCTTCGGCGTGAACAATCTGCGCGCCGCGAATGTCCACCTTGGGCCCGCCATCCATCACCACCAGCACCGAGCTCACGCTCGGGCCGTAGATCCGGCGCAGGACAAGATGCATGACCACGCGCACGAGCGCCATGCCGGCAAAGGCAGCCACCAGCGCCAGCGAGAGCATGACACGCGAGAACTCGGTAGCCGCCTTGGCGTAGAAGATCATGACCGTGCACAGCATCGCCGACAGGACCAGCGCAATGCCGGCCTGCCCGATCGCGTAGCGAACTTCATCGAGCGCGCGAATCGAGTAGCAGCGCTGGTAGACAGCAATGACGAGGAAGATCGGCAGGAAAGCCCAGCCCATCGCCATCGCGAATTCGTTGGGCCATTGGTCGCGGTACACACCGCCTGCCAAGACAAAGCTGCCCAACAGCACGGCGGTGTCGGCAAGCAGCATGAGCAGATACATCTGCACGCGGCGACTTTCCATCGCCGGCCTAGTAACCGCATGTGAGACGTTTTCTAGATACACGTTCTTCGCTCCGCCCTTCTTCAGCCGGGGGGTTTTGATGATCATGCGACTATGTTCTTGTTGCAGTGCAACGTAGCACTTCACTGCCCATAGCTTTCGTTACCCCCTGGTGGCAATGTGTATTGTTAATTTGCGTCATTGCGGGACCTTCTTGCAACAATGCCCTGCTCGCGGCGCAATCCGGCGCGGCCCCTGCGTCCATCGCCCAGCCCTCCCTTGCCCTTGCGCCGCGCTCTGCTATGGCGCGCGCAACACTTATCCGAACGAACAGGAAACCCATGGCGAAGATCAAGGTTGCGAACCCGATCGTCGAACTCGACGGCGACGAAATGACGAAAATCATCTGGCAGTGGATCCGTGAGCGGCTGATCCTGCCGTATCTCGACGTCGACCTTAAGTATTACGACCTCTCGATCGAGAAGCGCGACGAAACCGACGACCAGATCACTATCGACGCAGCCAACGCGATCAAGGAACACGGCGTCGGCGTGAAATGCGCCACCATCACGCCCGACGAAGCCCGCGTCGAAGAATTCGACCTCAAGAAGATGTGGGTTAGCCCGAACGGCACGATCCGCAACATCCTGGGCGGCGTGGTCTTCCGCGAGCCGATCGTGATCGACAACGTGCCGCGCCTGGTGCCGGGCTGGACCGACCCGATCGTGGTCGGCCGTCACGCGTTCGGCGACCAGTACCGCGCCAAGGACACTCTGATCCCGGGCGCCGGCAAGCTGCGCCTCGTCTTCGAAGGCGAAGACGGCGAGAAGATCGACCTCGACGTCTACGAATTCCAGAGCTCGGGCGTCGCCATGGCGATGTACAATCTCGACGACAGCATCCGCGATTTCGCGCGTGCCTGTATGAACTACGGCCTCGACCGCGGCTGGCCGGTGTACCTGTCGACCAAGAACACCATCCTCAAGAAGTACGATGGCCGCTTCAAGGACCTGTTCCAGGAAGTGTTCGACGCCGAATTCGCCGACAAGTTCAAGGAAGCGAACATCACCTACGAGCACCGCCTGATCGACGACATGGTCGCCGCGGCTCTGAAGTGGAGCGGCAAGTTCGTCTGGGCCTGCAAGAACTACGACGGCGACGTGCAGTCGGACGTCGTGGCGCAGGGCTTCGGCTCGCTCGGCCTGATGACATCGGTCCTGATGACGCCGGACGGCAAGACCGTCGAAGCGGAAGCCGCCCACGGCACCGTGACGCGCCACTACCGCCAGCACCAGGAAGGCAAGGCGACCTCGACCAACCCGATTGCGTCGATCTTCGCCTGGACCCGCGGCCTTATCTATCGCGGCCGTTTCGACAACACGCCCGACGTCGTGAAGTTCGCCGAAACGCTCGAGCGCGTCTGCATCAAGACCGTCGAAAGCGGCAAGATGACCAAGGACCTCGCGCTGCTGATCGGTCCGGAGCAGAGCTGGATGACCACCGAACAGTTCTTCGAAGCGATCGTCGAAAACCTCGAGAAGGAAATGCAGGCCTGGGGCTGAAACCTTCTCGCGACTTCGTCATTGCCTAGGCAGTGACGCGACGGACCGGGATCGGCGCACTGCCGGTCCCGGTCCTGTCGTTTGGGGCTCTTGAAGAACGGGAAACAGCATGGCCAAGCCGCCGACGAAGAAACGCACTGCCAAACGCAAGGGCCCGGAGAAGTTTGGCCAGCGCCGGCTCGAAGTCCGCGGGGCGATGATCAAGGACATCCCCGGCATCGCGAACCTTGTGCGCCGTGTGTACGAGGACATGCCCGCCTACACCCACGGCGAAATCCGCGGGCAGATCAACAACTTCAAGGAAGGCTGCTTTGTCGCGCTGCTGGACGACGAGGTGGTCGGCTATTGCGCGACCATGCAGATCGCCGAAGCGCTGGCCTTCCAGGACCACGACTGGGACGAGATCACCGGCAATGGCTATGGCAGCCGCCATGATCCCACCGGCGACTGGCTCTACGGCTACGAGATGTGCGTCGATCCCAAGGTGCGCGGTGTGCGCATCGGACGGCGCCTGTATGAAGAGCGCCGCGCGCTGGCCGAAGAAAAAGACCTCACTGGCATCGTCTTTGCCGGCCGCATGCCCAACTATCGCCGCTTCCGCCGGCGTGTGGACGGCCCGCAGGACTATCTGGACAAGGTGGTCGAGAAAAAGCTGCACGATCCCGTCCTGCGCTTCCAGATGGCCAACGGGTTCGAGCCCGAACGCATCCTCGAAGGCTACCTGCCCGAAGACAAGGCGAGCATGGCCAACGCCGTGATGATGGTCTGGCGCAACCCCTATGTGGAGCGCGACCAGCCGGTGAAGAAGCGCCTGCCGCGCGGGGTGGAATCGGTGCGTGTGGCGACCTGCCAGCTGCAGGCACGCCAGCTTGCCGACTACGACGAATTCATGCGCGCCATCGAATATTTCGTCGATGTTGCAAGCGATTACGAAAGCGACTTCATCGTCTTTCCCGAGCTGTTCACACTGATGCTGCTGAGCTTCGAGGAAAAGGAGCTCTCGCCGGTCGAGGCGATCGAGCGCCTGTCCGAATACACCCCCCGCCTGCGCAGCGACATTTCCGAGATGGCGATGCGCTACAACATCAACATCATCGCCGGATCGCATCCCACGCGGATGGAGGACGGGGACATCCATAATGTCGCCTATGTCTGCCTGCGCGACGGGTCGGTCCATGCTCAGGAGAAGATCCACCCGACGCCCAACGAGCGCTACTGGTGGAACATCAAGGGCGGCGACAAGGTCGAGGTTATCCAGACCGACTGCGGGCCGATCGGCGTGCAGATCTGCTACGATAGCGAGTTCCCCGAACTCAGCCGCCGGCTCGCCGACGAAGGCGCGCGGATCATCTTCGTGCCCTTCTGCACCGATAGCCGCCAGGGCTATCTGCGCGTGCGCTATTGCGGCCAGGCGCGCGCGATCGAGAACCAGTGTTTCGTGGTCCTCTCGGGCAATGTCGGGAACCTGCCAAACGTCGCCAATATGGACATCCAGTATGCGCAAAGCTGCATCCTGACGCCCTGCGACTTTCCCTTCGCGCGCGACGGGATCGCGGCCGAGGCCAGCGAGAACGTGGAGACGCTGACCATCAGCGACATCAACCTTGCCGACCTGAGCTGGGCCCGCGCCGAAGGAACGGTCCGCAATCTCGCCGACCGGCGTTTCGATCTCTACCGCATCGAGTGGGACGAGGACGGCAAGCACCCCGGAAAGCCGCGCCCGCGCCGCGAACCGCTCGGCCCCTCGCACGCCGGTGGCGGCTGACCGCCGCTTAACAGCCGTTTCACCCGCCATTCAGCGCGGCCTTGCGAAGGTCCTCCCATGAAGACGACCAGACGAACGCTTTTGAAAGGCGCTGCGATCGGCGGGCTCGCCATGATGGGTGGCGGCGCCCGTGCTGCGCTTGCCGGGCCTGCTGAGGGCCTGAAGGCATCCGCCAATGCCCGCGGCTTGCAATTTGGCATCGCCACCAACCGGATCGAAGTCGCCAACCCGGCCCTGGCCGAGCTGATCGCGCGCAACGCTTCGGTCACCCTCACCCGCAACGACATGAAGTGGGGCCGGGTCGAGGCCGAACGCGGGACGCGCGATTACACCCACGCCCGGACAGTGTCCGACTTTGCCGAGCGCAACGGGCTGGCCCTGCGCGGCCATAACGTCGTGTGGGCCATGGACGTGTTCATGCCCGACTGGTTCGTGGAAATGGAACGCCAGCCGCGCCGGCAGGCTCGCCGCGACATGAAGAGCGAGATGTGGCACCACGCCCATAGGCTCGAGGCCGCCTTCCCCCAGGTCCGGTCATGGGATGTCGTCAACGAGGCGGTGAACCCGCGCTCGGGCAAGCTGCGCAACTCCGTGCTCACCCGCACGCTGGGCGATCGCTATTTCGATCTCGCTTTCCAGATCATGCGCGCCAAGGCGCCCGGCGCGCAGCTCGTCTATAACGACGCGGTCGACTGGCGGCCCAACGGCGCCCATCGCGACGGCATCCTGCGCCTGCTCGAAGGCGCACTCAAACGCGACGTTCCGATCGATGCCGTAGGGATCGAAGGCCATCTCGGACCCTGGCTTGGGCGAGAGGCCGACTATCGCGGCTGGTCGGCGTTCCTCGACGAGCTTGCCGACCTTGGTCTTCCCGTGATCATCACCGAGCTCGATTGCGACGACCGCAACCTTGGCAGGGTCAGCCCCGCCCGCCGCGACCAGCTTTTCGCGGAGGAAACCGAGCGCTACCTCGACCTGACGCTCGACAACACCAATGTCCGGCAAGTCGTCGCCTGGACCGCGGTCGACACCGATATCGACGCCTTCTGGAAAGGCGCCACGCGCCCTCGCTGGATTCCCGCCAACAAGAGCTTCCTAGGCGGCGTGTTCGATACCGGGCTGCGCCGGACCCCCACCTACGCTGCCATTGATCGCGCGCTGAAAGCAGCGCCGCTGCGCTAGGTGCCCAAAAAGCCCGCCGGAACCCTGCGAACCACAGGTGACAAGCACGCGAAGGTTCAATAGTCAGGGCGCATGGCATCGGCTGAATTTGCAAGCCCGGCGGTCGCGGACGCGCTGGTGATCCTGGGGGCCGCAGGGCTCGTGATCCCTGTGTTCACCCGCTTCCGGGTTACCCCGATCATCGGTTTCATCCTGATCGGCGTTGCCGTGGGTCCTTACGGGCTCGGCCGGCTCGTCTTCGAGCATCCCTGGTTATCCTACATAACCATATCCGATCCCGAGACCCTCGAGCCATTTGCCGAGTTTGGGATCATCCTGCTGCTCTTCGCAATCGGTCTCGAACTCAGCTTCAACCGCTTGTGGCAAATGCGAAAACTCGTATTCGGCCTCGGGGCGATGGAGCTGATCGTGATCGGCAGCTGCCTTGCCATCGCGCTGTCGATGATGGGCCAGTTCTGGACCGGCGCGCTGGCGCTGGGCTTTGCCCTTGCCTTCTCCTCGACTGCCATCGTGCTGCCGATCGCAGGCACGCATTCGCCGGTCGGGCGCGCGGCGCTCGCCATGCTGCTGTTCGAAGACATCATGATCGTCCCGATCATCTTCATCCTTGGCGCCATGGCTCCCAATGCGGCGGGCGAAGGCTGGGAAGGCATGCTGACCACGCTTTGGCAGGGCGGCCTCGTGATCGCCGCCATGATGATCCTTGGGCGTTTCGCCCTTCCCCGCCTGTTCGGCCAGGCAGCGCGCACAAAGAGCCCCGAGCTCTTCCTTGCCGCCTCCTTGCTCGTGGTGATCGGCGCAAGCCTCGCCACGGCGGCGGTTGGCCTGTCGCCCATCGTCGGCGCGCTGATTGCAGGGCTGCTGATCGCCGAGACCGAGTATCACGGCGAGGTCGAGGCGATCATGGACCCCTTCAAGGGCCTCGCGCTCGGTATCTTCCTGATTACCGTCGGCATGAGCATCGACCTGCAGACCATATGGGAGAATCTCGGCCTGATCGCGACGGCGGTCCTGCTGATCCTGCCCTTCAAGGCGCTGGTCACCGGCGTGCTGCTGCGCCTGATGGGCGCCCGACGCAGCACGGCGGCGGAAACCGGCATCCTGATGGCGAGCCCTTCGGAAACCAGCCTGATCATCATTGCCGCGGCCAGCTCTGCCCTGCTCATCCAGCCCGGTACGGCGCAGTTCTGGCAGATCGTGACCGCCATCGGCCTCACCGTCACGCCCCTGCTCGCCCGCCTCGGGAGAGCGATCGCTCGGCGGGTTGAGCCGGTGCCCGAACTTCCCGAGGATGCGGAGGACGAACCGCGGGTCATCATCGTCGGTGCGGGCCGTGTCGGCCTGCTGATCGCGCAAATGCTGAGCGCGCATGACAAACCCTATGTCGCGCTCGATTCCGACCCGGACCTGATTGAGAGCGCCAAGCGCAAGGGCTTCAGGGCCACCTTCGGGGATGCAGCGCGCGGCGATGCAATGACCCGCCTCGGCATCGAGAAGGCCCTTGCCGTGGTCCTCACCATGGACGAACCCGTGCTGGTCCAGCGCCTCGTCTCGAAACTGCGCAAGGAGCACCCCGACCTCCTGATCGTGTGCCGTGCGCGCGATGTCGGGCATGCTGCCGCCCTGTACCGTGCTGGAGCCAGCCACGCAGTGCCCGAAACGCTCGAAAGCTCGCTGCAATTGTCCGAAGCCGTGCTGGTCGACATTGGCGTTGCCATGGGGCCGGTGATCGCCTCGATCCACGAAAAGCGCGACGAGTTCCGCGAGCAGATCGAGCAGGAAGGCGCGCTCGCCTACAAGCCCAAGCTGCGGACCAGCACGACCGAGGCCTGAGGCATGCCGGCACTCGAAACGCGGTCGGACTGCGCGCGCTGCGCGGCGCTGTGCTGCATTGCCTACCCCTCTGACGAAATGCCCGGCTTTGCCGCAAGCAAGGCGCGCGGCGAGCCCTGCCCCAAGCTGAAGGTCGACGGTCTGTGTTCGATCTACGAGACACGGGCCGAGGATGGCTTTGGCGGGTGCATCCGTTTCGAATGCTTCGGAGCCGGCCAGCACGTGGTCCAGACGCTGTTCGATGGACGGGACTGGCGCGGCGATCCCGCCTTGCTCGGGCCGATGGTCGATACCTTCCTCGCCATGCGACCGGTGAGCGATCTCGCCTATCTCGTTGAAAGCGCGCTGGCGGTGGAGCTCGACGATGCGCAGCGCAGCGCGCTTGCCAATGTCCAGACAGAGCTGGCCGACATTGCGAGCACGCGCGTGGGACTGTCCGATCAGGCCCGGATTGGTGCGGCGGAGCAAACGATCCGGCGCATCTACGCCTCGATCGATCGGGCCAAGCTGCTCAAATCCTGAACCTTTTCCTCACCCGGACATTGGCTGGGTGAAGGAGACAATCATGAGCAATCCCGACCCGACAAAGCCGACGCCCAACAGCGAGAAGTTCAAGCCGCAAAATGTGCAGGACCCGGTGAGCACCACCGAGCCGCCGACGGCCAATGCCGACAAGCCCGCCGACACGGGCGGTCAGGACATTCCGCGCGGGAGCGAACCCGAAGTCTCGCGCCAGGGCTAGGCGGGCCTAGCCCTTTATCGCGCTCCGCACCGCGTCGAGCGCGTCACCAGCCTTGCTGCCGTCCGGACCACCGCCCTGCGCCATGTCCGGGCGGCCGCCGCCGCCCTTCCCGCCCAGCGCTTCTACGCCCGCGCGCACCAGATCGACCGCGCTGAAGCGGTCGGTAAGGTCATCGGTTACGGCGACGGCAAAGGCACCCTTGCCCTCGTTGACCGCGCAGATCGCTGCGATGCCCGAGCCCATGCGGGTCTTGGCTTCGTCGAGCAGCGGGCGCAGTTCCTTGGGGCTAAGCCCTTCGATGACCTGGCCCGAGAAGGTGACACCGCCGATATCCTCGTCGGCCGGACCGGCATCGCTGCCGCCACCGCCGCCAAGCGCCAGGGCGCGTTTCGCATCTGCCAGTTCCTTTTCGAGCTTCTTGCGCTCGTCCACCAGCGCTGCGACGCGGGCCGGAGCCTCGTCGGGCGAGGTTTTCAGTGCGCTGGCAATAGCCTTGACCGCCTGGTCACGCGCGACCAGCCACTGGCGCGCCGCTTCACCGGTCAGCGCCTCGATGCGCCTCACGCCGGAGCTGACCGCGCTTTCCGAGACGATCTTGAAAACGCCAATATCGCCGGTCGCCTTGACGTGGGTACCGCCGCACAGCTCGACCGAGTAGTTGCGACCTTCGCCGCCCTTGCGGCCCATCGAGAGCACACGGACTTCGTCGCCGTACTTTTCGCCGAACAGCGCCAGCGCGCCTGCCTCGACCGCATCTTCGGGCGTCATCAAGCGCGTGCCGACCTGTTCGTTGGCACGGATTTCCTCGTTCACCTCGGCCTCGATCGCAGCGATATCCGCGTCGTCGAGCGGCTTGGGGTGCGAGAAGTCGAAGCGGAAGCGGTCGTCCGAGACCAGCGAGCCCTTCTGGGTCACATGCCCGCCAAGGCGGTTGCGCAGCGCTGCGTGCACGAGGTGCGTTGCCGAGTGGTTGGCGCGAATGCGGTCGCGGCGATCCGCATCGACTTCGAGGTGGACCGCATCGCCCACCGAAACCGTACCCTTTGTAACCTTGGCCACATGGGTGTGCAGGCGGCCGAGCGGCTTGTTGGTCGTCTCGACCGCGATCTCGAGGCCTTCGGGCGTCCAGATGCGTCCGGCATCGCCCGTCTGGCCGCCGCTTTCGCCATAGAAGGGCGTCTGGTTGACCAGCAGGATAACCTCTTCACCTTCGGAAGCCGACTGCACTTCGCTGCCGTCCTTGACGATGGCCACCACGGCAGCTTCGCCCGTGGTCGAGCTATAGCCGGTGAATTCGGTCGAGCCTTCGCGTTCGGCGATATCGAACCAGACTTCCTCGCTGGCCGCTTCGCCCGAACCCTTCCAGGCAGCGCGCGCGGCAGCCTTCTGCTGCTCCATGGCCGCATCGAAGCCCTCCTTGTCGACCCCGATGCCGCGGCTGCGCAGCGCGTCTTCGGTAAGGTCGTAGGGGAAGCCGTAGGTGTCGTAGAGCTTGAAGGCGGTCTCGCCGTCGAGCGTGCCGCCCTCGCCCATGTCGCCGGTTGCATCGTCGAGCAGCTTCAGGCCCTTGTCGAGCGTGCGGCGGAACTGCGTTTCTTCGCGCTCGAGCACTTCCTGGATAAGCGCCTGCCCTCGAACGAGCTCGGGATAGGCAGCGCCCATCTCGGTAACGAGCGCGGGCACGAGACGATGCATCAGCGGCTTGCTCGCACCCAGCAGGTGAGCGTGGCGCATGGCGCGGCGCATGATGCGGCGAAGCACGTAACCGCGGCCCTCGTTCGACGGCAGAACCCCGTCGGCCATCAGGAAACTGGTCGAGCGCAGGTGATCGGCGATCACGCGGTGGCTGGCGGTCCGGTCGCCTTCGGCCTTCACGCCCGTCAGGCTTTCACTTGCCGCGATCAGGTTCTTGAAGGTGTCGGTATCGTAATTGTCGTGGACTCCCTGCATGACGGCGGCCACGCGCTCGATCCCCATGCCGGTATCGATGCTCGGCTTGGGCAGATCGCCGACGATCTCGTCCGCTTCCTGCGTGAACTGCATGAAAACGAGGTTCCAGATCTCGACGAAGCGGTCGCCGTCCTCTTCCGGCGATCCTGGAGGGCCGCCCCAGATGTGATCGCCATGGTCGTAGAAGATTTCCGAGCACGGCCCGCAAGGCCCGTCCGAGCCCATGGCCCAGAAATTGTCCTTAGTCGGGATGCGGATGATGCGGTCATCGGCAAAGCCGGTCAGCTTCTTCCAAAGATCGAAGGCCTCGTCGTCCGTGTGGTAGACGGTGACCAGAAGGCGGTCCTTGTCGAGACCCCATTCCTTCGTGAGCAGCGTCCACGCGTGCTCGATCGCCTGCTCCTTGAAATAGTCGCCGAACGAGAAATTGCCGAGCATCTCGAAGAAAGTGTGGTGGCGCGCGGTGTAGCCGACGTTGTCGAGATCGTTGTGCTTGCCGCCTGCGCGCACGCATTTCTGCGCGCTGGTGGCGCGCGGCGCGGGCGGGGTCTCGAGCCCAGTGAAGGCGTTCTTGAACGGCACCATGCCCGCGTTGACGAACATCAGCGTGGGATCGCTGAAGGGAACGAGCGGCGCGCTGGCGACTTCGGCGTGCTCGTTGCGCGCGAAATAGTCGAGGAAGCTGCGGCGAATATCGTTGGTCGAAGTCATGCCTGCGCAGTTAGGCAATCGCACTCGGTGCTACAAGCGCGAATGACCCGTCAGACTGTGCAGGAATGGCGATCAGCCGGGTGCGCGGGCAGTGACGATCCAGCAGGCGGCGGGCAGCGATACCCGTCCGTGCTCGTGATGGCGCTCGATTACCCTACGCAAGCGGTCGAGCGCGGCTTCCCGATCATCCCCTTCGAGCGCCGCTACGGCGCGCGCGGCGGGTCCGATGCGGAGGAAATAGGACAGCGCGTCCTCCACCGCGTCCGGCCCCTCGCCCGCTACCATGCCATAGTCGATCGCCTCGAACCCGATGTCGCGCCATCCCGCTTCCGATAGGATCCGCTCGACCTTGTCGCGGCGGCCGAAAGCGAAGGGGCCGGGAGCATCGCGATCGGGCGGCGGGCCGTCGCTTTTCGGGAGCGCCGACATCAGCTCGCGAACCCATGCGTTTTCGGACGGTTCGCGAAAGCAGGAGAAGACGAGCCGCGCTGCAGGAGAGGCCTCGCTCGCGATATGCGTGAAGGCAGCGACAGGATCGCCGAAGAACATGACACCGTGGCGCGATACAATGAGATCGGCCCGCTCGCCCTCTACGGCAGCCCATTCCGTCGCGTCCCCGTGTTCGAAGCGAAGATTGGCATGGTCCGAAGCGCGAAAGCGTGCGGCGTCCAGCAGCTCCTCGCTTACATCGACGCCTATGACGCGGGAGGATGGATGTCCCTCGGCAAGGCGCAGGGAGAGCTCACCCGCGCCGCACCCGATGTCGAGCGCCTGCGCGAACTGGGATGCCGTAGCGACTTCGAGAAGGCGATCGGTCAGCGGACCGAAGCTGCGGTCGGTGCGCTGCCATTCCGCTGCCCAGACATGACCCACACGCCCGACCCATTCGGATTGATCGGTCATCCTGCCTCACACATCGTAGTAATCGCGGTACCAGTCCACGAAGCGCTTCACACCGTCCCGAATGCCGGTTTGCGGCACATAGCCTGTGAGCGACTTCAGCAGTTCGGCATCGGCCCATGTTGCCGGCACGTCGCCCGGCTGCATCGGCATGAGGTTGCGCTGCGCCTCGATCCCTAGCGCCTCTTCGATTGCCGCGATCATCTCGCCCAGCTGCTCGGGCTGGGAGTTGCCGATGTTGACGATACGCCAGGGTGCAACCGGGGAGAGGCTGTCGCCCGGCGCGATATCCTCCGGCGTTTCCGGCCGCACGGGCGGCGTATCGATCAGGCGGCGGATGGCTTCGACGAGATCGTCCACATAGGTGAAGTCCCGCATCATCTTGCCGTGGTTGTAAACGTCGATCGGCTCGCCTGCGAGCATGGCGCGGGTGAACTTGAACAGCGCCATGTCCGGCCGCCCCCACGGGCCATAGACCGTGAAGAAGCGGAACATCGTCACCGGCAGCCCGAAGAGGTGCGCGTAGGAATGCGCCATCGCCTCGGTCGCCTTCTTGGTCGCCGCGTAGAAGGACATCTGGTGGTCGGCCTTCATGGTCTCGCGGTACGGCATCTCGGTGTTCGCGCCGTAGGCGGAAGAGGTCGAGGCCAGCAGCATGTGCTGCGGCGGATGCGCGCGGGCGGCCTCGAGCAGTTCGAACGTGCCGACGAGATTGCTTTCCAGATAGCTGCGCGGATTGTCGATCGAATAGCGCACGCCCGCCTGCGCGGCGAGATGGACCACGACATCCGGCGTGTGTTCGGCAAACAGGCCGGCGAGCAGTTCGGGCGTTTCGATCGCCTCGTTCACGGCCGTAAAGCCAGGGCTCTGCAGCAGCCCCGCCTGGCGCCGGCGCTTCAGCTCGGGATCGTAATAGTCCGACAGCGAATCCACGCCGATTACCCGGAAGCCCTCGGCCAGCAGGCGCTGGCACAGGAAGTAGCCGATGAACCCGGCGGCCCCGGTGACCAGTGCGGTCCGCGCCTGCGCCATCAGTCGGCGCCGAACAGGTCGCGGGTGAAGACCTTTTCGCGCACATCTGCGATATCCGGATCGAGGCGGTTGGCGACGATGACGTCGGCCTCGGCCTTGAACGCCTCGAGGTCGCGTTCGACCCGGCTGCCGAAGAAGCTGTTTTCTTCCATCACCGGCTCGTAGACGATGACCTCGATACCTTTGGCCTTCACCCGCTTCATGATGCCCTGGATGGAGGACTGGCGGAAATTATCCGATCCCGCCTTCATCACCAGGCGGAAGATGCCGACCGTCTTCGGCTCCTTCGCGATGATCCGATCGGCAAGGTAATCCTTGCGGGTCCGGTTCGCGTCCACGATCGCGCGGATCAGGTTCTGCGGGACTTCGGAATAGTTCGCCAGCAGCTGCTTGGTGTCCTTGGGCAGGCAATAGCCGCCATAGCCGAAGGAGGGGTTGTTGTAGTGGCTGCCGATGCGCGGATCGAGACCGACGCCTTCGATGATCTGGCGCGTGTCGATCCCGTGTGAGAGCGCGTAACTGTCGAGCTCGTTGAAGAAGGCGACACGCATTGCGAGGTAGGTGTTGGCGAAGAGTTTGATCGCCTCGGCCTCATCCGCATCGGTCAGCAGAACCGGAACGTCCTCCTCGAGCGCGGGCTCCAGCAGCAGGTCGGCGAAGCGTTGCGCCCGCTCGGACCGTTCGCCCACGATGATGCGCGAAGGGTGAAGGTTGTCGTAAAGCGCCTTGCCTTCGCGCAGGAATTCGGGGCTGAAGATGATCCGGTCGGTCGCGAAGCGCTCGCGCGCCTGGGTCACATAGCCCACGGGCACGGTCGACTTGATGACCACGACCGTGGTGTCGTTCGCGGCAAGGACCTGCTCGATCACGGCATCCACAGCCGAAGTGTCGAAGAAGTTCGTCTCGACATCGTAATTGGTCGGAACGGCCGCAATCGCGAACTCGGCCCCGTCGATCGCTGCGGCGCTATCGGTCGTGAATCTGAGGTCGAGCGTATCGCGCAGGAGGTATTCCTCGACAAGGTCGTCCTGGATCGGCGAGCGCCGTTCCTGCAGCATGGCCACGCGATCGGCGGAAATATCGCAGCCCACCACGGTGTTGTGCTGCGAGAGCATGATGGCGTTGGAAAGGCCGACATAGCCAAGGCCGAAAACGGCGATCTTCATCGAATAGTCCGTATCTCTTTGCCGGATCGCAGGCGCGCAATCCGGCTCGCCTTCTGTGGGCAGGCCCGCGCGATTGCAAGCCTGCCCCGTCCGCCGCTCACCAGATGAAGTAGGGACCGCCGCGCTCGCGCGCGCGCTGCCAGGCCGGACGGGCGTGGATGGCCGCAACGAAGGCGGCCAGCTTGGGCGCTTTCTCGGCGTAACCCTGCATGACCGCGATTTCGGCCGGGAAGCTCATCATGACGTCCGCCGCCGACCAGTCCGACCCGACGAAATGGAGGTCATCCGAGATATTGTCCTCGGAAAACTGCACATGGGCGGCAAATTGCTCCTCGACGCGGGGCATCAGCGGGGCGGCGGCTTCGCCAAGGCGGTCGGCGTAGATCTTGAGCATGACCGGAACGAAGAAGCTGCTTTCGCCGAACTGCATCCACTCAAGATGGCGAACGCGCTCTTCGCTGCCCGCTTCCGGTAGCCAGGCTTCGCCGCCATGGCGTTCGCACAGATATTCGATGATCGCACCGCTTTCGGACACCATCAGGCCATCGTCCTCGATCACCGGTGACTTGCCGAGCGGATGGGCGTTCTTGAGTTCGGGCGGAGCAAGGTTGGTTTCCGCGTCGCGCTGATAGTGCGCGATCTCGTACTCGGCGCCGAGTTCTTCCAGCAGCCAAAGAATGCGCTGCGAGCGGCTATTGTTGAGATGGTGGACGGTGATGGTCATTCGGCTCTCCCCTGTCCCGAAGCGAATGGCCGGGACGATTCGCAGGCGACCCTAGGCAAGCGGGCTGCGCTTCGCCAGCCCTCGCCACAATCCTGCCAAGCGCCTGCCATACAAACGGAAAAGCCGGTGCGGCCCTAAAGCGGCGCGCACCGGCTTTCCGTTTCTTCGGGAGCGCCGGGGGACAGTCCGGCTGAGGCGCGAGCCCTGGGGGAGTAGGGTCGGGCGCGCTCCCGCTTGAAGAGATATCAGTCCTCGTCCGCGTCCGGGCCGGTCATCATCTCTTCGGCGACCTCGTCGGTGCGGCCGCGGATGGCGGCTTCCAACTTGGCACACATCTCTTCGTTCTCGGCGAGGAACTTCTTCGCGTTTTCTCGGCCTTGGCCGATGCGGACGCTGTCATAGCTGAACCAGCTGCCCGACTTTTCGACCACGCCGGCCTTCACGCCGAGGTCGAGGATTTCACCGATCTTCGAAATGCCCTGGCCGTACATGATGTCGAACTCGACCTGCTTGAACGGCGGGGCCACCTTGTTCTTGACCACCTTGACGCGGGTGGTGTTGCCGATGACTTCGTCGCGGTCCTTGATCTGGCCGGTACGGCGAATGTCGAGGCGGACCGAGGCGTAGAACTTCAGGGCATTGCCGCCGGTGGTGGTTTCGGGGTTACCGTACATCACACCGATCTTCATGCGCAGCTGGTTGATGAAGATCACCATGCACTTCGAACGGTTGATCGAACCGGTGAGCTTGCGCAGCGACTGGCTCATCAAGCGGGCCTGGAGGCCGACGTGGCTGTCACCCATCTCGCCTTCGATTTCGGCGCGCGGCACCAGCGCGGCGACCGAGTCGACGACGAGCACGTCGATCGCGTTCGAGCGGACCAGCGTGTCGGTGATTTCGAGCGCCTGTTCGCCGGTGTCGGGCTGCGACACGATCAGCTCGTCGATATCGACGCCGAGCTTCTTTGCGTAAACCGGATCGAGCGCGTGTTCCGCGTCAACGAAGGCGACCGTACCACCGGCCTTCTGCGCTTCGGCCAGCACATGCAGCGCCAGCGTAGTCTTGCCCGAGCTTTCCGGACCGTAGACTTCGATCACGCGGCCCTTGGGCAGGCCGCCGACGCCGAGCGCGATATCGAGGCCCAGCGAACCGGTGGAGATCGCCTCCACCTGCATGGTTTCCTTCTGGCCCAGCTTCATTGCCGAACCCTTGCCGAACGCGCGATCGATCTGCGCGAGCGCGGCGTCCAATGCCTTCTGACGGTCTGCGTCCACTTTCTTGTCCTCTACGAGCTTCAGACTTGCCGCCATGACATCACCTCCTGCGCTTGGCCAGAGCCGCTATCGACTCTTCAACTGGCAATTGGTGTATCCATTTTGTTCTCTTGGAACAAGGGGGGAACGGAAATTATTTTCCTGTTTTGTTCCAGAACGGAGGAAACCGCGGAATTCCGCGCTTCAGCCGCGCTGTTCGCTCAGCACTTCGGCGACCTTGGCGTTGATTTGCTGCACGCTGAAGGGCTTGGGAATGAAGTGCATGTTCTCGATATCGATATCGTTGCGCAGCTGTTCCTCGGCATAGCCCGACATGAACAGGATCGGGATATCGGGCTTCACCCGGCGGATTGCGCGCGCCATGGCCGGGCCGTCCATCGCAGGCATGACCACGTCCGACACGATGAGGTCAAACTCGGTGTTGCCATTGGCAATGGCGGCAAGGCCTTCTTCGCCGTCTGACGCCGTGGTGACGGTGTAGCCCGCGCGCACGAGGGCGCGTTCGGCCACGGCACGGACCATGTCCTCGTCCTCAACCAGCAGCAGCTTGCCGCCGGCCGACCATTCGGTGGCCTTGGGCTCTTCCGTCTCCTCGCTGCGCATGGCGGCGGGCAACTCGCCCTTGTGCACCGGAAGGTAGACGGTGAAACGCGCGCCCATGGGCGTGCCGTCGGGGCCTTGCACGTTGTCGGCGAAGATGAAGCCGTTCGACTGCTTGACGATACCGTAGACGGTCGAGAGGCCGAGGCCGGTGCCCTTCCCCTGCTCCTTGGTGGTGAAGAAGGGTTCGAAGATCTTGTTGAGATGCTCTTCCGGGATACCGCCGCCGGTGTCCTGCACGATCAGCACCGTGTAATCGTCGGCGGGCATGATATCGATGCCCATCTTGCGCACATCGCGGGCCGAAACGCGGCGTGTGGCGAGCGTGAGGCGGCCCTTCCAGTCCTGCTTTCCGGCGCGCATCGCATTCGCCTGCATCGCGTCGCGCGCGTTGACGGCAAGGTTGATGATGACCTGTTCGAGCTGCTGCGGGTCGGCCCGCACAGAACCAAGTTCCCGGTCATGCCGCACGAGGAACTCGATCTTCTCGCCCATCAGGCGCTTCAGCAGCTGGCTGACCTCGCTCACCACGTCGGGCAGCTGGAGCACGACCGGCCGTAGCGTCTGCTGGCGGCTGAAGGCGAGCAGCTGGCGCGTCAGCGATGCGGCGCGGTTCGAGTTCGCCTTGATCTGCTGGATGTCGTCATAGTCGCTGTCGCCCGGCGTGTGGCGCAGCAGCATGAGGTCGCAGTAGCCGATGATCGCGGTCAGCACGTTGTTGAAGTCGTGCGCCACGCCGCCCGCCAGCTGGCCGACCGCCTGCATCTTGGTGGCCTGCGCAACCTGGCGGCGCAGGCGCTTTTCCTCGGTGCTGTCGCTGATCGAGAGCAGGACCGCTGCCTCGCCCAGCCCCCGAATCCCGGCTAGGCCGATCGAGACCGGCTCTTCCTTGTCGTTGGCAAGGCGCACCGCCATGTCGCCGCTGGCCGTCGCGCCCTTGGCAAAGCGGCGCACCGTATCAGCCATGGCGGCCTTGTCTTCGCGCACCACGAGGTCCGAAGGGAATTGCGGTAGGCCAAGGTTTTCGCGCTCCACTGCGCGCAGGAAAGCCTTGTTGGCGAACAGGAAGCGGCCGTCGCGGTCAGTCAGTGCCAGCCCCAAGGGCAAGGCCGACAACAGCGCTTCGAGCTGGGGGATCGCGGCTTTCCCGCTGCCTTCCCAGCCGCCGCCAATACCAACCGTGCTGTCCACCAGCAGCATGAGTGAAGGCGCCTCGTCCGCATCGCTCATCCGCCCGCCCCCGGCCGTATCGAGCGGCACGTGGACCAGCGTTTGCGGCGAGCCCTGCTGGCCTTCGCGCGCAAAGAAGATGCGGTCGCGATCGTCGGAGCGCAGCAGCTGGACGAATTCCAGACCGTTCAGCCCCGTCTCCCGGCTGCCGGTAGCGCGCTCCACAAGTCCGGGCGTCGTGGTCTGCACGATGCCGTCGGGTGCGACCAGTGCAAGCTCCAGCCCCGCCCGCGACATGACTTCGCCAAAGCGGCCTTCAAGGCGTTCGGACAGGCCGTCGTAGCTGCGCTCTTCGCGGATTTCGGCAAAACTCCACACGAGATAGGCCTCGCCCCGGCCCGTGCGCTGGATCGAGAGCCTGTAGGCAGCCTTGGTCGCGTTGAGGTAGAGCGTATCGATCTTGGCCGATCCGTCGCGCCAGGCTTCGCGCGCGGCCTCGATCATCGCCTGACGCGATTCGTCGTCGAACGGCAGGTCGAAGGGCGCGGCTTCGCTTTGGAACCAGCCCTCATAGCTCGAATTGGCGCACACGAGCCGGTTCGCCCGGTCGATGATCGCAATTGCGCGGCGGCGGTTCTCGATCGCGGCGGTGGTCACCGACCAGTCGGGTGCGACCGCTTCGGCTTGCGCGGGCGGCGAACGCAGCCGGGCGCCAAGCAGCAGCATCAGCAGCACCGCCACCAGCGCGCCGCCATAGGCAAAGGCAACGACCGATTGTTCGCCCACCAGCCAGACCAGCCCTACCGAAATCACGCTGGCAGCCGCAACGGCCACCATCAACGGAATGGGAGGAAGGCGCGTCACCTCGTTGGTGTCGTCGACCATCACGCCTCGGCGTCCTTGGTCAGGCGTTCGTCCAGCCGCCGCTCCATCGCGCGCAGCCGGCGCTGGCGTTTGCGCGCAACGACGAAGCGCCACACGACGCCGGCGAAGAGGTAGCCGATCGCCGCGCCCACTACGGCCAGGACTGTGAAGCCGAAGATCGTCACCAGCACCGTCACGCCGACGCCTTCGAACATCTCGACAAGCCAGGCCCAGCGCCCGCTGTTGATCTCTTCCTGCGCCGCACCGCCTGTTGTGGCGAGGTCGATCTTCAGGATGAACGCACCGAGCCGGTTGGCGACCACGGCCCAGAAGGGGAAAGTGAACGGGTTGGTGATGAAGGTCACCAGCGCCGACAGCGGCACATTGGCGCGCGCCGGCAGGGCCATGAAGGCGGCAAGGAAAATCTGGCCGACCGGGATAATGAAGCCGGCAAAAATGCCGAGCGCCACGCCGCGCGGCACGCTGCGGCGGGTAAAGCGCCACAGCTCGGGCGTCAGGAAGCGGTGGGCAATCGGGCGCAAGTACTTGTTGCGCGCCATTTCCTCACGCGAAGGCATGCGCATGCGGATCCAGTCCGCCAGCCAGGTCTTGGAGGTGCGCTTGTTCATTCCCACGGCTCCGCCATGCTCTGCCTGATGGGCGAGTTCAAGGGGGCGCGGAAAGGGAAAAGCGACAGACGCGGCATGAGCATCGATGTGGTTACCGCCCGGCAGCTTTGTAAGGGATGAATGGGCTAGCGGGCAGAAGGTTTAGCCGCGATCGCGCATCAGGCGCGCCTTGTCCCGCTTCCAGTCGCGATCCTTGATCGTCGCGCGCTTGTCGTGCGCCTGCTTGCCCTTGGCCAGCGCGAGTTCGACCTTGGCCCGACCGGTTGCGTTGAAATAGACCGACAGCGGCACCAGCGTCATGCCCTTGCGCTCGACCGCGCCGAACAGCTTCTCGATTTCGCGGGCATGGAGCAGCAGCTTGCGCGGCCGGCGCGGTTCGTGGTTCAGGCGGTTGCCGTGCGAATATTCGGGGATGTTGGCGTTGATGAGCCAGACCTGCCCGTCACGCACCTCGGCGTAACTTTCCTTGATGCTCGCCTCGCCCGCCCGCAGCGCCTTCACCTCGGTCCCCTGCAGGGCAAGGCCGGCCTCGAATGTGTCCTCGACATGATAATCGAAGCGCGCGCGACGGTTGTCGGCGACGACTTTCTGCTTGTCGAATGTGGCGGGTTTGGGTCGGGCCATAAGGTGGGCGCATGTAGGCGTTCATGCGCCCCCTGCCAAGTCAGAGCAGTCCGGCGTGGACCAGGGCCTCGTCGACCGCCTTTCGGCTGGCCTCGCTGGCCTCGCACAGCGGCAGGCGCACGCCGTATTCGACCCAGTCGTGGACGCGGCTGAGGGCGTATTTCACCGGCGCGGGGCTCGCATCGGAGAACATGGCGTAGTGCAGCGGGAAGAGGCGGTCGTTGATCTCGCGCGCCTTGACCAGATCGTTGGCGGCAATGGCCTCATGAAATTCCGCGCACAGCGCCGGGGCGACATTGGCCGTGACCGAGATGCACCCTGCGCCGCCGGCCGCAGAGTGCGGCAACCACAGCTCGTCATTGCCCGACAGCTGGCAAAACTCGTGGCCGATGCCCATGCGGTGATCGGCGACGCGCGAGAGGTCACCGCTCGCATCCTTGATCGCCACGATGCGGTCGGGATACTTGCGAACCAGCTCGACCACAGTTTCGTCCTCGATATCGGTCACCGTGCGGCTGGGCACATTGTAGAGCACGATCGGCAGGTCGCTGTTTTCCGCAAGGTGGCTGAAATGCGCGATCAGGCCCGACTGGCTCGGACGGTTGTAATAGGGCGCAACGCACAGGCCCGCAGCCGCGCCGGCCTTCTTCGAAAACTGCATATGCAAGAGCGCGTTGCGTGTATCGTTCGACCCGCATCCGGCAATTACCGGGACCCGGCCGGCCGCCTGTTCGATGCACACTTCGATGACGCGGTGGTGTTCCGCGTTCGACAGTGTCGAGGCCTCGCCCGTCGTGCCGCAGGGCACCAGCGCCTTGCTGCCGCTTTCGATCTGCCAGTCGACGAGGCGGCGAAAAGCGGTCTCATCGAACGATCCATCGCGAAAAGGAGTCACCAGAGCCGGAATTGAGCCAGAGAACATTTACCGCTGTCCTGCGTTAGGGGTATGAAACAAGGCAGGTTTTGGCCTGCCGCGCCATAATTCATTCAGCGCCTGATAAGGAGGGGCCGGGCAGTATGTCCAGCATGGGCTCAAAAACTATTTTCTCGCTTGCACTTATGGTCGGTTCTTCGCTGGCCTTCCCCACAATGGCGCAGGCGCAGACCCAGATGGTCGCCCAGCAACCGGCCCGGATGGACCAGGCTGTCGGCCAGTGGGAATATCTGACGCGGGAAGACGACCTGCCGTTCGCCTCTTACGCAAACTTCCTCGTCACCTATCCGGATTTCCCCAAGGAAGCGCTGCTGCGCTCCCGCGCGGAAGCGGCTCTGGATAATGACGCACCTACGCCGCAGGCATTGGTGGCCTATTTCGACAAATATCCGCCGCTCACCAACAGCGGCCGTGCGCGCTACGCCCTGGCGCTGGCCTCGCTCCAGCGTCCCGAAGCCTTCGACAACGCCCGCCAGGCCTGGCGCGGCGGCACGATGAGCGGTCCGGCCGAGCTTTACATGCAGGGCCTCTTCGGCAGCCGCTTCGTTCCTGAAGATCACGATGCCCGCATGGACGCGCTGCTGTGGCAGGGCGATTTCGAAGCCGCCTCGCGCCATGCCTTGCGCGTTTCGCCTGCCTATCGCGACATGGCGCAGGCGCGGCTTGCTTTGCTTCAGGGCAGCCTGCCCGCAAACTCTGGCGTGACTGTGCCCGAGGACGCGATGTCCGACGCTGGGTATGTCTACAACCTCACGCGGCATTACCGCACTTCGGGCCAGCCCTACCAGGCGGTGAACCTGCTGGCCTCGCGCGCTGACTTCGCCGCACCGGCCTTCGACGGGACCGAATTCGTTGCCGAAGCCCTTGCCGTGGCGAAGGGCGCTGGAGCGAGCCAGGCAGTCGCCATCGCATCCAAGGTTGACGATCTCTTCGCGCCCGGCACCGATATTTCCGAAGGCAGCTTCCGCTTGCGCGACAAGTACACCGATCTCATGTGGCTGGGCGGCACCAAGGCGCTCTGGTCGCTGGGCGACGGCGAGCGCGCCGCGCCCCTGTTCTATCGCTATGGCACCGCGGCCAAGACCCCGCTGACCCGTTCCAAGGGCTTCTACTGGGCGGGCCGCGCCGCTGCGCAATCCGGTAACCGGGCCGAGGCCGAACGCTATTGGGACATGGCTGCCCAGTTTCCCGACTGGTATTACGGACAGCTGGCGCTGAGCGAACTCGGCCGCCCGATGCCGGCCTTTGCCTCTGTCCCGCAGCCGAGCGAGGCGGACCGCGCTGCGTTCGACGCCGACCCGCTGACCGGCGCGCTGCAGGCCATCGCCCGCAACCGCCGCGACTGGCGCACCGAGCGCGCCTTCTTCGAAGCGATCGCGGACAAGGCGGACACGCCGCAGGAGATGGCGCTCGTTGCGCAGCTTGCGCGCGACACCGGGCTTGAGGAAATGGCGGTCGTCGCCGGTCTCGTTGCCGGTGAGCATGGCCTGCAAGGTTTCGAGCGCATCGGCTATCCAACGGTTCCGACCCATTCGGGCGCCAACTGGACCATGGTTCATGCCATCGCCCGGCAGGAAAGCGAGTTCGACCGCAACCGCGTCAGCCACGCCGGCGCGCGCGGTATGATGCAGCTGATGCCGGGCACCGCGCGCGAAGAAGCGGGCAAGATCGGCGTCCAGTACATGTCCGCCAGCCTGACCGAGAGCCCGAGCTACAACATTCGCCTTGGCGACGCGCACTTTGCGCGGCTGATGGACCGCTATGAAGGCGCCTATCCGCTGGCCATCGCTGCTTATAACGCAGGCCCCGGACGGGTCAGCCAGTGGCTGCGCCTCAACGGCGATCCACGCACCGGCGCAGTCGACTGGGTCACCTGGATCGAGCAAATCCCCGCCAATTTCGAGACGCGCTATTATGTCATGCGCGTGATCGGGAACGCGGTCAGCTACGCCAACATGCACCCGGACAAGTCCGCCAGCTACGAACGCGATATCCGCAATTACCTTCGCCGCTGACATGCGCTAGGGCCGCCGGCCTGATGCAAGGCAAGACCAACCCCGTGACGCCCGCCGGCTACGCCGCGATGAAGGCGCGCTACGACCATTTGCTCGGCACCGAGCGGCCGGAGATCGTGGAGATCGTCAGCTGGGCGGCGGGCAATGGCGATCGCAGCGAGAACGGCGACTATCTCTACGGCCGCAAGCGCATGCGCGAGATCGACCGCGAGCTCGCGCATCTCTCGCGCCGGATGAAGGCGGCGCGCGTGATCGAGCCGTCCGAACAGCCGGACAAGTCCCGCGCCTTTTTCGGCGCCCGGGTGACGCTGGCCGACGAGGACGACAACGAGAAGGTCGTGACGCTGGTCGGCGACGACGAGCAGGACGCAAGCGCAGGCCGGATCGGTTGGTCCTCCCCCCTCGCCCGTGCATTGAAAGGTGCATCAATCGGGGATTTGCGCAGCGTAAGGCTTCCCGGCGGGCTCAAGGAGTGGGAGATCACGGGCATAGACTATGACTAGGCTTGCCGCCCTCCTCGCCCTTCTGCTCGCCGCACCGCTCGCGGCCAAGGACAGCCTCGGCGTGTTTTCCGACTGGGGCGCGTTTCGCGATCCGTCCGTTCCGCGCTGCTACGCCATCGCCATGCCCGCCCCCAGCCGGTTGCAGCGCGATTTCGAGCCCTTTGCGACGATCGGCACCTGGCCGCGCCAGAACCTGCGCGGGCAGGTCCACTTCCGCCTTTCACGCCAGCTTTCGCAGCGCGGCACCATCACTTTGGCGATCGGCAGTCGGAGCTTTCGCCTCACCGGTGGCGGCGGCGACGCCTGGGCGGAAGACCGCACCATGGACGCCGCCATCGTGGCCGCCATGCGTTCGGCCAGCCGCATGACGATCCGCGCCACCGACAGCCGCGGGCGGCGCTTCTCCAACACCTATTCGCTGGCCGGCGCTGCAACTGCGATGGACGCTGCCACGCTCGCCTGTTCTCGGCGCTAGCCAAACGCACGCAGCGGCACTATATGCGCCGCTCCCATGGCCGATACGAACCTCATGAGCATCCCCGGGCAGGTGGACCCGGTCCCCGTGGCGCGTGACATCACGCCGCGCGAAGACGGCCGCATCGATCTGATCGGCCTGCCGAAAGAGCGCATTCGCGAACTGTTCGCCGAGGCGGGCCTCGACGCGAAACAGGCCAAGCTGCGCTCGAAGCAGGTGTTCCACTGGCTCTACCACCGCGGCGTCACCGATTTCGAAGCGATGACCGACATCGCCAAGACGATGCGCCCTTGGCTCGCCGAACGCTTCGTGATCGGCCGACCCGAAGTGGTCGAAGCCCAGCATTCGACCGACGGCACGCGCAAGTGGCTGCTGAAGACTGCCGACGGGCACGAGTTCGAGATGGTCTTCATCCCCGATGCCGACCGCGGCACTCTGTGCGTCTCTTCGCAGGTCGGCTGCACATTGAATTGCCGTTTCTGCCACACCGGCACGATGAAGCTGGTGCGTAACCTGACGCCGGGCGAAATTGTCGGCCAGGTCATGCTCGCGCGCGATGCGCTGGGCGAATGGCCCAAGGGTTCGATGGCCGGCCTCGACGATGCCGAGGATGAGGGCCACTACACCTCGGACGGGCGCCTCCTCACCAACATCGTCATGATGGGCATGGGCGAGCCGCTCTACAATTTCGACAACGTCAAGGGCGCGCTGAAGCTGGTCATGGACGGCGACGGCCTTGCCCTGTCGAAGCGCCGCATCACGCTCTCGACCAGCGGCGTCGTTCCGATGATGGACCGCTGCGGCGAGGAAATCGGCGTGAACTTGGCCGTCTCGCTCCACGCGGTGACCAAGGAAATCCGCGACGAAATCGTCCCGCTCAACAAGAAATACGGCATCGAGGAACTGCTCGAAGCCTGCGCCGCCTATCCCGGCGCCAGCAACGCGCGCCGCATCACCTTTGAGTATGTCATGCTCAAGGACAAGAACGATACCGACGAGCACGCGCGCGAGCTGGTCCGCCTGCTCAAGCACTACAAGCTGCCCGCCAAGGTGAACCTCATCCCGTTCAACCCCTGGCCCGGCGCTGCCTATGACACCTCGACGCCGGAACGTGTGAAGCGCTTCTCCGACATCGTGTTCGAAGGCGGCATTTCCGCCCCCGTGCGCACCCCGCGTGGGCGAGACATCGATGCGGCCTGCGGCCAGCTGAAGACGGCAGCTGAAAAGAAAAGCCGCGCCCAACGCGACCGGGAAGCGGCAGAAGCCGCAGCCGCCGAAGCGTGAGCGCCGATCTGGCGACGATTGCCTATTACGAGGCAAACGCGCCGCGCTACACGCTGAGCTTCGGGCAAGCGCCCAGTCGCCATCTCGATGCCTTCCTCGACCGGCTGGAACCGGGCGCGCGCGTCCTCGAGATCGGCTGCGGCGGGGGACGCGATTCAGCCCGCATCCTCGAACGCGGCTTCGACCTCGATGCCACCGATGGCACGCCGGCGATGGTGCGCAAGGCGAACGAGCGCTTCGATGTGGGAGCGCGTGTGATGCGTTTTGACGAGATCGAAGCGGTCGAGGCCTACGACGCGATCTGGGCCCACGCCTGCCTGTTGCACGCCGCACGCGCGGACCTGCCGGGCATTCTGGACAGCCTCCTGACAGCGCTGCGCCCGGGTGGCTGGCACTTTGCGAACTACAAGCTCGGCACGGGCGAAGGGCGCGATCCGCTCGGCCGCCTGACCAACCTGCCGGACGAGGCCTGGCTGGAGCGCGCCTATCGCACTGCGGGCTTCACCGTGGTCGAGACGGAGCGCTATGCCGGCAAGGGCGCCGACGGCGTCCAGCGCGACTGGCTCGCCCTCACCTGCCGAAAGGACCAGCCTTGACCATCCGTGTGACCGCCCTGTCCGTTGGCCTGCCCAAGCCGTTCAACGGCGTTGAACTCAGCGCGATCGACAAGCATCCGGTCGAGGGACCGGTCATGATCCGCAGCTTCGGTCTCGAAGGCGACATGGTGGCCGATACCAAGCACCATGGCGGTCCCGACTTGGCCGTGCACCACTATTCGCACGATCACTACGCGGGCTGGAATGACTGGCTGGGTGGCCATGAACTGCTCGCCCGCCCATCGGCCTTCGGGGAGAATATCAACGCCGGCGGATTGGCCGAAACGCAGGTCTTCATCGGAGATCGCTTTCGTCTGGGCGGCGCACTGCTGGCAGTCAGCCAGCCGCGCCAGCCCTGCTGGAAGATCGAGCACCGTTTTGATCGCAAGGGCATGGTGGCGCGTATCGTCAAGGAGCACATCTGCGGCTGGTACTACCGCGTGCTCGAAGAAGGCGAGGCCGAGGCCGGCGATACGCTGGAACGAGTAGAGGCCGGTGCTTCCGAGTGGAGCGTCGCCCGCCTGTTTGCCAAGCTCTACGACCCCGCGCACAAACCGACTCGCGACGAGTTGGAGGCCATCGCACAGCTCGAGCCCCTGTCGGCTTACCTGCGCGAACGGGCACAGCAGGCGCTCGACCGGTAACGGTTCATCGCCTCAGCCGGGTCGGCTCGGCGCGAAATACGGATTAACGCTGCGTGTTCATCTGAGGTTGTGGACCTGCAGCCAAAGCTCGCCGTTGTTGAGCCAGACACTTCCGAAAACAAGGCAAATACAATGAAGAAACTCAGCCTCGCCATCGCCGCCGGAACGCTTGCGATCACCGGCATTGGCACCTCTGCCCCGGCCGCAGCCGATCCGCCAAGCTGGGCCCCTGCCCACGGCAAGCGAGCCAAGGACCGCGCGGTCTATGACAGCCGCGGCTATTATGTGAACCCGCGCCGGATCACCCGTGCTGACCGCATGTGGCGCGGAAATGACGGACGCTACTACTGCCGCCGCGACAACGGCACGACCGGCCTCGTGATCGGCGCGGGAGTCGGCGCGCTGGCAGGCCATGAGCTGGCCGGTCGCGGCGACAAGACGCTTGGCGCCATCCTCGGCGGAGCAGTGGGCGCGATTGTCGGCCGCGAGATCGACCGTGGCAGCCTGAGCTGCCGCTAATCCCTTCCCGACCCTCGAAGTCGGATACCAGGCGCGTCGTCACCCTCCCCTCAGGTGACGGCGCGCCTTTCCATTGGCGGCGCGCGCGTTATGGTCGCGGTCCATGACCGCCGATCTCCCAGCCGTGCTCGTGACAGGCGGTGCCAAACGCCTCGGGGCAGCCATCACCCGCCGGTTCGCCGAAGCCGGCTGGCATGTTGTCATCCATTACCGTACCTCGTCCGATGCAGCCGAGCGCCTTGCCGCCGAACTGCCCTCGGCCGAGCTTTACCAATGCGACCTGGCGGACGAAGACGCCGCGATCGCGATGGTCGAAACGCTCGCATCGCGGCTCGGCAACTGGCAGGCCTTGATCAACTGCGCCGCCATATTCGACCCGGACGATGTAACCGGACTCGATCCCGTTACGAACAAACGGGCAATGCAGATCAACGCCCGTACTCCTACGCGCATGGCGCAAACCTATCTCGCCAAGGCAAAGGCCGTCGGCGGGCGGCGCGTGATCCATTTCACGGACCAGAAGCTCGCCAATCCCAATCCGGACTTCTTCAGCTACACGATGAGCAAGCACGCGCTGGCCTCGACGGTGGAGATGCTGGCAATGGGAGCCGCGAAGGCGGACGACCGCGTCTACGCCCTCGCCCCGGGAGCGATCCTCGCAAGCCACGACCAGAGCGAGGAAGAGACCGAGGTGTCACACCGCCTCAACCTCCTCGGCCGCAAGACCGGGCCCGATGAGATCGCCGAGGCCGCGCTGTTCCTCGCGCAGGGGCACCTTGCGAGCGGACAGACGCTCTTCGTCGACAGCGGCCAGCACCTGCTGGATCAGCCGCGCGACGTGATCTACCTTGCGCGAGAGGGGGAAACCGCATGAAACGTCACGCCCTGACCACGCGTCTCTGGCACTGGATCAACCTAGTCTGCGTCGTCGTTCTGTTCATGTCGGGGCTGACCATCTCCAACGCGCACCGCCTCCTGTACTGGGGCGATTGGGGTTTCTCTCGGGCGCAGGCGTGGCTGGAAGTGCCGCGCTTTCCCGATTGGATGACGATTCCCGGCTACTACAGCCTCGCCGTAGCGCGCGACTGGCACATCCTGATGGCCTGGCCCTTCGCGCTCGGCCTCCTTTTCATGTGGGTCGCCATGCTCGCCAACCGCCACTTCAAGCGCGACATCGCGACCAGCGGTTCCGAATGGCGCCCCGCCGCAATCTGGAACGACATCGTCCAGCACCTCAAGCTCAATTTCGAGCACGAAGGCAGCAAGTACAATTTCCTGCAGAAGCTCGCCTATGGCCTTGTCCTTGGCGTCTTCCTCCCGATGATGGTTTTCACCGGCATCGCCATCAGTCCCGGGATGGAGCCGACCTTCAGCTGGCTGGTCGAGATCCTCGGCGGCAGGCAATCGGCGCGCAGCCTGCATTTCATCTTCGCGTTCCTGATCGCCGGCTTCTTCGTGGTGCACCTGGCGCTCGTTATTCTGGCAGGGCCCATCCACCAGATCCGCGACATGATCACGGGAGGAAAGCAGCCATGAAACGCCGGAATTTCCTGGTCGCCGCAGGCGCGGCCTTCGTCGCCGGATGCAACCGCATTGCCGAAACCGATGCCGGCAAATCGCTGCTCGGTGCGGCCGAAGGCTGGCACAAGAGCGCGCACCGCCTGCTGACAAATCGCGAGGCGCTTGCCCCGGAGTATCCGCGCAGCGCAATCTCGCCCTTCTTCCGCGGCAACGGATCGACTGACCCGCAGAACGGCGACTACCCGCGCCATGTCGAGGAAGGCTTCGCCAACTGGCGTCTTGAAGTCGGCGGACTCGTCGAAACGCCGCTCAGCCTGACACTCGACAACCTGAAGGCCTTGCCACAGCGCACCCAGATCACGCGCCACGACTGCGTGGAAGGATGGAGCGCGATCGGCGAATGGACCGGCCCGCAGCTCTCGCTCCTGCTCGAAGCGGCGGGCCTGCGCGAGGATGCTAAGTTCATCGTCTTCCGCTGCGCCGACAATCTCAACGGCCAGGACTATTACGAAAGTGTCGACCTGATCGATGCCTTCCATCCGCAGACGATCATCGCCCACAGCCTCAACGGCGAGCCCCTGCCCGTGCGCAATGGCGCGCCGCTGCGCATGCGGATCGAGCGCCAGCTCGGCTACAAGCAAGCGAAGTACCTGACCGCGATCGAGGCCGTGGCGAGCCTTGAGGACATCGCCGGGGGCCAGGGCGGCTATTGGGAGGATCGGGCCGGATACCAGTGGTACGCCGGCATCTGATCATTCCGGATAGCGCCGGTTCATTTCGTCCCAGTCGTTGCGGAGCATCTCTTCGAGCACTTCGAGGTCGATGTCCGCCAGCTTGTTGACGTAGACGCAGCTCTTGCCGCGCGAATGCTTGCCGAGGCGTTCCAGCATGGCGGCGTGTTTCTCGCCCGTTTCCGGGTCGCAATAGCCGCCCATCAGGTAGAGCGAATGCTTGGCCTTGCGCGGACTGAAGCCGGTCCGCATCCAGTGAACGTCGCGCCCGCTTGCATAGGTGGTGCGATAGGATCCGTAGCCGATGATGCTCGGCCCCCACATCCGCGGCATTTCCCCGGTCACCTTGCGAAAGAGCGCGTCGAGCACCTTGGCCTCCTCGCGCTTGCGCTCCGGTTCGACCGCCGCAAGGAAATCCGCCGGATCGACATCGGTCACCTGGGTTTTCGCTTCGGCCACAACGCGTTGCCTCCCACCATTTGACTTGCGCTGCAGTGTGCCACACTCTGCACATCAGGGGAAATCCAGGGGAGAGAAGCGCCGATGTGGCTGCTCGACAAATTTCTGAAAACCGCAATCAAGCGCGGCCATATGAAGGTCACCGACTACGACGGGAAGGCCTATGAATACGGCGCGCCGGAGGACGGGCAGGCGCCCCTGCATATCCGCCTGACGAACAAGAAGGCCGCCAAGCATATCGCACGCTATCCGCAGGTCGGTGCGGGCGAGGCCTATATGTGGGGCTGGCTGGAAGTCGACGAGCCGCACGACATCCGCGACCTCATCCTATTCGTGACCATGAACGCCAAGCGCGAGGCCGGTGCATCGCTGAAAGCCAAGGGTCCGCTGCGCAAGGCAGCCCAGAAGCTTCTGGCGAAGGCCGACAGCGTGAACCTGAGGACCAAGGCGCGCAAGAACGCCGAGCACACCTACAACCTCACTCGCGAGCTGTACGAACGCTTCCTCGACGAGGATCGCCAGTACACCATGGCCTATTACCGCGAGGATCCGGACAACACCTCGCTCGAGAAGGCGCAGCTCGACAAGAAGGCGCATCTTGCCGCCAAGATGTTTATCCAGCCCGGGCAGCGCATCCTCGATATCGGCTGCGGCTGGGGTGGTTTCGCGCTCTACCTTGCGCGCCATTACGATGTCGAAGTGATGGGTGTCGCCCTCGCCCCCGACCAGATCGCCTTCTGCAAGGAACGCGCCGAGGAAGCAGGGGTCGCCGACAAGGTGACTTTCGAGCTGATGGATTACCGGGACGTGCAAGGGTCTTTCGACCGCATCAGTTCGGTCGGCCTGCTCGAACATGTCGGCACTCCGCACTACCCCCAGTTCTACGAACACACCGCGCGGCTGCTGACGCCCAAGGGCGTGATGATCAGCCACTGCTGCGGCCGCGCAAAGGGCCCGGGGATGACCGACGCCTGGACCCGCAAGTACATTTTCCCGGGCGGCTACATTCCCGCCCTGTCCGAGCTTGTGACGCAGAGCGAGAAGTTCGGCTGGCAGGTGATGGACGTCGAAGCCATGCGCTTCCACTACAGCCACACGCTGGAGGAATGGTACAAGCGCACCGTCCTCCACCGCGAGAAGATCGTCGAGCTTTATGACGAGCGCTTCTATCGCATGTGGCTCTACTACCTCGCCGGCGCGGAGCAGAGCTTCCGCCACGGGAACATGGTCAACTGGCAAATCCAGTATGTGAAGGACCGCGAGGCAATCCCCATGACGCGCGAATACATGGAGGCCGAAAGCGCCCGCCTGCGCGCGGCGGACGAGGGCAACGTTCCGACCTGGCATCTCGACCCGGCGCTGAAGGAAGCCGCGGAGTAGGGCCGCGCCGACCTCTGTCCGATCGGATTGAAAATCGGGCGTTTCACCCCATATTCCGGGATGAAAGGAAGGTTGGAAATGGCCGGTGGATGGGCGCGCGATGGCGCGGTTCAGGATCAGATCGACGACACCGTGTCCGACGCGGTCAGCGCGGCTCGCGCCCGCCTTCCCATGGGCGAAAGCGAGACCTGGTGCGTGGAGTGCGGCGAGGAAATTCCCGAGAAACGCCGCGCGGCGCTCCCAGGGGTGAAGCGCTGCGTCGAATGCCAGTCCGGCCAGGATTCTGCCGTCCGCAGCGCCGGCATCAACCGGCGCGGGAGTAAGGACAGCCAGCTCCGCTAACAGCTGCGAAGCCATCCCGGCGCGAGCGAAACTTCGCTCACGCCAAGCGTGAATCGATTGCAAGCCAACCCCCTCCCCTGCTAGCGGCGCGCCCGTAACAGCAAGGTGCTCCCAATGTCCGATATCAAACGCGTCGTCCTCGCCTATTCCGGCGGTCTCGATACTTCCGTCATTGCGAAATGGCTGGAAGTCGAGCGAGGGCTCGAGGTGGTGACTTTCACCGCCGATCTCGGACAGGGCGAGGAAATCGAACCGGCGCGCGAGAAGGCCCGCGCCATGGGCATTCCCGACAAGCACATCTTCATCGAAGATTTGCGCGAGGAATTCGTGCGCGATTTCGTGTTCCCGATGATGCGCGCCAACGCCCGTTATGAAGGCGACTATTTGCTCGGCACCAGCATCGCGCGCCCGCTGATCTCCAAGCGCCTCGTCGAAATCGCGCACGAAACCGGCGCCGACGCCATCGCCCATGGCGCGACCGGCAAGGGCAACGACCAGGTGCGTTTTGAGCTGTCGGCCTACGCGCTCGATCCGGACATCAAGGTCATCGCCCCCTGGCGCGAATGGGACCTCACCAGCCGCACCGCGCTGATCGCCTGGGCCGAGGCGCACCAGATCGCGGTGCCAAAGGACAAGCGCGGCGAGAGCCCCTTCTCGACCGATGCGAACCTCCTCCACACCTCGTCCGAGGGCAAGGTGCTCGAGGACCCGTGGGAAGAGACGCCGGACTACGTCTATTCGCGCACGGACCATCCGGAAGACGCGCCCGACACGCCCGAATACATCACGATCGATTTCGAGAAGGGTGACGGCGTCGCGCTCAATGGCGAAGCGATGAGCCCGGCTACGCTGCTGACCGCGCTCAACGATCTCGGCCGCAAGCACGGCATCGGCCGGCTCGACCTGGTCGAGAACCGTTTCGTCGGCATGAAGAGCCGTGGCATGTACGAGACGCCCGGCGGCGAGATCTATGCGCGCGCCCACCGCGGCATCGAGCAGATCACGCTTGATCGCGGCGCGGCACACCTCAAAGACGAGCTCATGCCGCGCTACGCCGAACTGGTGTACAACGGCCTGTGGTTCAGCCCCGAGCGCGAGATGCTGCAGGCTGCAATCGACCTCAGCCAGGAAAAAGTGGCCGGGACCGTCCGGCTCAAGCTCTACAAGGGCAACGCGATGGTCGTTGGCCGCAAGTCGGACGCCTCGCTCTACTCCGAAGCGCATGTGACCTTCGAAGATGACGCCGGGGCTTACGACCAGAAGGACGCGGAAGGCTTTATCAAGCTGAACGCGCTGCGCCTGCGCCTGCTCGCCAAGCGCGACCGTTAGTTGCGCTGCAACACGGTTGTGCGGCGCAATATTGCGTCGCCGGCGTGACGATCGTTACAAATTTGCGACGAGCGGTTGAGTTATCCACCGCACTCCACAAGCGATTCTGCGGAAAGTGGATAACTGCGGCCTTGCCAGCTTGCCGAATCGTCCGATCAGGGGCAGCTTCAAGTCATCGGAACGGCGAAGGACTTCCACCGGATCGACGGCTTAACGGCCTGAAATCTAGGAGAAATTCCAGACCGGAAAGACATGGAAGAAGCTGTCCATGTGTTTCTTGAGACCGAGATGCGGGAGGCTTCGGCCAAGCGCAAGGAGGTCGATGACGGGAACGCTTAGGTCTTCATTCATGGATCGAGCCAACCCGGCTCGGATGCCGAAGGAGGCGTCGAAGGAAGGTCTTCGGACCGGACAGCGATGCAACCGCTTGAGGCAACCGGCCACTAACGGAAGGCACGATCGCGGAGCCGCCTGTTGAAGGTTGGTCTGGGACAGAAGCGAGGGTTTCACGACCTGGCGCACTTGACCGGATCAGGTGGAGGGCGGAGCCGGATGCCGGTGCGAGCGCCGGTGACAGACCCGGACGCGGTGTCTTCGGACGCAGCGAAAGGGAAAAGCATCGGATGCCAAGTTCCTGCCTTCGGGCAAGACCACGCATCGGTGAGAGTGGGGTCGGCAGCGATGCCGGCCCCATTTGCTTTGGAACACCCCCGCCCCCGCAAATTGGCCCGGACAGCGCGTTTTCGCGGTGAAACCGCGACGAACTGTGGCGGGAACGGGGCAGTTTTTGTCCACATTAGGGACTTCCCATTCTTCCTCCCGTATAGACGCGGGAGCTGAACGGGAGGTCCGCATCATGGCCAAACGCGCGTTTCACAGCCTGCTTTTCCTGGCGGCCCTGACCCTGCCTGCCTCGGCAGCGCTGCCCGAAGAGCATTCGCATGCCATCGGCCCCGAGATCGATTTCGAAACCAGCTTTGCACGCTTCGAAGCGCTGCCGCCCGCGCCCGAACCCGCCGGCATCGCGGTCGATCTCGACACGTTCGAGCCGCCGATCGAGCAGCCACCCGCCGCTCGCTCCATCGGCTCGGGCGTAGCGTCCTACTACGGCCGCCGCTTCCACGGCCGCCGCACCGCCAGTGGCGAGCGGTTCGACATGCACGCCATGACTGCGGCCCACAAAACACTGCCTTTCGGCACGCTTGTCGAGGTCACCAATCCTCGCAACGGGCGTTCGGTCACCGTGCGCATCAACGATCGCGGGCCCTTCACCCCGGGCCGCACCATCGACCTCAGCCGCGCCGCCGCGACCCAGATCGGCCTGGTCCAGCGGGGCCACGGCACGGTCGAGCTCGCCCTCGTCGAGGGCTGAGCCGCCCCCCTTTCGCCACCAGCGCCCCCGCGCTAGCCTTGGCGCATCACAGGGGGCCGGGACGTGAGCGAATTCAGCATAACCTTCGAGCTTTTCCTGCTCATCCTGGGCCTGGCCATGGCCGAGGTGCTGCAGGGCTTCGCCCGCGCCTACAAGCTCCAAAGCCGCATCCGCCACGGCCGTGAACCCGGTCTCGAGCCGGTGCGCATCGGCTGGCTCGTCCCGCTCTCCGCGCTGGTCCTGCTGTGCCACCAGGCAACCTTCTGGCTCTACCTTTACGAAGTGCGCGGGAACGTGCCGCTCAACTTCCTCTCGATCCTCGCGCTGCTTGCCCTCATCGGCTGGTACTACCTCATCAGCGCCGCGATCTGGCCCGAGGAGCCCGAGGCCTGGCCCGATTTCGACGCCTTCTACATGGCCCACCGCCGCTTCGTGTGGTTCGGCGTGATCGCCATCGCCCTGCTCGGCCAGCTGGCCCGTGCGACCTACTCGATCGAGACCGAGACGCAGGACCCGGCCTGGATGTTCCGCCTCGCCGACGGGGCGGACACGGTCGGCTCGCTGGCGCTGATTGCCCTCCCCTTCGTGAGCCACGCGCGCTTAGCGCTCGCCCTGCTCGTCCTCGTCCTCGCCCATTTCGCGGTCATCGCCGCCGTGTCGCCCTGGATCCCGGTCTAGGCGCCCGACAACGGCTCAACCCCGCCAAGTGAAGCCGGCTGCACGAAAAAGGGGCCCGCCGTAGCGAGCCCCTCTCATGCCGAGTTGCTACCCTCGCTCAGTCCTTGGCGAAGTGGCAGCTGACCGTGAACTGGCCGCTCGGCATCAGCTTCACGCGCGAGCGGGTGGTTACCTTGCCGAAGGCGAAGCAGTTGTAGCCGCGGAATTCGATCGGGCGCTGGATGTCCGGATCGCCATCGGCCACGCCGTTGCAGGTGAGGCTGGCATTGCCGTTCTTGGTCTCGGTGTAGCGATAGTCGCTGACGAGCAGAAAGCCGGCAAAGCCGGTCGTGCAATTGTCGCCCTTCAGGACCGTGGCCGCGTTGTCGGACTTGGCCGCGACGGGCACGGCCGGAACGGTGGATGCGATCACGAGAGCCGCGACGGCGGCTGCGCTGATGGTTTTCATGGTGTGAGTTCCTCTCGCAAGTTTTACGCCGGGCGGTGTTCCATCTCCGGCAGGACTTGCGACCCCGAGCCGGAGCCTACGCCTGCCCGCCGAAAACGCCAAATCGTGGTGAGGACGGGGTTAAGGCGACGCGCCAAGCCCCTGTTATCGCGCCGCTTCTCCTTGGCGAGCGAGCTTCCGAGCGTGGCGCGCTCCCTTACCGCCAACACAACCGACTCGAACGAGCCGCGCCAGGTGCGCGAGCAGCAGGCGGCTGTCAGGGGCCCCATCGAAGTATGACTTCAATGGGAACCCATTGCGCCTGCGCCGCGCGACCTCCTCCCCGTGATAGAACACCGCCTCCTCCACCCCGCCCAACGCCCGGTCGGCGAGCCTCGCCTCGGCATGCGCCCGCGCCGCGAGCAGCGCCGCATCCCACGCCTGCGCAAGCGCCGGAGAGGCCCGCCGCTGGCGGAAGCGAAGCTCACCAAAGGTGATCGGCCGTCTGCGCCGAGATGCGCGTGGCACGGCAGGCGAGCCGGACATTGCCGAACAGCTGGAGGTTCTGGAGGAACTCGGCCGGCGCCTTGGGGCCGAAAATGGTGTGCCCCTCGCCGTGAGGTCCGGTGGTGGGGGCGGATTCGATGGTGACGAGAGCGTTCATGGTTCACCTCATGGGTTCGAGTGAACCGGGTTAGTTATACGCGTGCGTGGGAGTAGGACAGTGATTGACGCGCCCTAACTCCGCAGGACCATATCTGTGGAAAAGACCATCCATCCTGGATACGTCTATGTCGAGCACTCCAATCGACAAGAACTTCGCTATAAGGGCTAAGATACAGCAAACTTACAGGGCAATTGAACAAATGTTCGGAAAAAGGCTTACACCGCGTGACGTATTCACCCCAAGGGCGCACGAACTAAATCAAAGAACTTACGCAAGACGAGATGAACTGGAAACAGCGCTTAAGGACGCGATGCTAGGTCACAAATACATCATCGTACATGGCGAAAGCGGAAATGGTAAAACTTGGCTTTATAAAAAGGTTTTTGAAGAACTCAGCACCCCATGCACGGTAATAAATCTCGCCAAATTGATTACTGAAAAATCATTGAATGCTGTCATTTCATCGAAACTCGGCGAACTTGGCTATGAGGAACAAACCTCTCAAACACAAGAACTCGATGCAGGGGCAAAACCTGGTGGAATTGGTGCAAACTATAAGCACAAGTACACTTACGAGGGACGTCAAATCGGCGCAATCGAGGCGCTAGCCTTACATTTAAAGAAACTTCACGGAAAGCCAGGCGTAGTCGTCCTCGATAACTTTGAACAGATTATATCGAAGGATAATTACGTTGAAGAAATTGCTGCGCTTATTATCTCCGCAGATGAGGATGTGATTGCTAGTACGGGCATAAAATTTCTAATTGTGGGCACTCCAACGAACATTATGGAGATGCTTTCAAAAGTCTCGGACGCCTCTACGATCGCGAATAGGTTCGTAGAAATACCCGAGGTAGCCCGCCTTGGCTTGGCAGAGTCTCGCTACATCATGAGCCAAGGGTTCGAAAAGCACCTCGATACGACGTTCATCATCGATAAGAACAAACTGTACCGCGAAATCAGTTACAAAACCGATGGCATAGCCCAACAGGTTCAAGAACTCTGCCTTCAGATCGCAATCAATGCCAGCAAGGAAGGCGGAAAAATAACTGAGAAGACTCTCATTCAATCGGAAAAACAGTGGCTTAACGCAACCCTCTCGGCGGATAGAAATGCCGTTATTGGACACATGAATTCGCAAGAGACGAAAGTTGGGAGGAAAGACCAAACCATTTATTGCCTTGGTCACATGCCTAAAGAAGAGTTCAAATTGACCGATGTGGAAAACGAAGTGAGGAGGACTTTTTCCGTTCCACATACAAAGAGTTTGAACATTCCACAGATCTTAGCGGATTTTCAGAAAGGATCCCATCCGATAATTAGAAAATCACCTCGCAATAGTCACTACAGCTTCCGCTCTCCAAAATATAAAATGGTCATTCGCTCTATGCTATATCTGGACGAAGACCAAAAGGTGCGGATCCGTTAAATTCGTTTCTTTACGCTGGCGATATAACGCCTTTTCGGAGAATTGTTGGCGGGGAATTTAGAGATCTTTTTGTACTTTGATTCGCGGGGCCTGTGCAGGACATCACTGCACAGAGCCGCCGCCATGGGAAACGCTCTGACGCGCGCTTAGAGCTTCTTTTCACCAAGAAGCCTTTTGACCTCTCGGACGTATTTTGAAATCTCTGAGATTTTTGAGAGGGAGTTGAAATGGACCGTCAAACCATTGCACCCAACTGCAAACATCATGCTCCCGCGCTCGTTGTTAAACACGATGAAGGATAAGCCGCTTATCTCGAATTCCACTTCCGAGAACTGAAAACGTTCGGTGGTTATATTGGTTGTAGCCAACCTATCCAATGCGGGTATCAACGCGTCGAGATCGCTAAGTTTGACTAAAGTAGCTGCGGTTTGAGGGTAATCGTCGCCGGTGCTGAGTTCGAATCGAGCGAAGTATGAAGCAGAATTGGTATCGGTTATGATGGCTTCACGAGCTTCAACTTGGAGCATGCCATAGCTGAGGCCAGAGACGGAACCCACAGGTGTGTAGCTGCGAATAACGATGCCCTTGACGTCGTCTTCTTCGTCGAACTCAGTAATTACTGGCGCTGTTCGGGCAAGTGTCATTGTTGTCTCCAAGTAGTGTATGCCAGCTACCGCTACACTCCTTTTGCTGAGATAGTCTACTCCGCAGCCTCCCGCTGCCGTTCCAGCATCGGCTTGAGATACTGCCCAGTATAACTCTCCGGCACCTCGGCCACATCCTCCGGCGTACCCTGCGCAACGACCTCGCCGCCCCGCACGCCGCCGCCGGGGCCGAGGTCGAGGATGTGGTCGGCGGTCTTGATGACGTCGAGATTGTGCTCGATCACCACCACCGAATTGCCCTGGTCCACCAGCCGGTGGAGCACTTCGAGGAGCTTCCTCACATCCTCGAAATGGAGGCCCGTGGTGGGCTCGTCGAGGATGTAGAGCGTCTGGCCGGTGCTGCGCTTCGACAGTTCCTTGGCCAGCTTCACGCGCTGCGCCTCGCCGCCTGACAGCGTGGTCGCCTGCTGGCCGACCTTGACGTAGCCCAGCCCCACCTCGTTCAGCATGTGCATCTTGTCGCGGATCGGGGGGACGGCCTTGAAGAAATCCTCCGCATCCTCGATCGTCATGTCGAGCACGTCGGCGATGGAGTGGCCCTTGAACTTCACCTCCAGCGTTTCGCGGTTGTAGCGCTTGCCGCCGCATTCCTCACAGGTGACATAGACGTCGGGCAGGAAGTGCATCTCGATCTTGATCAGGCCGTCGCCCTGGCATGCCTCGCAGCGGCCGCCCTTGACGTTGAAGCTGAAGCGGCCGGGCTTGTAGCCGCGCGCCTGCGCTTCGGGGAGGCCGGCGAACCAGTCGCGGATCTGGGTGAAGGCGCCGGTGTAGGTCGCCGGGTTGGAGCGCGGGGTGCGGCCGATGGGCGACTGGTCGATCTCGATCACCTTGTCGCAATATTCGAGGCCGGTGACCTTGTCGTGCGCGCCCGCCACGATGCGTGCGCCGTTCAGCTGGCGCGCGGCGGAGGCGTAGAGCGTGTCGATGGTGAAGGACGACTTGCCCGAGCCCGAGACGCCGGTGATGCAGGTAAAGGTACCGAGCGGGATGGAGGCGGTGACGTCGTTCAAATTGTTCGCCCGCGCGCCGTGGACGGTGAGCGCGTGCCCGTTGCCCTTGCGGCGCGTCTGCGGGACGGAAATCTCGCGCCGGCCGGTAAGGTAGTCCGCGGTGAGCGACTTCTTCGACTTGAGCACCTGTTTGAGCGTGCCCTGCGCCACCACCTCGCCCCCGCGCACGCCCGCGCCCGGGCCGAGATCGACCACATGGTCCGCCTGGCGGATCGCGTCCTCATCGTGCTCGACCACGATTACCGTGTTGCCGAGATCGCGCAGGCGCTTCAATGTTTCGAGCAGCCGGTCGTTGTCGCGCTGGTGGAGGCCGATGCTGGGCTCGTCGAGCACGTAGAGCACGCCCGAAAGGCCCGAGCCGATCTGCGAGGCGAGGCGGATGCGCTGGCTTTCACCACCCGACAGCGTACCGCTGGTCCGGTCGAGGTTGAGGTAATCGAGCCCGACATTGTCGAGGAAGCCCAGCCGCTCGTTGATTTCCTTCAGGATGGCCTTGGCGATCTGGCTTTGCGTGTCGTTCAGCGCCTCGGGCAGCTTCAGGAAGTACTCCTTCGCATCGGCGACGCTCATCTTGGTGGGCGTGGCGATGTCCGTGCCCGCGATCTTCACCGCCAGCGCCTTCTCGTTGAGGCGCTTGCCGTGGCAGGTCTCGCACGGCTGGCTGGTCTGGAACTTCGACAGCTCCTCGCGCATCCACGCGCTTTCGGTCTGGAGCATGCGGCGGTTGAGGTTGCCGATGACGCCCTCGAACGGCTTCTTGACCGTGTACTCCTTGCGCCCGTCCTTGAAGGTGAGCGGGATGGCGCGGCCCTTGGTGCCGTAGAGGATGATCTCGCGGATCTCGCGGTCGAACTCCTCCCACGGGGTTTCGAGGCTGAACTCGTATTCCTTCGCGAGGGAGGCGAGGACCTGCATGTAATAGGGCGAAGGCGGGTTGCTCTTCGCCCAGGGCACCACCGCGCCCTTCTTGAGGCTGAGCGCCTCGTTCGGCACGACCAGCTGCGGGTCGAACAGCTGCTTCTCGCCGATGCCGTCACAGGTCGGGCACGCCCCCTGCGGCGCGTTGAAGGAGAACAGGCGCGGTTCGACTTCCTCGATTGTGAAACCGGAGACGGGGCAGGAGAACTTCTCCGAAAAGACGATGCGGTTGGCGGGAATGCCCGCCCCCTTCATCGCGCCGCCCGCTGCGCCTTCATCCTCGCGCCCCGGCACCACGCCATCGGCAAGGTCGACATAGGCGAGACCGTCGGCCAACTTCAGCGCCGTCTCGAAACTGTCGGCGAGGCGCGTTTCCAGCCCCTCCTTCACCGCGAGGCGATCGACCACTACCTCGATGTCGTGCTTGAACTTCTTGTCGAGCGCAGGAGCTTCTTCGATCGGATACATCTCGCCGTCGATGCGCACGCGGGTGAAGCCCGCCTTCTGCCACTCGGCCAGTTCCTTGCGGTATTCGCCCTTGCGCCCGCGCACCACGGGCGCGAGCAGATAGAGCCGCGTGCCCTCGGGCAGCGCCATCACGCGGTCAACCATGTTGGAGACGGTCTGCGCCTCGATCGGCAGGCCGGTGGCCGGCGAATACGGCACACCCACCCTCGCCCACAACAGGCGCATGTAGTCGTAAATCTCGGTCACCGTCGCCACCGTCGAGCGCGGGTTGCGGCTCGTCGTCTTCTGCTCGATCGAGATCGCGGGAGAGAGCCCGTCGATGTGCTCGACATCGGGCTTCTGCATCATTTCGAGGAACTGGCGCGCATAGGCCGACAGGCTCTCGACATAACGCCGCTGCCCTTCGGCATAGATCGTGTCGAACGCGAGGCTCGACTTACCCGAGCCGGAAAGACCCGTGATCACGATCAGGCTATCGCGCGGAAGGTCGATATCGACCCCCTTGAGGTTGTGCTCCCGCGCGCCGCGGACGGATATCTTGGTAAGAGCCATGTGGCTAGCGTGTTCCCGAATTGTTCGCATGGGTCAAGGGGCGGTATGAAAGGAGCGCGCCGCGCGCCTCGACGTTCCGCAAATGTGGGGTCGGGCGCAGCTATTGCAACGCCGCACCGTTCGAGAAGGCTCTACGAACCCGTAAACAAAAGTGGGCGATTCGTTTACACTTTCGATGTAGCGCCGATTTTTCAATCGGAGAGAGAGTCTTAGGGTCGCCATCGGTGTCGAACGAACGTCCATTTGACGGCGAGCTCGCCGGCGTGACGTCGCGCGTTCCGGTCGACGACTACGAGATCGAGCGCGAAGCGGTCATCGCCATGCTCGAACGCGAGCGGCGCTCGCTTACCGCAAGCCTGGTCGCCCTCAGCCTGCTGGCCATTGGCGTTGCTATGCTGCCCAACCCGGGGCTCATGGTGGTTCTTCTGGCCCTGCGAGTCGTATCCTTCCTGTTCACCCGCACCGCCGCGTCGCGGCTCGAGAAGAAGGTCCGCGCGCGCGATCCGCTGCGCCGATCACGCTGGATCCTGTTTGGCGCCATGCTGCTGACCGGCGTGACCCTGGCGCTGATGCTCTGGCCGCAGCCGCAGGCGGCGCCGCCTGTCGCGGTAGCCCTCATACAAATCGTCATTATCGTCGCGATCACCCTGATTTCGGTCACGCTGGCTGCGCTGCCCGCTTCGCGCGACGCCATGCTCTTTGCCTTCTGGGGAACGGCCAGCGCGCTGATCCTCTTGCACCCTGCCGATATTGACCCGATGCTGATCGCCGTCATCACGCTGGGCGTAACCGGCGTCCGCATCTACAGCGCCAACACCGGCCAACACATGCGCTCCTCGGCCCGCATCCTGGTCGAGAACCGCGAACTGTCGGAAGACCTTGCGGATGCGCTGGCGCACGCCGAGTTCCTGAGCTGGCGCGATCCGCTGACCGGGCTGTTCAACCGCCGCATGCTCTTCGAGGAAACCCGCAAGGAACGCAGCGCGAGGGCGCGGCACCTGCTGACCATCGATCTTGATCGGTTCAAGGCAATCAACGACACATTCGGTCACGGCGTCGGCGACCATGTCCTCATCGCCGCTGCCGATGCGATACGCGACTGGAGCGCATCGCTTGGCGATCCCGACGAGCATCCTGCCTTCCGGCTCGGCGGAGAGGAGTTCCTGGTTATCCTGCGCGGATTGGATGACACAGCGGCGCTCGACCAGGCAGAGCGCTTGCGGATGCAGATTTCCGCGCTGGAAGACCAGTTTACCGACCATCCGGGCATTGCGATTTCCGCCTCGATCGGCCTCTCGGCCTGGCGCTTTGGCGAAAGCCTCGACGATGCGCTCATGCGCGCCGACATCGCCTGCTACGAGGCCAAGAACACCGGTCGCAACAAGGTCCGCCGCGCGGCCTGAACGCCGGGGACGGGTCCGGCCCGGGCGTGGCTCGACCACGACGAAGCGCGGACCAAAAGCACGCTGCCAACCGTTCTCATAGCAAGACCAACGCCCCCGCAGGGATCTGCCCGGCAGACCGCGGCGCGCAGCATGAGAACACACAGCAGAAAGGTGCCTTCCTCATGGAATCGGACACCCCGACAAAACAAGAACCCGGCCGCCTGCCGCAAAGCAACGCTAAGCTGGAAGCGCTCCTTAAGGAGCTTGACCGCCCTCTTGACGACATCAACTGGTCGCATACGTCCTTGCGGCCGGAAAAAGGGAAGACTCCGAAGAATTTCGTCCAGCGCCTCAGGCGCGAACGTCAGCATCGCCGCGAACTGCGCCGCGCGCGCCGCGCCGCGGCCAAGGCTTTCGGCGTGCGTCCCCGGATGTCCACGCGCAAGCGCGCCACTTTGATGCTGGGCGCCGGCGCCCTGGGCGTTGCCGCCTTTACCGGTCCGCCCAAGCCGCGCTCGGCCACGATGCCAGGCTCGGTCGCAGCGGCCACCGTCAACCCGGGCGAGGAAATCCGTCAGCCGGCCGCGCTCTTGCGCGCCAGCGACGATTTCAAACAGGCGCTCCTAGAGGAGGAGGGCGTGCGCTTTTCCGTCTACCGCGACGTGGCTGGCTATCCCACCGTGGGCGTGGGCCATCTGGTCGAGCCGGGCGACAATTTACGCGTTGGTGATCGCATTAGCGAAGAACGGGTATTGCAGTTCCTCGACGCCGACCTGGTAGAAGCCGAAGAGGGCGTACGGCAACTGGTGGGCGACCTGCCCCTCTACCAGCACGAATTCGACGCGCTGGTCGACCTCGTTTTCAACGTCGGGATCGGCAACGTGTCGCCTTCCGAAAGCCCGCGCCTCAACGCTGCCATCGATGCTGGCGACTACGAGGCGATTGCGAGCGAACTGGACTACACCCACGCCGCCGGACGTGTCGCGCGCGGCCTGCAGTACCGCAGCGAACGCCGAGCGCAGATCTTCATGGACGCCATGTATGAAGACCCACGCGACCTGAGCGCGAACGCATAGGGCCCAAACCCGCCGATACCCTTGCGTTTCGGCGGAATTTCAGCGAAACGCGGCCAAAGGGGAAATACCGCTGACGGTCGCACGAACTCCACATTCGCAGGATGAAAGAGACCGCGAGCGCCTGCTCGTCCTGGTCCGATCGACTGCGGAGATCGAGCGCAGGACGCTGATCGCGAACATCCTCGGCACGTTGCTGATCGTTGGCTTTGCACAATGGCTGCCGAACGCTGCCGACTTCTACCTGCCCATGCTGCTGCGCTTCATTGCGCTTTTCGGCACTGCAATGCTCTACGAGACGATCCGGCGCAGGCTTGCGGAGAACGCAAGCGTGCTTGTGCCCCTGCGGCTCGCTGTTGCCATCGCGGCGTTTGCCGGGGCGAGCTGGGCATCGCTGGTGATACCGGTATTCCTTGAACCCGCGCTCCATCCCGCATCCTACATCGTGACTGCCGGGGTGTTCATTTCGGTCGCCCTGGTGATCACGAGCACCGCGGCGATCAAGCGCATTTCAGTGCCCTTCGCCCTCGGCTTTCTCGGGACATTCCTTTCCGCTCTCTTTTTTACCACGCTGGAAATGGCGCTCTGGTTGGGTATCGGTCTCACATTCGTCATGGGTGCGATCGGGGTATTCGCCATCGGCGCCGCGCGTCAGCGGCGTGAAGCGGCCGACTTGCTGATCGAGAACCAGTTGCTGACCGAAGACCTTGAGGAAGCGCTCGCAAACGCCGAGTTCCTCGCCGTACGCGATCCTCTGACCGGGCTCTACAACCGCCGGGCCCTGTTCGAGGACAGGCTCTATGAAGGCGCCCCGGGTGATCGCCATCATGTGATGATCGTCGATCTCGACAACTTCAAGCAGGTCAACGACCGGTACGGCCACGATATGGGAGACAAGGTTCTCATCAGAGTAGCCGATGTATTTCGGGAGGTCCTCCGGGACCTTCCTGGTGAAGCCCACTTCGCGGCCCGGCTCGGCGGTGAGGAATTCGCTGTGTTCCTTGGGATGGACAACGATGCTGCCGCCGACCGGACGGCCGCCGCCTTGAAGGGCAGGATTGCCGACGCAGCGGCCGGCCTTGGTCTATCGGATGGCCTCGCCACCGCCTCGATCGGTCTCACGCATATGAACCGCGGGGAAGGAATCGGCGATGCTCTCCAGCGGGCCGACAACGCCTTGTATGGAGCGAAGCAAGGCGGCCGGAACCGGGTGCGCCGCGAGACCGCGTAACAGGTGAACCTGACTGCATGACCCATCGTCTGTTCGTCGGCATCCGTCCGCCAGAAACTATCCGCGACGCTCTGCTCGACCTGATGGAGGGTGTCGACCATGCGCGCTGGCAAGACGACGACCAGCTCCACCTTACCCTGCGCTACATTGGCGAGGTCGACACTCACCAGGGCGACGAGCTGGCCGAGCGCCTGCGTCTCACCGACACCGATCCTTTCGAGCTGACCGTCGCGGGCACCGGCGTGTTCGAGAAGAAAGGGCACGCGCACACGCTGTGGGTCGGGATCGAGCCGAACAAGGAACTCGTCGCCCTTCAGCGCCGCATCGAGCGCGCCTGTGTAACGTTCGGCCTCGAGCCGGAGCACCGCAAGTACCACCCGCACATCACGCTCGCACGGCTGAACCGTTCGGTGGGACCGATTGCGCCGTTCCTAGCGCGCACCGCGTCTTTCAGGCTCCCGCCATTCCCGGTCGAAGCCTACCTGCTCTATGAAAGCACGCTGCGACCCGAAGGCTCACTATACGAACCCGTGGTGCGCTACGCACTCGCCTGATCCGAAGCGCTTGACCTTCAAGACGGATTGGCCAAACTCGCCCCATGACCGCCCGCAGCCTGCCCTTTCGCATCGCCCTGGGCCTGCTTGCTGTCGCTGCCGCGCTCTATTTCGTGCTTTTCGCCATCGTCCAGTCCTCGCCCCTTGCAACGGCGCTGACCGCGACGCTGGCCAATGTGCTGACGTTGGCGCTGCTCGGATTGGGCGTGCGCTGGCTGGTCCGACTGCTTGGCACGCGGCTTTCCCCTCTCGCGCTGCTCGCTCTGCATGGCGGCGGCGCCTTCGTGTTCGCGCTGCTATGGTTCTGGCTTCTCATGGTAGCGCTCGGCGTGCTGGGAGGGGACAACGCCGTCACCTTCTCGGTCAGCCCCTTCACCGGTGCAGCGGCCGCCTGGCAGCTCAAGCAAGGCTTTGCCTATTATGCCGTCTTCGCCGTGCTCGCGCATTGGGAGCTGGCCCTGCCAACGCTGCGCGCACGGGAGGTGACCTCGGCCGAAGCCAGCCCCGCCCGGCAATTCGTGAAGGACGGTGACGAGACCGTCCCCCTCGATCCGCAGCGGGTGTTCTATTTCTCCGGCGCAGGCGACTATGCCGAGATGCATGCGTTGGGTGGTTCGCGCTTGCTTCGCACTTCACTTTCCGAGCTGGAGGAGACCCTGGGGGATCGGTTCATGCGGGTCCACCGCTCGCTGCTCGTCAATCTCGACAAGGTGGAACGGATGGAACCGGCTGGCAGCGGCCGGCTGGCCCTGCACATGGCCAATGGCGATACGGTCACCGCCTCGCGCACCGGATCGAAAGCAATCCGCACCCGCACGCTCTAGCGACCGTTCACCGACAGGCGCGACCGTTCACCGACGCGCGGTCGCATTCCGCGGAAAATCGCGCCGCTAGCTGGTGTCGCGCACTCATACCTCCCGGCCATGAAGAACCCCGTCCACCGGCTCGCCGCCGCCTTCGCCCTCCTCGCACTGCCCATGCAGGCTACTGCTTCCCACGCGCGCACGGTCATCGCCAACACGACCGTGATCCCGATCAGCAGTGAGGGTGCCCTTCCCGGACACGACATCGTCATCGAGGACGGTCGCATCACGGCGGTGGTCCCGCACGACCGGGCCCGCCCCCTTGAGGGCGACACGGTCTACGACGGCACGGACCTGTTCGCTATCCCGGGCCTCTGGGATGGCCACACGCACATCGCCTCGCGCGATGGCCCCAACCGCGATGGCGAAGAAGCGTCCGTCCATCTCGAAGGCCCCGAAGCCCGCGATACACTGACCCGCCGCCTCGACGCTTATCTCGCTTGGGGCGTCACTTCCGTGCGCGATACCGGCATGCGGCTCGACCTCGTGCCTGTTGTGCGCGCGATCGAGGGCGAACGGCCCACCCCGCGCGTCGCGCTTTCCGGCCCACTACTCGAAGGTCCGCGTCACCAGTGGAGCAAGGACGTCGAGCTTAATCTCGAAGGCCCCGAAGACGCAGAACCGGCGGTCGCAAGGCTTTCGGGCGCAGGTGTCGATTTCCTCAAGGTCTACGGCGGACTCAACCCGGAAACGCTTGCCGCCGTGAAGACCGCCGCCGACGCGCGCGGCCTTGCGCTGGCAGGGCACATCCCCTTCACCGTCACCACGCGCGAGGCTGTACGCGGCGGGCTCACCGACATCGAGCACACCTATGTGAACCTCATCAAGGATTGCACAGAAGCGGGCAATGGCGCCTTCGGCTCTGTGCTCGGCGCGTGGATGCGCGAAGGCTATACGGGCCGCTATACGCGGTTTCTCGAACTCTACGACGGGCATGACCGCGCCCAGTGCGATGCTCTGTTCGCCGAGCTGGGAGAGCGCGGAACCTTCGTGACCATCACGCCGCAGCTCGACTTGCCGCTGCGACTGGTGATGGACGAAGAGGCCCTCGCCGCACTCTCGCCTGCCGCGCGCGGCGGCTGCCGCAACACGCTGGAGGCGCAGGAGAGTGTCGCTCCCGAACTGGAAGCGCGCATGATGGCCGCCCTACGCGATCATTACGCGCGACTCGCCGGCGCCGGCGTGACGCTGGTTGCCGGGAGCGATGCACCGACCGATTGCCAAGGCTTTGGCCGGGCGCTGCACAAGGTGCTCGAACTGCATGTTGCGCTAGGCCTCAGCGAGCAGGACGCGCTCGCCTCGGCAACCCTGAACGCGGCCCGCCTCGTCGGGGTAGCGGACGCCGGATACCTTGCCGAAGGAGCGCAGGCGGACATGGTCCTGCTGACCGCCAATCCGCTGGAGGATATCACCGCAACCCGCGCAATCGCGGCTGTCATGCGCCAGGGCGCATTTATCACGCGGTGAGCCCGCAAACCCGCAGGAACCGGCGGCAAGGCCCGCGCGTTCGACCAATGTAGCAAAACCGCCGACCGGCGACGTGCGCGCGCTTGCGCGCGTGCTTGATCGCCCTCTATCGGGTTTTGCATTGTCGCATTACCCGCGCCCGGCGTCCGCCCGGCGCGTCCATCCTTTGAGGGGAACACCATGAAGGCCCGCATTCTGGCTACCACTGCCGTAGCCGCCCTTTCCATCGCCGCAGCAACGGGAACACCCGCCATGGCGCAAGACAGCTCTTCCGAGCAGTCGGCCTCCTGGGCCGCTGCCTATTTCGCCAACGACAGCACGCTGCCGTTCCACGCGCCGGCGTTCGACAAGATTTCGGAAGACGCCTACCTGCCCGCCTTCGAGACGAGCATGGCGATCCACATGGGCGAGATCGAGGCGATCAAGAACAATCCCGAAGCGCCCACCTTCGAAAACACCATCGTCGCGCTGGAAACTTCCGGCGACATGCTGACCCGCGTGGCGCGCGTGTTCTTCGCGCTGACCGGTTCGAACACGACCGACACGCTCGATGCCATCAACACTGAAATCAGCCCTAAGCTGACCGCGCACGGCGATGCCATCACCCTCGACCCGGTGCTCTTCGCGCGCGTCAAGGCGGTCTACGACGCCCGCGAGACGCTCGGCCTTGAAGGCGAAGACCTGACGCTGCTCGAAAACACCTATGACGGCATGGTCCAGGCCGGCGCGCTGCTGACCGATGCCGAGCGCGAGCAGGTGAAGGAGATCAACTCCAAGCTGTCCACGCTGACCACCGAATTCGGCCAGGCCGCCCGTTCGGCAATGAGCGACAACCCGGTTTTCTTCGACAGCCGCGACGACCTTGCCGGCCTGTCGGACGCCGACATCCAGTCGGCCGCAGACCTCGCAGCCGAAAACGGCCAGCCGGGCAAGTTCGCCATCGCGCTGCAGAACACCACCCAGCAGCCGCTCCTTCCGACCATGGAAAACCGCGCGGCTCGCGAAAAGCTGTTCAAGGCCAGCTACCACCGTGCCGATGGCCAGATGGATGTCGACACGCGCATGCTGATCGCGCAGATCGCCACGCTGCGCGCCGAAAAGGCCGCGCTGTTCGGCAAGCCCGATTGGGCGACCTACGCCATGTGGAACCGCATGGCCGAAAAGCCCAAGACCGCGCTCGACTTCATGGAACAGATGGTCCCGGCCCTCGCTGCAACGCAGCGCCGCGAGGCTGAAATGCTGAACGAAGCGATTGCTGCCGATGGCGGCGATTACGAGGTCAAGCCGTGGGACTGGTACCGCTACGCCAACAAGATCAAGGCCGAGCGCTACGATCTCGATGAAGACGCGGTGATGGAATATTTCGTGCTCGACAAGGTGCTCGAGGACGGCGTGTTCTTCATGGCCGAGAAGCTCTACGGCCTCACCTTCCAGCGTCGCACCGACCTGCCGGTCTACCACCCCGATGTATGGACCTACACCGTCTTTGACCGTGACGGGTCGGAGCTTGGCCTGTTCTACTTCGACCCGTTCCAGCGCGCATCGAAGCGCGGCGGTGCGTGGATGAGCAACTTCGTCTCGCAGAGCCACCTCTCGGGCAACAAGCCGGTCATCTACAACGTCCTCAACATCCCGAAGGCGCCCGAAGGCGAAACGCAGCTGGTCAGCTTCGACTGGGTGAACACCACCTTCCACGAATTCGGCCACGCGCTGCACGGCTTCTTCGCCGACCAGAAGTTCGAAAGCCTTTCGGGCACGGCCACGGCGCGCGACTTCGTCGAATACCCGAGCCAGGTCCACGAGATGTGGGCCACCTGGCCGAGCGTGCTGTCGAACTATGCCAAGCACTACGAAACGGGCGAAACCATCCCCGACGAGATGATCGCCAAGATCGAGGAAGCGGCCAAGTTCAATCAGGGCTACGATTTCGGTGAAGTCGTTGAAGCCGCGCTGCTCGATATGAAGTGGAGCGCGCTGTCGCCCGAAGAAGCGGCTGCGATCGACATGCCGGAGAAGGTCGACGCCTTCGAACGCAAGGCGCTGGAAGAGCTCGGTCTCGAGATCGGCCTCGTCCCGCCGCGCTACCGCAGCACTTACTTCAACCACATCTTCAGCTCGCCCTCGGGCTACTCGGCCGGCTACTACAGCTACCTGTGGACCGAGATGCTGGACCGTGACAGCCGCAAGTGGTTCATCGAAAACGGCGGCATGACCCGCGAAAACGGCGATCACTACCGCGCCACCGTGCTCAGCCGCGGCGGCACGATGGACTATTTCGACATGTTCGAAAACTTCGCCGGCCGGGCGCCCGATGTGGGCCCGATGCTAGCCGCGCGCGGCCTCACCTCGGGTGAGGAAGCGGTCGACAGCGAAGTGTCCGACGGCGCTCTGCCCGCCGACAAGGTGGACTGATCAGCCGCTGATCAGGGCCCGGTGGCCCGGCTCGCCGATCCACCGGACCGGAACTTTCCAGACGCGCTCGATCACCCGGTGGTCGAGCGCGTCTTCGCATGCGCCGTCGGCGGCCACGCGGCCCTCTTCGAGTACGATGACGCGGTCGGCATGGTTCATGGCGTGGGCGAGATCGTGGAGGACAAGGACCACGCCAGCCCCTGCTTCGGCCGCGCGGCGCAGGTGGCGCAGGAGTGCAAGCTGGTGGCCGATATCGAGCGCGGCGAGCGGTTCATCGGCGAGGATCCATTCGGGCTCGCCGGCCAGCACGCGGGCCAGCAGCACCCGCGCAGTCTCGCCGCCAGAGAGCGACTGCGCGCGGCGGCCCGCGAGGTGCGCAATGTCGAGCGCTTCGAGCGCCGCTTCGACCGGCTCAGCCCGCCGGTCGCCATGCGGCATGCGGCCCAGCTCGACGAGGCTCCGGACGGGCACATCCCAGGCAATTTCATGCGCTTGCGGGAGATAGCCGAGACGCTTTGCACGCTCTTTCGGCTCCAGCGCGGCCAGCGCCTCGCCCGTGAGCAAAACCGATCCCGAAGCGGGAGGCAGCAGGCCGGCCAGCGCTTCGAGCAGCGTCGACTTGCCCGCCCCGTTGGGGCCGCAGATGGCGGTGATCCGGCCCGGCTCAAGCGACAGTGAGACGCCCGAGAGGCGCTCAGCGACCGTCAGTCTGTCGGTCGAAAGGGTCATACCAGCCCCCTCCTCATCCGCAGCAGGAGCCAGAGGAAGAACGGCGCGCCGAGCAGGCTCAGGGCAATGCCCAGGCGCAGTTCGGTGACGAAGGGCAGCACGCGCACCGCGCTGTCGGCCAGCAGCACAAGCAAGGCGCCGGCAAGCGCGCTCGGCACGATCAGTTGCGATGGCCGACGGTCGGTCAGCGGGCGCACAAGGTGCGGCACGATCAGACCAACGAAGCCGATAATGCCCGCCACCGCAACGCTCGCGCCCACGGTCAGGCCGATCCCGGCGATCAGCAGCCAGAGAAGCTTGCGCGTATCAACGCCGAGCGAGCGGGCCACCAGTTCGCCCAGCGTCAGCGCATCAAGCGAGCGGCCACTACGCCACAGCAGCAGCACGCCCAGCGCAACCAGCGGCGCGGCCAGCGTGACTTCGCGCCAACTGCGGTCGGTCAGCGCGCCGTTGAGCCACAGCACGATCTCGCTCATGGCAAAGGCGTTGGGCGCCATGCTGATGGCGAGCGCGGTCAGCGCGCCGGCAAGGCTCGCCACCATCAGGCCGGCCAAAGTGAACAGCGCAATGCCCCCCGTTCGCCCGGCAATCGCAGCGAGCAGCGCCATCGCCCCGCCCGCGCCGATAAGCGCGAAAGCCGGGAGCAGCCATGGTGAGACCGCATAGCCGAACCACAGCGCGGCGACTGCGCCCAGCGCTGCGCCGGGGGCAATACCGAAGAGGCCCGGATCGGCCAACGGATTGCGCAGGTAGCCCTGCATCGCCGCCCCGCTCGCCCCCAGCCCTGCGCCCACGATGATCGCGAGGAGCGCGCGGGGAAGGCGCAGTTCGGACAGGATAAGCGCCGCATTGGGGGTCGCGGAAGGATCGAGCCAGACGCGGCCCGCCAGCAGCGAGAGCGGCAGGGCCAGCGCGAGCAGCCCCGCGAAGATCCACGCGGCGCGGTTCACAGCGCCGCCTCCCGGATTGCGGCCAGTCGCTCGGCGGCGCGGATGATCGTCGGTCCGCCGCAATAGAGCAGCTGCGTGTCGAATGCGGCGCGGTGCATGCCGGGCAGGCGATCGAGCGCCGGGTGCTGCTGGCTGCGCTCGCCGCCAGCGACAAGCAGCACCTTCGGCGGGTTGGCCACCACATCCTCAAGCGCAACGAAGTCCGCTTGCGACAACCCGCGCGCGGGCGCGGCGTTGCGAAAACCGGTGCGCGCGAGGAGGTCGCTCACCAACTCCTGCTCGCCCGCGACGATGCCGCCGGGCTGCCACAGCAGCGCCTCCACCCTTTCGCCGCTTTCCGGTTCGGCAGCGGCAAGCGCGCGCTCGATGCGCGCCGCCAGCGCTTCTCCGGCCCCGGCGTTGCCCGCGAGCGCCGCGAGTTCGCGCACTTGCGCGAGGCTGCTCTCGACATCGGCGATCATGCCGAATGTGACGACCTCGATGCCGAGGTCGCCCAGCGCTGCGCGGGTCGCGGGCGCAAGGAAAGTGCTGGCCACAACCACATCGGGATCGAGTGCGAGGATTTCCTCTACCGTTCCTCCGGTGGCGGCAAAGCCCGCGGCGTCCTCGGGTGCCATGGAGCTGGCGCGCGGATCCTTGCTGTAGTGCGAAATCGCCAGCAGCTGGCCCGGCGCGGCTACCTCGGCAAGGATCGCGTCCGTGCAGGGGTTGAGGCTGACGATCGTCGGCCCCTCGCCCCCGGGCGCCCGCGCCGGCCCGCTGCCCGCGCAGGACGCGAGCAGGAGGCACAGCGCGGGCAGGAAACGCGTCACATCCGCGCCCTCACTCCGATGAACCCGCTGCGCCCGGCGGTGTTGTAGCCCGCCACTGTCTGGTAATCGGCGCCAAACAGGTTCTCGATCCGGCCATAGACTTCAAGCGTTTCGCCCAGTGGCAATGCGGCACGCAGGTCCACGACCTCATAGCCTTCGAGACGAACGGTGTTGGCCGCGTTGTCGAAGCTTTCGCCGACAAAGCGCACATCGGCACCCAGCTTCAGGCCGGTCGTCGACGGACGCGCCAGGAGCCCCGTCTCCCAATCGGCGAACAATGTGCCGGACACCTGCGGCCGGCGTGCAAGCTCGAGACCCGTGGTGCGATCTTCGGCATCGAGCAGGGTGAACACGCCTGCGACGCGCAAGGTGCCGGTAACGTCGAAACCCGCCTCTGCCTCGAACCCCTGCGCGCGCGCCTGTGCGACATTGTCATAGGTGCCGAAGGGGCGACCGGTGCAAATCGTTGAGGCTACACCAAAGCAGGACACGAAGCTGATGAGGTCCTCGCTATCGCGGCGGAAAGCGGTGAGCGCGACATGCGTGCCCCGGCCGCGTGTGCCTTTCTCGACGCCGAGGTCGAAGCTGGTGCTTTCTTCCGGCTGCAGCGCTGCATTGCCGAAATTGGACAGGAGCTGGAACAGCGTCGGGGCCTTGAAGCCTTCGCCAAGGCTCGCCCGAACACGCCAGTCGTCGCCAAAGCCGTAGGACACATCCGCACCGTAGCTCGCGTTGCTGCCGAACAGCGAATGGTCGTCCACGCGCGAGCCGACATGCGCGGCAAAGCGGCCCATCACGAAGCCCAGCTGGACATAGGCGCCAAAGATGTCCGCCTCGCCATCGGGGCTGAAGCTGGCCGAATAGTCGGTCCACTCCTTCTCCGCGCCGAAGGCCACGGTGACCGGGCCGATCGCCCGGTACTCTCCGCGCAGGGACACGCGCTGGGATTCGCCATCGGAGGCAAAGGTGGTCGTGCCCGCCGCGTCGCGGTTGTCGCGTTCGGTATTCGAGAGCGAGAACGCGCCGCGCAGGGTCAGGTCGCCGCCGTAATAGGCAAAGCCGACATCGCCCCAGTGGCGGCGCGTTTCCTGCGTTTCCAGCGTGTCGGAAAAGGCGAATGTCGGCGGCGGGAAGCCGTCGAGATCGAGATCGCCCTCGCTCCAGTTGGCGTGGGCGAAGACCTCCAGATTGTCGGTCACGTCAACGAAGACCTGCCCGCCCAGCGCCAGCTGCTCGAAGCCGTCCTTCTCGGTGCCGCTGGCCGCGGTCGAGAAGCCGTCGGTGCGGTAGAAGGAGCCGGTCAGCCCGGCATAGAAGCCCTGGCCATCCACGCCGGCCGCCGCGCTGGCGAACAGCGTGTCGCGCGATCCGTACTCGATATTTCCGCTCGCGCCAGTCTCGCCGCGGGTCGAGATGTCAACGACCCCGCCGATCGCCTCAGATCCCCAGATCGTGCTGTTTGACCCGCGCAGGATGTCGAACTTGGAGGCCGTGCCGAGGAGCAGGTTGCTGAAGTCGAAGCCTCCACCGGGCGAGGCCGGATCGGCGACGCGAACACCATCGACCAACACCAGAAGTTGCTCAGAATTCGCGCCGCGCAAGTTGACGCCGGTAAAGCCGCCCACCCCGCCATTGCGGCTGAGAGTCACGCCGGGTGTGCGCTGCAGCACGCGGGTCGCGTCGGCGCCCTGGATACTCTCGATCTCCTCGCGATCGATCACGGTAACGGCCTGTCCGGTCGAGGCGACCGGGGTGGCAAGGCCGTTCGCCGTCACGGTAATCGTGGGCCGCACCATGTCACCAAACACAATGCTGTCGTCGACGCTCACCGGGACCGGCTCACCAAGGTCATCCGCACTTCGGCGCGGATGCGGAACGAAGAGCGCGCCATCCGGGGTGACGCACACTTCGGTCAGCGGAGTGACCTCGGCGGGCGGGCACGGCTCGTGCTCGGCCTCCTGCGCCTGAACGGCAACCGGAAATGCAGATATACTTAGAAGAAACAGAAATTTACGCACAATACCTCCTATCACAGACGAATGCCGTCCATGACGGGAGGGAGCGCTCATTCGCCCCATCCACGTTTGCCATCGGTACACCCCGCCCGCGGCCGAACGACGCGCACAGGCAGGTCTCCTGGCTCCCGGATCGCTGGTTCCGCTTCGCCTTCCCGCTTGCGCAGTGGCGTAATGAAGCGAACCTCCCCGGTCACAGTTGCGGGGGCAGCGGAGGTCTTGAACCTCCTTCCCTCTTAGGGCCTGCGTCGGCAGGCCAACCTATGACGCAATCGCGCCCCTATCGCGCGATTTTGCGATGCACAAGAGCCGGGCTTCGTTAAGCTTTGCTGTGGTAAGGGCCTGAAGGCCGATCGTCCCTTAGCGGGATGGGCGCAAGCCGCCGCCTGTCGCATGGGCGGCAACTCGGCTATGATTGGACGCAATCCAGGGAAGGACCCGCAGTGGACGAGACGATGGCCCCGGCCGGACGGACCCCGCGCACGCCGCGCGAACCGTCGCCGCGCGCGCGCCGTCTCGACCAGCGCCGCAAGAGCCGGCGCCGGCTGCTGGGGCGCGGCGCGATCCTGGGCGCGGCCATCGCCCTGCCCACCGTTGCCGCGCAGGGCGAATGGACCGATCTGAAACAGGCGATGGGCCTTGGCGAAGAAACCGTAGCCTTTGCGCCCATGCCCTTCGAAACCGCCGGCGAAAGCTTCCCGGGCTCCGCCTTCTACTATCTTGAGGACGCCCCGCGCCTTGCTGTCGAAGTGCCCGAGCTGCGCGATGAAGAGATTGGCGCAGAGACGGTCGAGTTCGCGGAAAGCCACGGTGCAGGCGCGGCAGCAGCGGCCTTCCGCACAGCCGGCAGCGGTCTCGACAAGGCGCGCGCGCTGCAATGCCTTTCCACCGCGGTGTACTACGAAGCCGCGAGCGAGAGCTACGCCGGACAGCAAGCGGTCGCGCAGGTCGTTCTCAACCGCGTGGCGCACCCGGCCTATCCGGCGAGCGTGTGCGGAGTGGTTTTCCAGGGATCGGAACGCAAGACCGGCTGCCAGTTCAGCTTTACCTGCGACGGGTCGATGGCGCGGCGACCCTCGCGCCAGGCCTGGGCCGTCGCCCAGTCGGTCGCGCTCGCAGCGCTGGCGGGTGAGGTTTACAAGCCCATCGGCCTCGCAACGCATTACCACACCAATTACGTGAACCCCTATTGGGCGGCGAGCCTCGACTTCGTCGGCACCATCGGCGCGCACCGTTTCTACCGCTGGAAAGGCGGCGCCGGGACCGCACGCGCCTTTACGGATCGCTACGCCGGAAGCGAACCGCTGGCAGCGCCCAACCGCCGCACCCAAACCACGGCGGCAGCCGCAATCACGCCGCCTCCCAACGATCGGCTGACCTCGGCCCCCGTGACGGCGAATCCGGCGGCAACTTCTTCTGCGCAGGCCCAACCGAGCGCCAACGACGCGCTGCCCCAGTCTGGCCGCGTGCGCGAGGAATATGCGAATTCGGGCAAGTGGATTAACGAACCCGGCAAGCGCTAAGCCCGCCTGCGCGCTGTTCTGCGCTGCGCCTTTACCTCTTCACAACCATGTCACGGAACCGAAGCTTAGCGCGAGGGTGCCTAGAGAGGGTGTGTTCGCAACGCCGCTTCACAAGGATGTAGGCATGCCCGTCCATTTCGCCGCCGCCCGCTCGACTGCTCATTCGCCGATTGCCCGCGCGCTGGCGAAGAAGGCGCTGGCCCGTGCGGCCAACGACAACGGCGATGCGGCGCAGATGCAGGCTGAAGCCTCCAGCTTCGATGCCATGATGCGTGCCGCGCTCAAGCATTTTGCCGAACACGGCCTCGGCGCTGCTGAAGCCGCTCGCCAACAGGCGGAACAGGCCTATTTCACCGGCGACCATGACGCCTACGCCTGGTGGCTTGGCGTGTGTCGCACGCTCGATCGCCGCCTGGCCGAGCGGTGCGAGCGCCGGCTCGAAGGCGACGACGCGCAGCTCGTCTACTGACCATCGAACGGTGCGTGTCAGGGTGACCCTCGCGTTAACCGAAACATGACGGTTTTCCCGTAGGTCAGTCGCAATGGGGAAGCAGCACATAAACACCGCCTGGGCACGTATCCAGGACCTTAGAGAGGGCGCCGACCCGCTCACCGATCAGGCGCGCGGTGCTCTGGTGCGCTCGCTTTACGAAAGGCGCACGGCGCTTGCGATGGGCGCGATTTGCGGCGCCATGGCCAGCACCGTCGTTGCCTTCCTGTCCGACAATTCACTGCTCTACTCGCTGGCTTTCCTGCTCTCCAGCATCGCCATCCTGCGCATCGTCAACGCGCGGCACCTGGCAAGAAACCCGGACGACATCGACGCGGATTATCTTGAGCTCACCTACAAGTTCGGAGCTTTCAGCTATGCTCTGGTCCTTGGGCTGGTCGCGGCAGCGACCGTCGCGCTCGATACTGGGGCCATGGCGCAAGTGCTGATGATCACCAACGCCGTGGGCTATGGGATCGGTATATGCGCGCACAACGCGGCCCGGCCCACGATCGCGCTGGGCCAGCTCACCCTGGTCTCGGTGCCGGTGGTCTGGGCTGTGCTGGCGGAAGGATCTGTTGCCGGCGCATTCCTTGCGCTCACCATCGCGCTGCTCTTTCCGGCCATGTTCTCGATCGTCTTTTCGATCTTCGGAACCTTGCGCGATTCGCTCGATGCGGCCGACCGCAGCGCGGAACTGGCCGCGCAGATGGAAACGATTGCCCTGACCGATCCGGTCACGGGCCTCGCCAACCGGTCGGGCCTCGACCGTGATCTTCCGGGCGTACTCGAACGCGCAGCCGATAGCGGGAATGCCGCCGTCCTGTGGATCGATCTCGACCGCTTCAAGGAGGTCAACGAGCTCAAGGGACACCAGGCGGGCGACCAGGTCCTGCGCGAGATCGGTAGCCGGCTTTCCGCACTGGTCGAAGATGGCGGTATCGTCGCGCGCTTTGCCGGTGACGAGTTTGTCGTGACCACACGGATCGACAGCCGCAACGCCGCCTCCATGCTCGCAAGCCAGATCCTTGGCGAGGTCCGCCGCCCCATGCGTATCGACGGCGAGCGCATCGAGATGGGTGCGTCTATCGGTATTGCCTTGATGCCTGAAGACGGATGCACGGCGGAGGAGCTGATGCGCCACGCCGACCTTGCGCTGTACGAAGCGAAAATCGCCGGCCGTTCGCAGGTGCGTTTCTTCACAACGGACATGACCCGCGATCTGGCCCATCGGCGCGAAATCGAGACCGAGCTGCGCCTCGCCCTCTCGCGCGACGAGCTATCGGTCTACTTCCAGCCGATCGTGGACCTGGAAACGGGCCGCGTGCGGTGTTTCGAGGCGCTGGTGCGCTGGTTCCACCCGGAAAAGGGCGAGATCCGGCCCGACGAGTTTATTCCGGTTGCCGAAGACAGCGGCGCCATAGTCACACTGGGCAACTGGCTGACCGGCGAAGCGGCGCGGGTTGCCGCGCAATGGCCCGAAGACGTGCACGTTGCCGTCAACCTCTCGCCGCTGCAGCTCAAGGCGCCGGGCGCTGCGCTCGGCATCCTCAACGCGCTGCGCGAGGCAGGCCTCCCGCCCGAGCGACTTGAGCTGGAAGTAACCGAGAACCTATTTCTCGAGGACAGTCCCAGCATCGCACTGTTCATCAAGGAGCTTTCCCGCGCCGGCGTGCGCTTTGCGCTCGACGACTTCGGCACCGGCTATTCCTCGCTGGCTTATATCAACCAGTGGCCGTTCTCGAAGATCAAGGTCGACCGCAGCTTCGTCTCGGGCGCGCAGGCGGGCCGCAAGAGCGATGCGATCATTCGCGCGGTTTCGCAAATGGGTCACACGCTGGGCATGGAAATCGTTGCCGAAGGGCTCGAGACGGTCGAGCAGGTGAAAGCCGTGCGCTCGGCGGGCTGTACGCTGGGCCAGGGCTATCACTTCAGCCGCGCCATTCCGGACTACAAGGCCGCCCTGTTGCTGGCCGAGGAAACCGATTCCGCGAAGGGCGAGCTGCGCAAACGGCGCGTCGGCTGATCCTGTCACCGGTCCCGGCCGGGAACTTCCACACCCCAGACGAGTCCCAAAGCGTGTAGATGCACGCGAAAGCACCCTTATTGCAATTGCGAACCATTTGCAAAGATACTTTCGAGGCTAGACCTTTTGCCGGTTGCATTCCCGCGCCCAGAGGCCTAGGTCGCACTCGCAATTGACCGGGTGCCGTGCCTCCTTTGCGGGACACATGAAGCATGGCCCGTATCGGTCGGGGTAACATCACTGTCCCGCACGGCAGGAACAAGGACCCACGCTTCCATGGCACGCAAGAAAATCGCCCTCATCGGCTCCGGCATGATCGGAGGCACCCTCGCCCACCTCGCGGCGAAGAAGGAAATGGGCGACATCGTCCTGTTCGACATTGCTGAAGGCATGCCCCAGGGCAAGGCGCTGGACCTGTCGCAGTGCGGCCCGATCGAAGGCTTCGACGCCAAGATTACCGGCTCGAACGACTACGCCGACATCGCTGGTGCTGACGTCGTGATCGTCACCGCCGGCGTGCCGCGCAAGCCCGGCATGAGCCGCGACGACCTGCTCGGCATCAACCTCAAGGTGATGAAGTCGGTCGGCGAAGGCATCAAGAACAACTGCCCCGACGCGTTTGTGATCTGTATCACCAACCCGCTGGACGCGATGGTCTGGGCGCTGCGCGAATTCAGCGGCCTGCCGCACAACAAGGTCGTCGGCATGGCCGGCGTGCTCGACAGCGCGCGCTTCGCCACCTTCCTCGCATGGGAATTCGACGTTTCGGTGAAGGACGTGAACGCCTTCGTCCTCGGCGGCCACGGCGACACCATGGTGCCGGTCCTGTCCTACTCGACCATCAACGGCATCCCGGTGAAGGACATGGCCAAGATCAAGGGCGTGTCGGAAGATCGCCTTGACGAAATCGTCAAGCGCACCCGCGCCGGCGGCGGCGAGATCGTCGCCCTGCTGGGCAACGGCTCGGCCTATTACGCTCCGGCCACCAGCGCCATCGCGATGGCCGAAGCCTATCTCGGCGACCAGAAGCGCATCCTGCCCTGCGCAAGCTACGTTGACGGCAAGTACGGCCTCGACGGCCTTTATGTCGGCGTCCCAACCGTGATCGGTTCGGGAGGCACCGAAGACGTCGTCGAGATCGAACTCTCGGACGAAGAAAAGGCCAACCTCAAGGTCTCGACCGACGCTGTCGAGGAACTGCTCGAAGCCTGCAAGGGCCTCGACGGATCGCTCGCCTGAGACTGAGCCCGAGCCCCATGCGCCGTTACCTCCTGCCCGCACTTGCCCTGATGGCTGCGCCCGCCGCAGCCCAGGACAAGCCGGCCACCCCGGCCCAGATCGCCGACGCGATCGACGCCTGCGCTGCGATCACCTCGCCCACCTGGCTGGAGCTCAAGCAGCTCCCCAGCCATGGCTGGAAGCCCTTTGAAAAGCGTGGCGGTCGCCGCGGGGCGATGAAGGTTCGGGGTGCCTACGAAAAAGTGGGCAACGAGGCACTGATCATCATCAGCAAGGAAGAGCTCAAGCAGAAGGCCTGCGTGGTCTTCGCCAAACTCGACAACACGGCCGACTATGGCCCCACCGCGCAGGGCGTGTCCGAATTTGTCGGCATGCCCGTTCGCGCCGAAGGGCCGACCTATTTCTGGATCATGGACGACAAGGAAATGCGCCTTGATCCGGCCGGGGATCGCGACAAGCCGATCGCCCGTTTCGAAATTACAGCCATTCCCCAGGAGAGTGCCGAATGAGTATCCTCGTCGACAAGAACACCAAGGTCATCACCCAGGGCATGACGGGTGACACCGGGACGTTCCACACGCAGCAGGCGCTCGCCTACGGCACGCAGATGGTCGCAGGCGTGACCCCCGGCAAAGGCGGCACGACGCACATCGACCTGCCGGTCTACAACACCGTTGCCGAAGCCAAGGCCGAAACCGGCGCGACCGCTTCGTGCATCTACGTCCCGCCGCCGTTCGCCGCCGACTCGATTCTCGAGGCGATCGACGCCGAGATGGAACTGATCGTCGCGATCACCGAAGGCATCCCCGTGCTCGACATGGTGCGCGTGAAGCGTGCCCTCGAAGGCTCGAAGTCGCGCCTCATCGGTCCGAACTGCCCCGGCGTCCTGACGCCCGGCGAATGCAAGATCGGCATCATGCCCGGCAGCATCTTCCAGAAGGGCAGCGTCGGCGTCGTCTCGCGCTCGGGCACGCTGACCTACGAAGCCGTGCACCAGACCACCATGGTCGGCCTCGGCCAGACCACGGCAGTCGGCATCGGCGGTGACCCGGTCAACGGTACCAACTTCATCGACGTGCTCGACCTGTTCCTCGACGACGAGGAAACCAAGTCGATCATCATGATCGGCGAGATCGGCGGCAGCGCCGAAGAAGAGGCCGCCGCCTTCCTCAAGGACGAAGCCGCCAAGGGTCGCTCCAAGCCTACCGTTGGCTTCATCGCCGGCCGCACGGCGCCTCCGGGCCGCCGCATGGGCCATGCTGGCGCCATCGTTTCGGGCGGCCAGGGCGGCGCGGAAGACAAGATCGCAGCCATGGAAGATGCAGGCATCCGCGTCTCGCCGAGCCCGAGCGAGCTCGGCACGACGCTCGATGCGCTGCTGAAGGAACTCGCCTGATCCGCTTTGCGGAACGGCTTGTTCCTCCCCGGGAGCCTTCCGCACCGCCGATGCATTGGCAAAGAGTAAGCCGACACTAGCGTCGGTGCGAAAGGGACCCGATGGGTAACGAGAGCCACGATTTCCTGCCCGAAATGGGCGACCAGGAAGGCCCGCAGCCGGGCCCGAGCTGGGGCAACCCCCGCTGGCTGGCCGATGTGGTCGACAGCGGCGCGGACCTGACCGCCGCGCTCGACCCGACGCAGATGCGTCTCGCTGTCGCCCAGGCAGCGGAAAAGGCAGGCAAGGCGCTCGACCCCAAGGCAATCGAGCAGGCGGCCGACGACAGCATCAAGGCGATGCTGCTGGTGCGCCTCTACCGTGTGCGTGGCCACCTGGCGGCAAATCTCGACCCGCTCGGCCTCTCGCACCGTGAAGTGCCTGAAGACCTTACGCTCGAATGGCACGGGTTCGAAGGGCAGGAAGGCAAGGAAGTCTACGTCGGCGGCGTGTTCGGCTTCGACTGGGTCACCGTGGGCAAACTCTACCGGGTGCTGCGCGAAACCTACTGCGGCAACGTCGGCCTCGAATACATGCACATTTCGGACACGGAGGAGCGCCGCTTCCTCCAGGACAAGTTCGAGGTGCCCGAGGACACAATCCAGTTCACCGCCGAAGGCAAGCGCGCAATCCTTGCCTCGGTCATCCGCGGCGAGCAGTACGAAGCCTTCCTCGGCAAGAAGTACGTCGGCACCAAGCGCTTCGGCCTCGATGGCGGCGAGTCCATGATCCCGGCGCTCGAAGCGGTCATCAAGTATGGCGGCCAGCTCGGTGTGCGCGAGATCATCTACGGCATGGCCCACCGCGGCCGCCTCAACGTTCTCGCGAACGTGATGGGCAAACCCTACAAGGTCATCTTCCACGAATTCTCGGGCGGAAGCGCCAACCCCGACGATGTCGGCGGTTCGGGCGATGTGAAGTACCACCTCGGCACCAGCACCGACCGCGAGTTTGACGGAATCAACGTGCACATGTCGCTGGTCCCCAACCCCAGTCACCTCGAAGCGGTGAACCCCGTCGTGCTCGGAAAGAGCCGCGCGCAGCAGGCGATCCGCGATGACCTCAAGCAGCACGAACAGGTCCTGCCCGTCCTCCTCCACGGCGATGCGGCCTTTGCCGGCCAGGGCATCGTGTGGGAGTGCCTCGGCTTCTCGGGCGTGCGCGGGTACAACACCGGCGGCTGCCTGCACTTCGTGATCAACAACCAGATTGGCTTCACCACGAGCCCGCAGTTCGCGCGGTCCTCGCCCTACCCCTCGGACGTCGCCAAGGGCGTCCAGGCGCCGATCCTCCACGTCAACGGCGACGATCCCGAAGCGGTGACCTTCGCCTGCAAGCTGGCGATCGAATACCGCCAGACCTTCGGCCGCGACATCGTGATCGACATGTGGTGCTACCGCCGCTTCGGCCACAACGAGGGCGACGAGCCCAAGTTCACGCAGCCGCTGATGTATGACGAGATCCGCAAGCATCCCAAGGTCAGCCAGATCTACACCAAGCGCCTGATCGAACAGGGCGTGGTCGACCAGGCCTATGCCGACGGACTGATTGCCGAATTCACCGGCCATCTCGAAGAAGAGTTCACCGCGGCAAAGAGCTACAAGCCCAACGAGGCCGACTGGTTCGGAGGCCGCTGGGCGGGCATGAACAAGCCGGCCGATCCGGAAACCGCGCGTCGCAACGTGGAAACCGCGATCCCCAAGAAGCTGTTCGACAGCCTCGGCCGCACACTGACCGCCGTGCCGGACGACCTGACGATCCACAAGACGCTGGGCCGCGTGCTCAAAGCCAAGGAAGACATGTTCGCCAAGGGCGAAGGCTTCGACTGGGCGACGGCGGAAGCGCTCGCGTTCGGCAGCCTTGTGACCGAAGGCTTCGGCGTGCGCCTGTCGGGCCAGGATTCGGGCCGCGGCACCTTCAGCCAGCGCCACGCTGTCTGGGTCGACCAGAAGGACGAGCGCAAGTACATCCCGCTGACCACGCTGCCACATGGCAAGTTCGAGGTCTACGACAGCCCGCTGTCGGAATACGGCGTGCTCGGCTTCGAATACGGCTTTGCCATGGCCGACCCGAAGAGCCTGGTCATGTGGGAAGCGCAGTTCGGCGATTTCGCCAACGGCGCGCAGATCATGATCGACCAGTTCATTGCTGCAGGCGAGGTAAAGTGGCTGCGCGCCAACGGCCTCGTGATGCTGCTGCCGCACGGCTACGAAGGCCAGGGCCCGGAACACAGCTCCGCGCGTCTCGAACGCTTCCTGCAGCTGTGCGCGAACGACAACATCCAGGTCTGCAACATCACCACGCCGGCGAACTATTTCCACGTGCTTCGCCGCCAGATGCTGCGCTCCTTCCGCAAGCCGATGGTCATCATGACGCCCAAGTCGCTGCTGCGCCATCCGCTGGCGAAGTCGGACGCGAGCGAGTTCATGGGCGATCACCACTTCATGCGGATCAAGTCCGACATGACGGAGATCGACGACAAGAAGGTGAAACGCCTCGTGCTGTGTAGCGGCAAGGTCGCTTACGATTTGATGCAGCGCCGCGACGAAGCGGGCCTCGAGGACGTATCGATCGTACGCATCGAGCAGCTCTATCCCTTCCCGGGCGAGCCGCTGGCGGTGCGCCTCAAGCGCATGACGAATCTCGAGACCGTGGTCTGGTGCCAGGAAGAGCCTAAGAACAACGGCGCCTGGTTCTTTGTCGACCGCCTGATCGAGGAATCGCTCACAGCTGCAGGCAAGGACGGCATGCGCCCCTGCTACGCCGGCCGCGAAGTCGCTGCATCTCCCGCCACGGGCTACGCCAGCCGCCACCAGGTGCAGCAAGAAGCTCTCGTCAATATCGCGCTCGGACTGAACGGCGGTGACACGCCCAAGGTCCGCAGCGACTGCAACTGATCCAAGAAGGCCGAAGGAACCCCAACACATGGCCACTGAAGTCAAAGTCCCCACGCTGGGCGAATCGGTAACCGAAGCAAGCGTCGGTGAGCTGCTCAAGAATGTCGGCGACGCTGTCGCGGCGGACGAGCCGATCATCAGCCTCGAGACCGACAAGGTCGCGGTCGAGGCCCCCTCGCCCGTCGCCGGTGTCATTACCGAGTTCAAGGTTGCCGTGGGCGACACGGTCGAGGTCGACGCGGTCATCGCGGTGATCGAAGAAGGCGCCGCACCGGCCGCCAAGGGCGCCGAAGCCGGCCGCGCCAGCGAGCAGCGCGAAGAGGGAAAGGCCGAGCGCGCGGAAGCTCCCGCAGCCTCTTCCGACGCCTCGCAGACCTTGTCGCCGGCGGTCCGCCGCGCGGTTCTTGAACACGGCGTCGATCCTTCGACAATCAAGGGCACCGGAAAGGACGGCCGCCTGACCAAGGAAGATGTCGTCGCCGCGGCCAAGGCCAAGCGCGACGGCGGCTCCGCCCCGGCCGCAAGCACGGCCGCGCCCGCTGCAAGTGGCGGCGAGCGCCGCGAGGAACGCGTCAAGATGACGCGCATGCGCCAGACGATCGCCAAGCGCCTCAAGGGCGCGCAGGAAAACGCGGCGCTGCTCACCACCTTCAACGACGTCGACATGTCGGCGGTCATGGAAGCGCGCGCAAAGTACAAGGACCTCTTCGCCAAGAAGCACGACATCCGATTGGGCTTCATGGGCTTCTTCGCCAAGGCTGCCTGCCTTGCACTGAAGGACGTGCCCGCGGTCAACGCCTACATCGAAGGCGACGAGATCGTGTACCACGATTACGTCGACATCTCGGTCGCGGTCTCGGCCCCCAACGGCCTCGTGGTCCCGGTCATCCGTGATGCGCAGGACAAGGGTTTTGCCCGCATCGAGAAGGATATCGCGGACTTCGGCAAGCGCGCCAAGGAAGGCACGCTGACGATGGAAGACATGAAGGGCGGCACCTTCACCATCTCCAACGGCGGCGTGTTCGGCTCGCTGATGTCGACCCCGATCATCAACCCGCCGCAGAGCGCCGTCCTCGGCCTCCACCGCATCGAAGATCGCCCGGTCGTCGTGAACGGCGAAATCGTCATCCGCCCGATGATGTATATTGCCCTGTCCTACGACCACCGCCTGATCGACGGCCGCGAGGCGGTCACCGCACTCAAGATCATCAAGGAAGCGATCGAAGATCCGACCCGGATGCTGATCGACCTCTGAGGAAAGACACATGGCTGAATACGACTACGACGTCCTCGTCATCGGCGCTGGCCCGGGTGGCTATGTCGCCGCGATCCGCGCGGCTCAGCTGGGCCTGAAGACCGCTTGTGCCGAAAGCCGCGACACGCTGGGCGGCACCTGCCTCAACGTGGGCTGCATTCCTTCAAAGGCGATGCTGCATGCGAGCGAGTTCTTCGATGCAGCCAGCAACGGCGCGATGGCCGACATGGGCATCGAGACCAGCCCCAAGCTCAACCTCGACAAGATGCACGCCCAGCGCCGCGATGCGGTCGAAGGCCTGACCAAGGGCGTCGCTTTCCTGTTCAAGAAGAACAAGGTCGACTGGAAGCAGGGTCACGCCACCTTCCAGGATGCGCACACGGTCAAGGTCGGCGAGGAAACCGTCACCGCCAAGGATATCATCATCGCCACCGGCTCCTCGGTCACTCCGCTGCCCGGGGTCGAAGTCGAGAACGACAAGCATGTGGTGGTCGATTCCACCGGCGCGCTGGAACTGCCCAAGGTTCCGAAGAAGATGGTCGTTATCGGCGGCGGTGTGATCGGGCTCGAACTCGGTTCGGTCTGGAACCGCCTCGGCGCCGAAGTGATCGTGGTCGAATATCTCGACCAGCTGCTGCCCGGCATGGACGGCGATGTGCGCAAGGAAGCGGCCAAGATCTTCAAGAAGCAGGGCATGGAACTGCGCCTGTCGACCAAGGTCACGGGCTGCACCGTCAAGGGCAAGAAGGCCACCCTCACGCTCGAGCCAGCTGCCGGCGGCGATGAAGAAACGCTCGAAGCCGATTGCGTGCTGGTCTCGATCGGCCGCCGTCCGAACACCGAAGGCCTCGGCCTCGATGCCATCGGGCTGGAGGTCAACAAGCGCGGCCAGATCGAAACCGATCACGACTTCCGCACCGCGGTCGACGGTGTCTGGGCCATCGGCGACGTCGTCCCGGGCCCCATGCTCGCCCACAAGGCCGAGGATGAAGGCATTGCCTGCGCGGAAAACATCGCGGGCCAGACCGGCATCGTGAATCACGACATCATCCCGGGCGTGGTCTACACCCTGCCCGAGTTCGCCGGTGTCGGCCTGACGCAGGAAGAAGCCATCGAGAAGATGGGCGGCGACAAGACCAAGGTGAAGGTCGGCAAGTTCCCGATGATGGCCAACAGCCGCGCCAAGACCAATCACGAGCCCGATGGCTTCGTGAAGATCATCGCCGAGGCCGAAAGCGACCGCGTGCTCGGCGTGTGGGCCATCGCTTCAGTGGCCGGCACGATGATCGCGCAGGCCGCGCAGGCGATGGAATTCGGCGCCACCAGCGAGGATATCGCCTACACCTGCCACGCCCACCCGACGCATTCCGAAGCAATCAAGGAAGCGGCGATGGCGGTCCAGGGCAAGCCGATCCACATCTGATCTCGCTCGAAGGAGTAAACGATCATGGCCCGCAGCGTTGCAATCATCGGTGCGGGCCAGATCGCCTACGAGATGGTCGCTGCCTTCAGCGACGATTGGCGGATCACCCTCCACGCGCGCTCTGCCCCGCAATGGCTGGGCGTCATGCCCTGCCACTTCGTCCCTTTCCTTCGCGGCGAGGACGAACCACCTTCCGCTGACTGCGTTATCGACACCATCGCCTTCGATGAGGGCGATGTGAGCGGCTACGATCCCGACCGCGTGGGCCGATTGATCGCTATCAGTTCGGCCAGTGTCTATCGCGATGCCGAGGGGCGCACGCTCGACGAGGCGGCGACTTGCGGCTTTCCCGAATTCGCGGGCCCGATCACCGAGGATCAGGCGACGGTCGCCCGCGGGCCTGACACCTATTCCACCCGCAAAATCCGCATGGAGATGGCCGCCCGCGCGCGGTTCGGCGAGCGCGCGACGATCCTGCGCCCCTGCGCAATCTACGGTCTCTGGTCGCGCCATCCGCGCGAATACTGGTTCGTGAAGCGCCTGCTCGACGGGCGCACGCGCATCCCGGTGTTGCACCCCGAAGTCTCACGCTTCCAGACCACCAATGCGCGCGACATCGCCGAGCTCGCGCTCGAGATGGCTCATGCGGAGATCGGCGGAACCTTCAACATCGCCGACGAATACGGCCCCTCGGTTGCCGACATCGCGCAAAACATTTGCGAGTTCACCGGCAGGCAAGCGGAGCTGGTCGAGGTGCCGGCGGACAAGGGCTCGACCATCGGGCGGACGCCCTGGTCGGTGCCGCGCCCCTTCCTCATCGACGGTTCGAAAGCGCGCAACGCCTGCGGGCGGGCAGGCTCGACCTACTGGCCCAATGCCCGCGACGCGGTCGAGTGGCTGATCGAGCACAATCCCGCAAACTGGCGCGCGGCCTTCCCGCAGATGACCGTCTATCCGTGGGACCTGTTCGACTATGCCGCCGAAGACGCCGCGATGGACGCGCTTTAGGTGAAGGCGCGGCTAACCGGTCTCCTCGCGCTGGCGATCCCCGTGCTGGCCGGGATCGCCTATCTCGAGCTGATGGGCGCGCCTGCAAGTTACGCAATCCTCAATGCGGCGGCATTCGGTGTCGCGGCCGTGTTCGGGTTGTTCGCCCCACCCCTGCCAAGCATCGGGAAACGCCGCGTGATCACGGTAGTCCTGATCGCGCTGATCTTCCTCCCGCTCATCACGGGACCATACGTCAACGGTATCGCCCGGTGGCTTCCGCTCGGTCCCTTCACGTTGCATAGCGGCGCGCTCTTCCTGCCTGCGCTCGTCGTCCTTGCCGCACGCGACGAAGATTTCGCCCCACCGATCCTGCTCGCGGCGCTGCTTGCCGCCACGCTCCAGCCGGACGCGGCGACCTCGCTTGCGGTCATGCTGGCTGCGGTGGGCATCTACACCGCGCGCGACGACTGGCGCATGGTGCCGGTCGCCGGCATCGCCTTCTTCGCCAGCCTCGTTGCTGGCCTGCGCGGAGAACTGCCTGCCCAACCCTTTGTCGAGCGGATCCTCGTCCACCTCGCGTTCGAGGCCCCGGTCGGGGCTTTGGCGCTTGCGGGCGCGCTTCTGGCCACCTTCTTCCTGCTCGCCCACGCGCTCGCCGCGGAAAAGAGTGTGCGCCATGGCCTCGCCGGCGCATTCTTCGGCTTCTGCGTCGCCGCCCTCGTGTCCAATTACCCGACGATCCTCGTGGGCTACGGCGCGGCCCCGATCCTCGGTTTCGGCCTTGCTATCGGACTGGCCGCCGCTACCGCTCGACGAACGGCAAACGACCCCACTCCCTGACGCTTGCCCGCACCTTCCAGAGGTGTATTATGCAAGCAAATCACTTGGGAGGTTTCCATGATCGCATTTCGCCGGGCCGCGCTGGCCCTTTCGCCCCTCGCGCTGCTCCTTTCGGGCACAGCAGCGCAGGCGCAGGATACGGACCGCATGATCGAGCTGGCCCAGGCCGAGGCCGACAGCGGCACCTTCATGGGCGCCGTGCTCGTCGCGCGCGGGGACGAGAAACTGGTCGACCAGGCCTGGGGCCTTGCCGACGCGGAATGGAACGTCGCCAACACGCCGCAGGGCAAGTTCCGCATCGGTTCGGTGACCAAGCAGTTCACCTCGGTCTCGATCCTGCTGCTGGCCGAAGAGGGCAAGATCGATCTCGACGCGCCGATCTCCACCTATCTGGACGATACGCCTGAGGCTTGGGACGCGATCACCGTGCGCAACCTTATCCGCCACACATCGGGCATTCCCAACGTCACCTCGCTCGAGGAATTCGGGCGCGCAGCACTCCTGCCGACGACGCAGGACGAGCTCATCGCCATGTTCCGCGACCTGCCGCTGGAATTCGAGCCGGGCAGCAAGTTCGCCTATTCGAATTCCGGCTACGTCCTTCTCTCGCGCATCGTCGAAAAGGTTGGCGAGATGGAGCTTGGCGAATTCTACAAGACACGCCTGTTCGATCCGCTCGGCATGGACGACACTGCGCTCGACAACACCGCCGCTGTCGTTCCCATGCGGGTCGAAGGCTACTCGCCTTCGGGCGACGGCGCCACCTATGTGAACGCGGCCTATGTCGACATGGGCATCCCCACCGGCGCGGGCGCGCTCTATTCCACTACGGACGACCTGCTTGCGTGGCAGCGCGGCCTGTTCGGCGGGAAGGTGCTGTCGGCTGCAAGTCTGGAAACCTACCTCACCCCGCATGACTACGAAGCTTTCTTCGGCGACACATACGCGCACGGCGTGCTGGTCGATCGCGAGGGCGAGGACGTCTACTACTGGCACGGCGGCGGCATCCAGGGCTTCAACGCCTGGCTGAGCTATGACCCGGTGCGTGAAGTGACCGTCGCGGTCCTCGCCAACCTCAACGGCGGGGCGGCGAGCAAGCTGGGGCAGGACCTGATGACCCTCGTGCGCGGCGGCGAGGTCACGCTGGCGAATGAGCGCCAGACGATTGCCATGCCGGAAGACCTCTCCCAGTTCGAAGGGGTCTATGCCCTCTCGCCCGAATTCAAGATCACTGTCTTTGCGCAGGATGGCCGGTTGATGACCCAGGCAACCGGGCAAGGCGCGGCGGAGATATTCCCCGAGGCCGAGGACCGCTTCTTCCTCACCGCCATCGATGCGCAGATCGCCTTCAACCGCGACGAAAGCGGTGCGGTTTCGGGCATCACCCTGTTCCAGAACGGCCGCGAATTCCCGGCGGCAAAGGAATAATTGCGCCTCTCCCCACCGCGGCCTATCCTGCGCCGCGGTGGGGAGAGACATAGACGTGGCATATCCGAAACTGACCGATAAACCCGGCGCGATCGAAACCGCGCAGGCCATCCGCAGCGGCGAGCTGACACCGAGCGAGGCGGTCGAGGCCGCGATCGCCCGGATCGAACATCTCGATGCGCATATCAACGCCGTGGTCGTCACCGATTTCGACCGCGCGCTCGAACAGGCCAGGGCCATGACCAAGGCGGGGCCTTCCGGCGACCGGCCGCTGTTCGGCGTGCCGATGACGATCAAGGAAAGCTTCGACATTGCCGGCCTGCCCACCACATGGGGGCACGAGGCCTATGCCGAGAACACCGCCACGCGCGATTCCACCGTGGTGCGCCAGCTCAAGGACGCCGGCGCAATCTTCCTCGGCAAGACGAATGTCCCGCCCGACCTGGCCGATTGGCAATCGAACAACCCGGTCTACGGACGCACCAACAATCCGCACGACCACGAACGCTCGCCGGGCGGATCCTCCGGCGGTTCGGCGGCGGCCGTCGCCAGCGGGATGGTGCCATGCGAATACGGCACCGATATCGGCGGCTCGGTCCGCGTGCCCGCCCATTTCTGCGGCGTCTGGGGGCACAAGACGAGCTGGGGGCTGATCTCCAAGCATGGCCACGACCATCCGGCGATGGCGGGCCAGGACGCGCATGATGGCGCGCTTTCAATCGCCGGACCGCTGGCGCGCAACGCGGCCGACCTGAGGCTGCTTGTCGAACTCACCCAGGCCTTCCCGCTGAAGTCGCGCGGCAAAGCGCTGACCGACTGCCGCCTGCTGGTCCTGATCGACCACCCTTCCTGCCCGACCGATGATGCCGTGCGGGGTCCGATCGAAGCCGCAGCGCAGGCGCTCGAGAGCGCCGGTGTCACTGTCGATCGGAGCAGCGACCTCCTGCCCGATCTTGCCGCGCAGCAGGGCCAGTACATGCGCATGCTCAACGTCGCCATGGCCCGCGGCATGCCGGGCCCCGACGGCCAGCGCGCCACGGCGACCGACTGGTTCGACATGCTCGACCTGCAGACCCGCAACGAGAACGCGTGGAACCATCTGTTCGAGACCTACGATTTCGTGCTCGCGCCGCCTGCACCGATCCTTGCCGTGCCGCACCGCGAAGGGCGCGTGTTCGACGCAAGCGTGACCATCAACGGCGGCGAACAGCCGGGCGGATCGACCCTGTGCTGGGCCGGCCTTGCCACCTATCCCAACCTTCCCGCCACGGTCCTGCCGGTAGGCGAAACGGACGGATTGCCCTGCGGCATGCAGGTCATGTCGCGCCGCTGGGCCGATCTCGACTGCATCGCTGCTGCCGAGGCGATCGGGAAAGTCTTGCACGGCTGAACCTGCCGCGCCATGGGCCGCCCACCCAATAGAAGGACAAGAAAATGCGGTTGCTTGCCCGCTGGCATATCTGGCTCGCCTGGCTGATCGGCGTTCCCATCCTGATGTGGACCCTGACCGGCCTGCTGATGGTCGCCAAGCCCATCGAAGAAGTGCGCGGGAATCACCTGCGCAAGGACGTGGCAGAGCGTGCCCTGCCCGCCGACACGCAGATCGCCGTCTCGCTGCCAGCCGATAGCACCCGGCCGGTGCGCTCGGTTACCACGCAGGTCGAGCGCGGCGAGACGATCACGCGCATCGCCTATATGGACGGGACCAGCGCGCGCTTCCGCCCCGATGGCAGCGAGATGGGGTCGCTGTCCGAGCTCGAAGCCCGGCTGATCGTTGCAGAGGCCATCGTCGGCGGAGACGCGGTCGTCAGCACGCAGCGTTTCGAAGCGGACGCGGTGCCTTTCGATTTCCGCCGCGCGATGCCGGTCTGGCAGGTCGTGCTCGAGGATGGCACCAACGTCTATGTCGGCACCGAGACCGCGCGGATCGAGGCTGTTCGCACGCGGTGGTGGCGCGCCTTCGATTTTGCCTGGGGCCTGCACATCATGGACCTGAAAACGCGCGAGGACACCAGCCACCCGATCCTGATCCTCTTCGCCCTGCTTTCGGCCATCGGCGCGCTCATCGGCTGCATCCTCATGTTCCGTCGCCGCAAGGCGCGGGTGAAGGTGCCCAAGGCATGAACACCGCAGTCCTTACCCCACTGCTCGATATCCTCGACCTTGCGGGCGTGGCCATCTTCGCGCTCACCGGAGCGCTGGTCGCGGCAAAGGAAAGGCAGACCTTCGTCACACTCGCCTTCTTTGCGCTAATCACTGGCGTTGGCGGCGGCACCGTGCGCGACCTGCTGATCGGGGCGCCGGTGTTCTGGATCCACGATGCCTGGGTGGCAGGCGTGTGCCTTGCAGTGGCGCTTTTCGCCTGGTTCACGCCGACGCGCTGGTGGGAAGGACGGTTCCTCTCGATTGCCGACGGGCTCGGCCTTGCCGCCTACGCGGTTCTCGGCGCCGCCAAGGCGCTCGAATACGGGATTCCGCCGGTCCCTGCAGCGCTCATGGGCGTGATCACCGGGTGCGTGGGCGGCATCATCCGCGACGTCATCGCCGGCCGCCCGTCGATCCTGATGCGGCCCGAACTTTATGTGACCGCCGCGGCGCTTTCCGCGAGCGTGACGGTCCTCGGCGAAATCGCCGGGATCATGCGCGAGGCGGTCTGGATCGGCGCGACAGCGGCGGGCTACGGCCTGCGGCTCGCCGCAATTCGCTGGAACCTCTCGCTGCCCGCCTACACGCGCAATTAGCCGCCGGCGCCGTCGTATTCGGGTAGCTGCTGCGGATCTTCCCCGGGCAACGGACCACCGGGGTAGGCCGGCTGCGGCCCGCCGGCATAGTCGGCTTGCGCCGTGTCAGTGCGCAAACGGGCGGCGGTGTAGACGTCATCGCTGTGCTGGCGATCCGCGCCCGCCTGATAGTCGGTCGGAACGTCCGAATAGCCGGTGACCCCGTTGCCGTAATCGATCGCCTCGATCCGGCCATCCTCGCCAATCGAGCAGCTGAAGCCCTGCCCGTTGTAGAGCGATCCGGTCACATTCCAGCCGACAGCGCTGCGGTTGACGTTGTCGACCGTTTCGACGCGCACATTGCGCTCGATCTCGCGCACGCACATCGACACGGCACGGTCGATCCCGCGCCCATCGTTGTAGCGGTAGTCACCGCGATAGGGCTCGCGGTAGCGGCGGTCGCGCCGAACGTCACGATCGCCCGATCCCTTTGCCGCGCTCGCAATGGCGGCGATCCCGCCAAGGATCAGGACGCCGGTCAGCACATCGCCCGCATCGATGCCGCGATGGCGGCGATAGCGATAGCGGCGGTAACGGTCGGCGTTGTCGTCGCCCGGCGCCCAGGCAGGCGCGACCTGCTGCGGCGCGGCAATAACCGGCGCGGGCAGCTCTGCGGCCTGGGCAGGCATGGCGGTCATGGAAAGCGCGGCGAGCAGCGCCGGCGCGGCGGTAAGCTTGGACACGGAAGGCATGGTGCCAGTCCCCCTTGTGGCGCACCCCCACCATGGCGCGCGTGTGAGAAAGGCAAAGGCTTAGGCGGCCCAGGCTAAATCAAGCCTGAACCGCCCTGGTGGAAGCCATTTGCTGGATCAGAGCCCGCGGATGCCGCGGAAGTCGACACCGGCCACGCGGCCGCGCTCGATGTAGCAGGTGAACTTGCCGCGATCCTGGTCGCCATAGCCGCGGTAGTTGCGGTCGTAGCGGCGATCATAGCGATCGTAGCGGCTGCGGTGGTATCCGCGCTGGCCATCGACCACGATGCGGCCCTTCACCCTCCAGCCGTAGCGGGTGTCATCGACATCGCGAATGTCGGTGACCTGGGCGTAGCGGTAGCCGTAGCGGCGCGCATCGCGCTGGGCGGCGCGCACGCAGCGTTCCACGGCGCGGCGCGGGTTGCCCCGGCGGGCGTAGGCATGGCTGCGGTATTCCCCGCCATTGCGGTAATAGCGTCCGTCGCGGTAGTAACGGCCGCCGCGATAGTAATCGCGATCCTTGCTAGCGGCGCTGGCGACAGCGGCGATACCGCCGATGATAACGGCACCGGCAATGACGTCGCCGACGGAAATGCCGTCGCGGTCACGGTCAGCGGCTTGTGCGGGGGTGGCTCCGGCCAGCGCCATCGCGCCGACAGCAGCCGTTGCGATCCCACCTTTCGCGAACGTCTTGGTAAGTTGGTTCATCTCGAGGTCCTCCTCTGAAGGGCCGTGGCGGGATTGCCTCGGCTATGAGAAGGGTTCTAGATGATTCGCTGTGAGGTCAGGCTGAACTCGTACTACAGCCGATGTTCAGATTAGTCTGCACTTTTCTGAACAATTATTTCTCAAGCGTTTCAAGCACATCGCGTGTGAACCCGGCAATATCGAAGCGGTGGCCCGCCGGATCCTCACCCCTGCGCACAATCACGACGTTCATGCTCGGGACGATTATTATGAACTGCCCGCGATTGCCCATGGCGGCGTAAGTATCGGACGGTACTCCGTCGGTCTTGTTGAACAGCCAGAAGCCTGCGCCGTAGCCGAAGGGCCCATCGGGCTGCGGTCCGGACGGCGTCGCCACATGCTCCGCCCACCCTTCCGGCAGCACCCGGGTGCCATCGGGCAGGACGCCGTCATCGAGATAGAGCTGGCCCAGTTTCAACAGGTCGGGTGCGGTGGCCCAGACCTGGCTGGAGAGGATGTAATTGCCCTGCCAGTCGGTCTCGGCGACCGTGTGGTTCATGCCCACAGCTTGCAGGAAATCGGCCGGCGGGTGCTCGGCAAAGGTCTGCTCGATCGCCTGCACGGCAGCCAGCGTATCGTTGTTGGCATAGCGGTAGACCGTCCCCGGCGCGCTGACGAGCGGCCAGTCGATCGCAACCTCGTCCACCGTGGCGCCGCCGAAATAGAGCGGGTCGGTGCGGTTACCCGGCGTGTCCGAATAGCGCCCGGATGCCATGCGCAAAGCGTGGTCGATGGTGATTGCGCGGCGCGGGTCTTCTGCAGATTCTCCCAGCCCTGCCGATTGCGAGACGTCGGCCTCGCCGCGATGCACGGCCGCGCCGACCAGCGTTGCGGCCAAGCTCTTGGCGACCGACCAAGTCCGCTGCGGCGTCGCCGGGCTGTATTCGCCGGTATAGCGCGAGAGACGTAGGGCACCGTCCTGACTGACGATGACAGCGGTTGTGCGCGTCCTGTCGCCATATCCCGCCTCGAAAGCCCGTTCGATCACGGCCGCGAGTTTGCGGTTCTGCGGAACCCGGCCGTGCCACATGTAGATGCTGTCGGAGAAGGCGACATACTCGCGTTCGGGAGGCTCGGTGGTGCCGATGGGTGCAATGGCGCAGCCACCTTCCTGCCGATGCCAGGCCATGCGCGGCGGCATGTCGTCGGCCCACTCCACCGAGACATGCGAGACGGCGCCCTCGCCGTTGGCAAAACGATAGACCGTATGCTCAAGCGTCGGGACAATCTCATCGAGCGGCGCCTGGATGCCCGAGAGCTCCCAATCGAGCACGCTCTGCTCGGTCCGCTTGGTTCCAGCCCGCTCGGTGTTTGCGAGCGCACTGCAAAGGAACATCGCCTTGTAGCCTGCGGCCAACGCGCGGTCGTAGCGGGCCGTGATCTCGTCTTGGGTAGTACTCTGCGCAGCGAGCGGAGCGGTTGCGAGCATGGCGACGGCGGCAAGTGTGTGTCGGATCATGCGCGCCTTGTGGCACGCCTTTTCCGCCATGCAAAACAAAAGGGCCGGAAGGTCTCCCTCCCGGCCCCGCTTGTCTGTTGGATTGGCGTGAAGCTTACGCTTCTTCCATGTCCTCTTCGTTGAGGACCGGGCCCGAATCCTGGCCCTTGGCGTCTTCGTCACGGTCGACGAGTTCGATGACAGCCATCTGTGCGGCGTCGCTGCCACGGTAGCCGGCCTTGATCACGCGGGTGTAGCCGCCTTCACGGTCGGCGTAACGCTCGGCGAGGACGTCGAACAGCTTCTTGAGCTGGGTTTCGTCCTGCAGGCGGCTCATGGCGAGGCGACGGTTCGACAGGCCGCCACGCTTTGCGAGCGTGATCAGCTTTTCGATGTAGGGGCGCATTTCCTTCGCCTTGGGCAGCGTGGTCATGATCTGCTCGTGCTTGATCAGCGCGGCAGCCATGTTGCGGAACATCGCGTTGCGGTGGCCGGTCTTGCGCTGAAGCTTACGGCCGGAAATCTTGTGACGCATTATACTTCTTCCTTCGTTCGAAAAGGGCCCGTTTCAGGTAGCCCAGTGCTGGCGGCGCTTCCCCGAGATTGGGAGGTGCGCCGCCGGTACCTGTGATTAGCCGAGAAGTTCCTGTTCGAGCTTCTTGGCCATTTCTTCGATGTTCTCCGGCGGCCAGCCGGGGATGTCCATGCCGAGGCGCAGACCCATCGACGAGAGCACTTCCTTGATCTCGTTGAGGCTCTTGCGGCCGAAGTTCGGCGTGCGGAGCATCTCGGCCTCGGTCTTCTGGACCAGGTCGCCGATGTAGATGATGTTGTCGTTCTTGAGGCAGTTCGCCGAACGGACCGACAGTTCCAGCTCGTCGACCTTCTTGAGAAGGTAGCGGTTGAGCTGGTTGGTGTCGCTTTCCTGCGGCTCGGCGGCCTGGCCAATCATGGCCGAGGTCGGCTGCGGGATGCCGTCTTCGAAGTGGACGAACAGCGTCAGTTGGTCCTGGAGGATGCGGGCCGAGTAAGCCACGGCGTCTTCCGGGGTGACGGTGCCATCGGTTTCGACGGTCAGCGAAAGCTTGTCGTAGTCCAGTTCCTGGCCAACGCGGGCGTTCTCGACCTTGTAGCTCACCTGGCGAACCGGCGAGTACAGGCTGTCGACCGGGATGAGGCCAATCGGCGCATCGGCCGGACGGTTCATGACGGCCGGGCGGTAGCCTTTACCGGTGTCGGCGGTCAGCTCCATGTTGAGCGTGGCGCCTTCGTCGAGGTGGCAGATCACGAGGTCCTTGTTCATGACCTCGATGTCGCCCGAAACAGCGATATCGCCAGCCTTCACTTCGCCCGGGCCGGTGGCCGAGAGCTGGAGGCGCTTCATGCCTTCGCCTTCCATCTTCAGCGCGATCTGCTTCACGTTGAGGACGATGTCGGTGACGTCTTCGCGCACACCGGCGAGGCTGCTGAATTCGTGCAGCACGTTCTCGATCTTGATCGAGGTGATCGCAGCACCCTGAAGCGAGCTCAGGAGCACGCGGCGCAGGGCGTTGCCGAGCGTCAGGCCAAAGCCACGCTCGAGCGGTTCGGCCACAAAGGTCGCCTTGCGGGTCTTGTCGCCGGATTCCTTGATATCAAGGACATTGGGTTTCTTGAGTTCCTGCCAGTTCTTGATGTTGACGGACATTGAAATCCCCTGGTTCGGATGCGGGCAGGACCGGCGCTCTTCGTTAGAGCGTCCGGTCCGTGAGAGGGTGTCGGCGGCCCGCTAGCGAGCCGCCAGGCAGGTACGGATCAGACGCGGCGACGCTTGGAAGGACGGACCCCGTTGTGCGGGATCGGCGTCACGTCGCGGATCGAGGTGATCGTGAAACCGACTGCGGCGAGACCGCGCAGCGCGCTTTCACGGCCCGAGCCCGGGCCCTTCACTTCGACTTCAAGGGTGCGCACGCCGTGTTCGGCGGCCTTGCGGCCGGCGTCGTCGGCGGCAACCTGAGCCGCGTAGGGAGTCGACTTGCGGCTGCCCTTGAAGCCCATCATGCCGGCGCTGGACCAGCTGATTGCATTGCCCTGTGCGTCGGTGATGGTGATCATCGTGTTGTTGAAGCTGGCGTTGATGTGCGCAACGCCGCTCGAAATGTTCTTCTTGTCGCGGCGCCTTACGCGGCCGGGTTCGCGTGCCATGGTGTGTGTTCCTCTATATTCTCAAGAAGGGAAAAGCTCTCGGACTAGCCGAGGCTTACTTCTTCTTGCCGGCGATCGGCTTGGCCTTACCCTTGCGGGTACGGGCGTTGGTGTGAGTGCGCTGGCCGCGAACGGGCAGGCCGGCACGGTGACGCAGGCCGCGGTAGGACTTGAGGTCCATGAGCCGCTTGATGTTCATCGCGGTTTCACGACGAAGGTCGCCTTCCACGGTGAAATCCGCGTCGATCGTTTCGCGAATACGCAGGACTTCCTCGTCGGACAGGTCCTGCACGCGGCGCGCGTGATCGATGCCGAGCTTGTCGGCGATTTCAACGGCCTTCGTGCGGCCGATACCGTGAATATAGGTAAGCGCAATGATAACGCGCTTGTTGGTGGGGATGTTTACCCCGGCAATACGAGCCACTTACTTCTCCATGCTCCACAGGGGCCGGCGATCCGGCGCTCCCTATCTCATCGCTCAATTCACCGACATCGCTGGGACGCTAGCTAACGCAAAAAGCCCGGATGGCGTACAAATGGCTGCCGCCTGCCGGACTCACCGCAATGTCGAATGAAGGGGCCGCTTAGGAGGATTCGCTTTCCGCGTCAACATCCCAGCGCGCGCGCAACGTCGAGGCAGCCCATATGGGCCGCTCGATCACTGTTTCAAGAGGTATAGACCAGCGCGGTGGCGAGGTCAAAGCCCGCCTACATCACCCCGAAGGCGAGCATGGCGTCGGCGACCTTCTTGAAGCCGGCGATATTGGCCCCCTTCACGTAGTCCACGTAGTCGCCATCCTTCTGGCCGTACTCGACGCACTTCTCATGAATGCCTTCCATGAGGTCCGTCAGCATGTCGCCGAGACGCTCCTGGTTCCAGCTGATCCGCTCCGAGTTCTGGCTCATCTCGAGACCGGATACAGCGACACCGCCCGCATTCGCAGCCTTGCCCGGGCCGTACATGATCTTCGCGTCGTGAAAGACCTTAACGCCGTCGAGGGTCGTGGGCATGTTGGCGCCTTCGCTGACCGCGATCACGCCGTTCTCGACCAGCGCCTTTGCCTCTTCCTCATTGAGCTCGTTCTGCGTCGCGCACGGAAGCGCCAGGTCGCATTCGACATTCCAGGGGCGCTTGCCTTCATGGAAGGAGGCGTTCGTAAAGTGGTCTGCGTATTCGCTGATCCGGCCGCGTTGCTCGTTCTTGAGTCGCTTCACCCAGTCGATCTTTTCCTGGTCGAAGCCGTCGGGGTCGTGGACGAAGCCGCCGCTATCCGACAACGTCAGCACCTTGCCGCCCAGCTTCACGATCTGCTCGGCTGCGTGAGTCGCGACATTGCCGGACCCGCTGATCACGGCGGTCTTGCCTTCGACATCGTTGCCCGAGTGCTTGAGCATGTTCTGGAGGAAGTAGACCGCGCCGTAGCCGGTCGCCTCCGGGCGCATCTTGGACCCACCGTATTCGGTGCCCTTGCCCGTCAGCACGCCTTCCCAGCGGTTGGTAATGCGCTTGTACTGGCCGAACATGTAGCCGATCTCACGCGCGCCGACGCCGATATCGCCGGCCGGGACATCTGTATCAGGGCCGATGTGCCGCTGGAGTTCGGTCATGAAGGACTGGCAGAAGCGCATGACTTCGCTGTCGCTCTTGCCCTTGGGGTTGAAGTTCGCCCCGCCCTTGCCGCCGCCCATCGGCAGGCCGGTCAGCGAATTCTTGAAGGTCTGCTCGAAGGCGAGGAACTTGAGGACGCTCTCGTTCACGCTCGGGTGGAACCGGATACCGCCCTTGTAGGGACCGATGGCGTTGTTGTTCTGGACCCGCCATCCGCGTTGCACGCGAATGCAGTGGTTGTCGTCTTCCCAGCATACACGGAAGGAGACGACCCGATCCGGCTCCGCGATGCGCCGGAGGATCTGCGCTTCGTGGTATTCCTCTTTGTCCTCGATGAAATCGAAGATGTCCTGCGCTACCTCATGGACGGCCTGGATGAACTCATCCTGCCCCGGATTGCGCTTCTTCACGCCCTCCATGAAAGTCGGGAGATCGACGTGCCGGTCGTAGACGGATGCCATAGGTGTCCTTTCTTGCGCCAGCGCAAGCAGGGGCAGCTTGGAAAGCGGACTCCCGTCAGCGGACGCTATTCTTCCGTTTGCAAAGCATCAATCTGCGCTTCGATGCTTGGTTCCTCCCCCTCGGAGGCACCATCTTCCTCTTCAACTTCTGGTTCCATCTCCTCGCTGGGAGCAAGCGGTCCAAGAAGATCCCGTAAGCCGGCCAGTTGCTGGCTCATGACCCCATCCACCGCCTGGGCGATGATATCCGTTTCGTAGCGCATGTAGCCGCCTACGACATATTCCCAGCGCACTCGTGTGCCGCCGTCAATTTCCTCAAGAGTGATAGTGAGGACGCCGGTCGCGGGCTCGCTCTGCAGCGGGCCGAGCCCGCCCCGCATGCGCAGGTTGCGCAGGGGATAGGCCTGGATCACTTCCATGTGCTGGACGCTGCCATCGAGCGAGAAGCCGTCTTCACGGTCCTCGCCGGGCACGCGCTCGCAAAAGCAGCCACCGGCCTGCGGTGTAAGCGTCATGTTGGACGCATCAGCCGACCATGTGTGGGAATCGTTCCACCAGTCGCCAGGCTTGATCAGCGCCAGCCACGTTTGGAGAGGGGTTGCGGCAACTTCGGCAACATCGCGGGTTACAAAACCGTTCGCGTTCGTTTCGGCAACTTCGGCCGATAGCGGCGCGCCGGCGACAAGCGCGCCGGCGGCAAGAACGGTGGCGGTGAAACGCATGGAACCTCTCTTCCTGGAACTGGAAGCAGAGGGTCTAGGACAAGCGGAGCGGCTTTGGAAGCCGCCCCTCGCTCAGCCTTTCAGGATCGCGTCGATCGCGTGGGTGACCTCGTCGATCCCACCCATGCCGTCGACACGGCTCACGATGCCGCGCTCTTCATAGCCCGGCAGGATCGGAGCGGTCTCGCTGCGGTACACGTTCATGCGGTGCCTTACGGTTTCTTCCGTATCGTCGGCGCGGCGCTTGAATTCGGTCGAGCCGCATTCGTCGCACACGCCTTCGGTCTTCGGCTGCTTGAACATATCGTGGTAGCCGGCGCCGCAGTTGGCGCAGGTGAAGCGGCCGGTGATGCGTTCGACCAGAGCTTCTTCGTTCACTTCCAGCTCGATCACGTGATCGAGGCTGCGGCCATGCTTGGCGAGGATTTCATCAAGCTGGTCGGCCTGCGCAGCGGTACGCGGGTAGCCGTCGAAAATCGCGCCCACGTCCGGACCCATCTCGGTCAGCTTCGCATCGATCATGGCCGAAACGATATCGTCGGAAACGAGGCTTCCCGAATCCATGATGTCGGCAACCTTGCGGCCCAGCTCGGTATCGGCCTTGCGGGTTTCGCGCAGCATGTCGCCCGTCGAAAGCTGGAGCATGCCGTGATGCTCGACCAGACGCTGTGCCTGCGTCCCCTTACCGGCGCCCGGAGGGCCCAGGAGGATAATATCCATTGCGTAAAGTCCCCTTCGCCCCTGCTTGTGCCTTAACGCAGGCGGCCCTTCAACTTCGCCTTTTTGATGAGATCACCATACTGGTGCGCCAGCAGGTGCGACTGGATCTGGCTGATCGTATCGACCGTCACGTTGACGACGATGAGCAGGCTGGTGCCGCCCAGGAACAGCGGAACCCCGGTCTGCGCGATCATGTATTCGGGCAGCACGCAGACGATGGTCAGGTAGATTGCCCCGATCACCGTGATACGCGTCAGCACGTAGTCGAGATATTCTTCGGTGCGCTTGCCCGGGCGGATGCCGGGAATAAAGCCGCCGTTCTTCTTCAGATTTTCCGCAGTCTCTTCCGGATTGAAGACGATCGCGGTGTAGAAGAAGCAGAAGAAGATGATGCCGAGGCCATAGAGCGTCATGTAGAGCGGCTGGCCGTGCTGGAGGTATTGCAGCGTGGTCTGCAGCGCCCCGCCCGCAGCGGTATCGGTATCGACCGAATTGCCCGCGAACTGGGTGATCGTCAGCGGCAGCAGCAGCAGCGAGCTGGCGAAGATCGGCGGAATGACGCCGGCCGTGTTCAGCTTCAGGGGCAGGTGCGAGCGGTCGGCCTGCATCATGCCCTTCTGCGTCGCACGCTTGGGATACTGGATCAGCAGGCGGCGCTGGGCGCGCTCCATGAAGCAGATCACGAGGATCAGGATCACCACCATGGCGATCAGGCCGACGATGATGCCGGTAGCGATCGAGCCTTCCGAATAGCCCGAGCCGAGGTTCGAGACGAAAGTCGGGAACTGGGCGACGATGCCCGCCATGATGATCAGCGACACGCCGTTGCCGATGCCGCGACTGGTTATCTGCTCACCCAGCCACAGAAGGAACATGGTGCCGCCGACAAGGCTGATGACCGCGCCCACGCGGAACATGACGCCTGGCTCGACCACGGCCTGCATACCGCTCTGCGCGCCGAAGCTTTCGAGGCCCGAGGCAAGGAACCAGCCCTGGATCGCGCACAGGAAGACCGTACCGTAGCGGGTGTACTGATTGAGCTTCTGGCGCCCGACAGTGCCCTCTTTCTTGAGAGCTGCGAGCGAGGGATGCAGGGCTGCGGCCAACTGCACCACAATCGAAGCGGTAATGTAGGGCATGACGCCGAGCGCGATGAGACTCATGCGCTCAAGGCTGCCGCCCGAGAAGGTGTTGAACAGGTCGAGGATGCCGCCCCGCGTCTGGTCGTAGAGATCGCTCAGGATCAGCGGGTTCACACCGGGAAGCGGAACAAAGCTGAGGAAGCGGAAGACCACCAGGGCCCCGATCGTGAACCAGATGCGGTTCTTCAGCTCGGTGGCCTTGGAAAAATTGGCGAGGCTCATGTTGCTCGCGATATTGTCGGCGCGTGATGCCATGGGAATCTGTTCAATCCTGAATTGGCGCCGGTCCCTCCCGGCACAGGAAGGCTAGATAGGAAGCGGGGAGCGGAATGTCGAACCCCGCCCCCCGAATTTTTCCCGCTTACTTAGCCTTCTTAGCCTTGTTGGCTTCGGTCCGGGCGGCCTTTTTCTCGGCTTCCGGCTTGTCGGCCGGGATCACTTCGACCTTGCCGCCAGCCTTTTCGACTGCCTCGATGGCGCCCTTGGACGCACCGGCAACCTTGAAGGTGACCTTGGCCTTGATCTCGCCCTTGCCGAGGAGACGCACGCCATCCTTGCCGCCACGCGCAAGGCCGGCAGCCTGCAGCGCTTCGTGGTCGAGCACGGCCTTGGCGTCGAGCTTCTTGGCGTCGATGAACTTCTGGACCATGCCGATGTTCACTTCGGCGTAGTCCTTGCCGAACGGATTGTTGAAGCCGCGCTTCGGCAGGCGCATGTGCAGCGGCATCTGGCCGCCTTCGAAGCCCTTGATGGCAACGCCCGAACGGCTCTTCTGACCCTTCTGGCCGCGGCCGCCGGTCTTGCCCTTGCCCGAGCCGATGCCACGGCCGATGCGCATGCGCTCTTTACGGGCGCCGGAGTTGTCGCGGATATCATTCAGTTTCATAGTGCACTCGCTTTCGCTTTCTAACGCCCCGAAACGGGGTTCGCGCTGTTGGGAAGCGGGCCCGATAGGCGGATTCGCCGCCTTTGTCGACCCCCAAGAGCGGCCTTGAGGGGGCCAGCCGTTTACCCCCGGCGACCGGGGCCGGCGCGGTAGGCCGTGGGATACGCCCCCTGCCCCCGTTTCGCAGACAGGACCCGCAGCGCATGATCCGCGATTGCAGCGCGAAAATCGGCCTCCGTCCAACGGTTTGCTTGCTCAGCGATGGCGGCCCGATCGAAGCCTTCGCCGTTTGCCCGCTCGATCAGAGCATCGAGCGCCACGCCCAGCGCGTCGACGTCGCCCGCCTCGACGGGTGTCGCGCTCGCCTCGTTAAGATCGAGATCAGGCAGCCCCGTCTGGCGGGTGCCGAGCACATGGCAGCCATGCGCCAGCGCCTCGAGATAGACGAGGCCAAACCCTTCGACCATGGAGGGCATCGCAAAGACATCGCTTTGCGCAAACAGCTCGGCCAGCGCCTCGCGCTCCTGGTAACCGAGCAGGCGGATCGACGGGTCGGTGATCATGGCTGCAATATCCGGATCGCAGGCGTAGCTCACGATGGTGAGCTCTGCATCCCCGCGCGGCGCCGATTGCCAGGCGCGGATGAGATGGTGCAACCCCTTGCGCTGGACGCCCTGCCCCACGAACAGGAAGCGGCAACCGCCTTCCCTTCGCTCCACCTGCTGAACGCGTTCCGTATTCGGCGTGCCATAGGGGATGACCGCAAGCTTTTCCGGATCGACGCCTTCCGCCTCCAGGGTGTCCGCTGTGACCTGCGACGCGCAGACGATTGCGTCCATCCGATCCCACGGGATCGGCGGGTGGAACGCCGGCTCGCGCGATTGCTCTTCCTCGAAGGATCGCCGGGCCTCGGGATAGGCCTCTGCGTCTTCCCTCAACGCGGGCAGGTACCGCTGCGGCAAGGGATGGAACACGAACGTGACCAGCGCCGCCCTCTCATCGACCTGCGCCGGAAGGTAGTGATGATAGCAGTAGAGATGCGCCTCCCGAGCCTGGGCAAGCTTTGCGGCTCGCTCGCCCAAGCGGCGGCCGACGAAGCGCCATACCGGGCCCATCGGGAAGCGCAGCGCAAGCGCCGCATATTGGACTGCAAAGGCAAGCCGATCCGCGACGGCGCGCTTGCGAGGAAGATTGGGGTGCTGCTTTCGGCGCAGAAAACCCGGCAATCGGGAGCTGGCCTTGTCGGGCGCATAGTAATCGGTGACGAGCGCTTCCAGCATGCCCGCTTCGTGCAGAGCCAGGGGTACCTGGTAGCTATCGCGATCCCGGTTGAAGACGCAGACGAAGGTCTCGCTGGCTCTCTGCCCCGTTTCGTCAGCCTCGCTCATGGGCGAAGCGATAGGCGAGCGCCGCGCATACGAAAAGCCCCGGCACAAAGGCCGGGGCTTTCCTTATCGCTTGCGGCGAAGCGGTCTTAGTCGACCACGGTCACCAGATGCGGGATCTTGGCGATCGCGCCGCGCACCTCGGGGGTGTCCTGGCGCTCAACGACCTTGTGCATCTTGTTCAGGCCCAGACCGATGAGGATCTGGCGCTGGCTTTCCGGGCGACGGATCGGCGAACCGATCTGCTTGATCTTGACGGTTTTCGCTTTGGCCATCGATCTTACTCCGCGATTGCGGCGGCGTCGGCTTCAGCCTCGGCCTCCGATGCGCCACCGCGACCGAGAAGGTCGGCGACCTTCTTGCCGCGACGCTGGGCAACCGACTTCGGCGAAGTCTGGTCGGTCAGCGCGTCAAAGGTGGCGCGGATCATGTTGTAGGGGTTCGAGGTGCCGACCGACTTGGTCACCACGTCGGCAACGCCGAGGCTCTCGAACACGGCACGCATCGGACCACCGGCGATGATGCCGGTACCCGGAGGCGCGGTGCGAACGGTGACCTTGCCGGCACCGAAGTGACCCTTGCCGTCGTGATGGAGGGTACGGCCCTCCTTCAGCGGAACGCGGATCATCTTCTTGCGCGCAGCGGCAGTCGCCTTGCTGATCGCCTCAGGCACTTCGCGGGCCTTGCCCTTGCCAAAGCCGACACGGCCCTGGCCGTCGCCGACAACCACGAGAGCAGCGAAACCGAAGCGCTTACCGCCCTTCACCGTCTTGCTGACGCGGTTGATGTGGACGAGCTTTTCGATGATGCCATCATCTTCTTCCTCGCGGCGACGGTCGTCACGGCGACCACGACCACGGCCACGGCCGCCATCACGGTTGCCACCACGGCCACGGCCCTGGCGAGGCTGGCCTTCGTCGCCCTGTGCGGGCGACTGGTTGGCCGCTGCTTCCGACGGCGTGTCGGCCACAGCCGGCTGCTCGTTGGTCACCGCAGGTGCGGTTTCAGCCGTCACGGCTTCTTCGGTCTTGTTTTCGTCAGCCATCATCAGAACTCCAGCCCGCCTTCGCGAGCGGCGTCGGCCAGCGCCTTGACGCGGCCATGGAACAGGAAGCCACCGCGATCGAACACGACGGTGGTCACGCCGGCCTTCTTGGCAGCAGCAGCGATGTCGCTACCGACCTTCTTGGCGGCTTCGACATTGGCGCCCGAGCCCTTCGCGCCCAGCGTCGAGGCAGCGGCAACGGTCTTGCCGGCAGCATCGTCGATGATCTGCGCGTAGATGTGCTGGCCGGTGCGGTGCACCGACAGGCGGGGCTTGCCACCCGACACGTTGCGGAGCGCGGTGCGGACACGGCGACGGCGGCGTTCAAAGAGAGAGAGCTTTGCCATCTTACTTCTTCTTCCCTTCCTTGCGGAAGATATACTCGCCGCGGTACTTGATACCCTTGCCCTTGTAGGGTTCGGGCTTGCGCCACTTGCGGACATTCGCCGCAAACTGGCCCACGGCCTGCTTGTCGATACCGCTGATCTCGACGGTGGTCTGGTCGGGCGTCTTCACCTCGAGGCCTTCCGGCACATCGAGGTCGACGTCGTGGCTGAAGCCGAGCTGAAGCTTGAGCTTCTTGCCCTGCGCCTGCGCACGGTAACCGACACCGTTGATCTCGAGGACCTTGGTAAAGCCTTCGGTCACGCCTTCGACCAGGTTCGACACGAGCGTGCGCTGCATACCCCAGTGGTTGCGGGCGGCGCGGGTGTCGTTGGCCGGCTTGACCGAAATCTCGCCGTCTTCGAGCTTGTACTCGATCAGATCCGACAGACCCATGGTGAGAGTGCCCTTGGGGCCCTTCACGCTGAGCGTGCCGTTTTCGATGTTGGCGGTGACGCCGCTAGGGATCGCCACCGGCTTCTTGCCGATGCGGCTCATCAGAACACCTCCGCCAGCACTTCGCCGCCGACGTTTTCGGTGCGCGCTTCGTTGTCCGAAAGCACGCCCTTCGGCGTCGAGACGATGGTGATGCCGAGGCCATTGCGCACAACCGGGAGTTCCTTCGAACCCGAGTAGACGCGGCGGCCAGGCTTGGAGACGCGAGCGACGTGCTTGATCGCAGGTTCGCCCTCGAAATACTTCAGTTCGATCCGCAGCTGCGGGTGCTTGCCCGAAGCGTCGTCGCTATAGCCACGGATGTAGCCTTCGCGCTGGAGCACTTCGAGGACGTTTGCACGCAGCTTCGACGCGGGCGAAAGGACGCTGTCCTTCTTCGCGCGCTGGCCGTTGCGGATGCGGGTGAGCATATCACCCAGGGGATCGGTCATAGCCATCTGTCTTTACCTCACCAGCTCGACTTGGTCAGGCCCGGAATCAGGCCCTTGTTGCCGAGGTCGCGCAGTTCGATGCGGTTGAGGCCGAACTTGCGGTAGTAGCCGCGGGGGCGGCCGGTGGTGGAGCAGCGGTTGCGCACCCGGGTCGGGTTCGCGTTGCGCGGCAGTTCCGCCATCTTGAGGCGAGCGATCAGACGCTCGGTCTCGTCGAGGCTTTCGTCGTTCGCGATAGCCTTCAGCTTCGCGTACTTGTCCGCATACTGCTTGACGAGCTTCTTGCGACGCTCGTTCTTGTTGATCGAACTCAGTTTCGCCATTGGACTTAAGTTCCTCTATTAGCGGCTCACGCCGCCTCCTTCTCTTCCGACTTTTCAGCCGGGAACGGGAAACCGAACAGCTTGAGAAGCTCGCGCGCCTCTTCGTCGGTCTTCGCCGTGGTGGTTACGATGATGTCCATCCCCCGGACCTTGTCGATCTGGTCGTACGAGATTTCGGGGAAGATGATCTGTTCCTTCAGGCCCATGGCGTAGTTGCCACGGCCGTCGAACGACTTCGGGTTGAGGCCACGGAAGTCGCGGATGCGCGGCATGGCCACGGTCACCAGACGATCCATGAACTCGTACATGCGGTCGCGGCGCAGGGTGACCTTGCAGCCGATCGGCATGCCTTCACGCAGTTTGAACTGCGCGATCGACTTCTTTGCCTTGGTGATAACGGGCTTCTGACCAGCGATCAGAGCCATTTCTTCCGCGGCCGTCTGGACCTTCTTCTTGTCCTGGCTGGCTTCGCCAACGCCCATGTTGAGCGTGATCTTTTCCAGCTTCGGGACTTCGAGACGGTTCTTGTAGCCGAACTTCTCGGTCATCGCCTTGACGATCTGCTCGTCGTAGCGCTGCTTCATGCGGGGCGTGTAATCAGCCATCGATGGTCTCCCCGGACTTAACGGCGACGCGCACCTTCTTGCCGTCCTTTTCTTCGAAACGGACGCGGGTGGGCTTGCCATCCTTCGGATCGGCCAGCGCAACCTTGCTGATGGACATCGGCGCTTCGAAGCGGTCGATGCCACCCTGCGGGTTCTGCTGGGTCGGCTTGCGGTGACGGGCAGCGACGTTCACGCCTTCGACGACGACCTTGCCGTCTTTCGGCATGACCTTCGCGACGGTGCCGGTCTTGCCCTTGTCCTTGCCGGACAGGACGACGACGCTGTCACCCTTCTTGATCTTAGCGGCGGCCATTACAGCACCTCCGGAGCAAGCGAGATGATCTTCATGAAGCCGCGGCCGCGCAGTTCGCGCACCACCGGGCCGAAGATACGGGTACCGATCGGCTCTTCGCTCTTGTTCACGAGCACCGCGGCGTTGCTGTCGAAGCGGATCACGCTGCCATCGGGGCGGCGAACGTCCTTCTTCGTGCGCACGATGACAGCGCGATGGACATCGCCCTTCTTCACCTTGGTGCGCGGCTGGGCTTCCTTGACGGAAACCACGATCACGTCGCCCACGGAGGCAGTCCGGCGCTTCGAGCCGCCCAGTACCTTGATGCACTGGACGCGCTTTGCGCCGCTGTTGTCCGCGACGTCGAGATTGGATTGCATCTGGATCATCGATCCGGTTCCTTCTCAATGGCTTGCCGGGACAGGTGCCCGGCAGTTCCTACGTCAAACTTGGCTCAGTTACCGGCGGCTTCGACGTCGAGGTCAGCCTCGACAGCCTGCGTGCCACCTGCGGTAACGCGATCGATCACCTGCCAGGTCTTGGTCTTGGAGATCGGCTTCGTTTCTTCGATGCGCACGACGTCGCCGAGGGTGAACTCGTTCTTCTCGTCGTGGGCGTGGTACTTCTTCGAGCGACGGATGATCTTCCCGTAGAGGGGGTGCTTCACCTTACGCTCGACGAGCACGGTCACGGTCTTGTCGGTCTTGTCGGAGGTGACGGTCCCGATCAGGATACGCTTGGGCATGGTCTACTCCTTAGGCCTTCGCTTCAGCCGAGCGCGAACGCTCGCTCTGCAGCGTCTTGATCTTGGCGATCGTGCGGCGCACTTCGCGGATGCGAGCCGGGGCTTCGAGCTGGTTCGTCGCCGCCTGGAAGCGGAGGTTGAACTGCTCGCGCTTGAGCGTCGTCAGCTCTTCGGCCAGCTGGTCGTCCGACTTCTGGCGCAGGTCTTCAGTCTTGGCCATCATTCGCCTCCGAGGTGCGAGGTGTCGCCCAGGCGGGCAACGACCTTGGTCTTGATCGGCAGCTTCATTGCTGCGCGCTCGAACGCTTCGGCGGCCAGCGGGCCGGCAACGCCGTCGAGTTCGAACAGGATGCGGCCCGGCTTCACGCGAGCGGCCCAGTATTCGACCGAACCCTTGCCCTTACCCTGACGGACTTCGGCAGGCTTCTTCGACACCGGAACGTCCGGGAAGACGCGGATCCACAGGCGACCCTGGCGCTTGATGTGACGGGTGATCGCACGGCGAGCCGCTTCGATCTGGCGCGCAGTGATACGCTCCGGTTCCATCGCCTTCAGGCCGTACGACCCGAAGTTCAGCGTGGTGCCGCCCTTGGCGTTGCCATGGATCTTGCCCTTGAACGCCTTGCGGTACTTGGTTTTCTTCGGTTGCAGCATGGTTCTTTCCTAATCCTGCAATCAGCGCGCCGGACGGACGCCCGAGGTCTGGGCTTCCATCATCAGGCGGTCCTGGGCGGTCGGGTCATGCGCCATGATCTCGCCCTTGAAGATCCAGCACTTGATGCCGATGATCCCGTAGGCGGTCAGCGCTTCGGCTTCCGCGTAGTCGATGTTGGCGCGCAGGGTGTGCAGCGGCACACGGCCTTCGCGGTACCATTCGACGCGAGCGATCTCTGCGCCGCCGAGACGGCCGCCGCAGGTGATCTTGATGCCTTCTGCGCCGAGACGCAGAGCCGACTGCACGGCACGCTTCATGGCGCGGCGGAAAGCGACGCGGCGGATCAGCTGGTCGGCGATGCCCTGGGCGACGAGCTTGGCGTCGATTTCCGGCTTGCGGATTTCGACGATGTTCAGCTTCACTTCGCTTTCGGTCATGGTCGACAGCTTGGCGCGCAGCTTCTCGATGTCCGCGCCCTTCTTGCCGATGATCACACCGGGACGGGCTGCGTAGATCGAAATGCGGCACAGCTTCGCCGGACGCTCGATCACCACCTTCGAGATCGCTGCCTGCGGCAGGTTCTCGACGATGTACTTGCGGATCTCGACGTCTTCGCTGAGCAGCTTGGCGTAGTCACGCCCTTCGGCGTACCAGCGGCTGTCCCAGGTGCGGTTGATCTGCAGGCGCAGACCGATCGGGTTGCTCTTATGGCCCATCTTACGCCTCTTCCTCTTCGCGAACGACGATGCGCAGGCGGCTGAACGGCTTCAGGATGCGCGTCGACTTGCCGCGACCACGGGTGTGGAAACGCTTCATCGTGATCGACTTGCCGACCGAAGCCTCAGCGACGACCAGGGCGTCGACATCGAGGTTGTGGTTGTTTTCCGCGTTGGCGATCGCCGAAGCGAGCACCTTGCTGGCGTCCTTCGCCATCGCCTTCTTCGAGAACGCGAGGATGTTCATGGCCTCTTCGGCCTTCTTGCCGCGGATCAGGCCGGCGACGAGGTTGAGCTTCTGCGCCGAACCACGGATCGTGGTCCCGACGGCGAGCGCCTCGTTGTCGGCAACGCGACGGGGTGCCTTCTGCTTGCTCATCAGCGCTTACCCTTCTTGTCGGCGGCGTGACCCGGGAAGGTGCGCGTGGGCGCGAATTCACCGAGCTTGTGGCCGACCATCTCTTCCGAAACGGAGACCGGGATGAACTTGTGACCGTTGTAGACGTTGAACGTCAGACCAACGAACTGCGGCAGGATGGTGGAACGGCGCGACCAGGTTTTGATCGGCTTGGAGCCACCAGCGTCCTGAGCGGTCTCGGCCTTCTTCAGAAGGCTGAGCTCGACGAACGGACCTTTCCAGACGGAACGAGCCATGTCGGATTACCTCTTCTTCTTCGCGTGGCGCGAACGGATGATCATCTTGTCCGTCTGCTTGTTCTTGCGGGTGCGGGCGCCCTTGGTCGGCTTGCCCCACGGCGTAACCGGGTGACGGCCACCGCTGGTGCGGCCTTCACCACCACCGTGCGGGTGGTCGACCGGGTTCTTGGCGACACCGCGCGTCAGCGGCTTGATGCCCATCCAACGGCGACGACCGGCCTTGCCCAGGTTCTGGTTCTGGTTGTCGGGGTTCGAAACCGCGCCAACCGTACCCATGCAATCGGCGCGCAGGTAACGCTGCTCACCGCTGTTCAGACGCACGATGACCATGCCGCGGTCACGACCGACGAGCTGGACATAGGAACCAGCGGCGCGAGCGATCTGACCGCCCTTGCCCGGCTTCATTTCGACGTTGTGGCAGATCGTGCCGACCGGCATCTGACCCAGCAGCATGGCGTTGCCAGGCTTGGTGTCGGCCTTTTCGGCAGCGATCACCTTGTCGCCGACAGCGAGACGCTGCGGGGCAAGGATGTAAGCCAGTTCGCCGTCGTCGTACTTCACCAGCGCGATGAACGCGGTGCGGTTCGGGTCGTATTCCAGACGCTCGACAGTGCCTTCGACGTCCCACTTGCGACGCTTGAAGTCGACGTAGCGGTACTTCTGCTTGTGGCCACCGGCCATGCCGCGCGAAGTGACGTGGCCCTTGTTGTTACGGCCACCGGTCTTGCGCTTGCCTTCGACGAGCGACTTGACCGGCTTGCCCTTGTAGAGGCCCGACTTGTCGACGAGGATCAGGCCGCGACGGCCCGGGCTCGTAGGTTTGTAGTTCTTGAGTGCCATTTCTCTCTAGCCCCTCAGATACCGCTGGTGACGTCGATCGAGTCGCCGTCCTTCAGGGTGACCACGGCCTTCTTGAGGTCGTTGCGCTTGTAGGGCTTGCCCTTCCAGCGCTTGGTCTTGCCCTTCACATTGATGGTGTTCACGCCGGTGACGCTGACACCGAAGATCGCCTCGACGGCTTCCTTGATCTGCGGCTTGGTGGCGTCGTTGGCGACCTTGAAGACCACGGCGTTGTTTTCCGACGCCAGGGTTGCCTTCTCGGTGATGTGCGGTGCGAGCACGACGTCGTAGTGACGCGCTTCCACTTCCTGCTTCTTAGCCATTGAAACGGGCCTCCAGCTTTTCGACCGCGTCCTTGGTGAGGACCAGCGTGTCGTGCTTCAGGATGTCGTAGACGTTGGCGCCCATGGCCGGCAGCACATTGACGCCGGGCAGGTTACGGGCAGCCTTGCTGAAACCGTCGTTGACGCTTTCGCCGTCGATCACGAGGACCTTGCCGTTCCAGCCAGCCTTGTCGAAGTGACCCTTGAGAGCCTTGGTCTTGGCGTCCTTGAGCTCGAGGCTGTCGACGACGACGAGGCCGTCCTTCGCCTTGCTCGAAAGAGCCATTTTCAGACCGAGAGCGCGGACCTTCTTGTTCAGCGACTGCTCGAAGTCACGCTTGCGCGCACCGTGAGCCTTGCCGCCGCCGATGAAGATCGGAGCGCCGCGGTCGCCGTGACGAGCCGTGCCGCCGCCCTTCTGGCGACCCCACTTCTTGCCGGTACGCGCAACGTCCGAACGCTCACGCGTCGGGCGGGCGGTGCCGCGGCGGTTTTCGAGCTGCCAGGTGACAACCCGATGCAGGATATCGGCACGCGGCTCGAGACCGAACACGTCATCGTTAAGTTCGATGTCGCCCGACGCCTTGCCGTCGATTTTCTGGACCTTCACCTTCACGGATCAGCCCTCCTTGTTCTCGTCCGAGCCGGTGTCGGCTGCGGGCGTATCGGTGGTGGTTTCGGTGTCAGCACCGGCTTCCTGCTCGGCAGCCAGCTTTTCCTGCTGCTCGGCGGAAACTTCGGTACCCACTTCGTGCTCGGCGGCGCTCTCGACCAGGCCCGGTGCCGCATCTTCCGAAGCGAACTCTTCCTGGTTGCGGTACATCACGCCCGGGAACGGCAGTTCCTCGTGGTTGATCTTGACCGCGTCCTTGACCAGCAGCCAGCCATTCTTCGCACCCGGGACCGAGCCCTTGACGAAGAGGAGGCCGCGGTCGGCGTCGGTGCGCACGATTTCGAGGTTCTGCTGGGTGCGCTGACGGTCGCCCATGTGGCCAGCCATCTTCTTGCCCTTGAACACGCGGCCCGGATCTTGACGGTTACCCGTCGAACCGTGCGAGCGGTGCGAGAGCGAAACACCGTGGGTGGCGCGCAGACCGCCGAAGCCCCAACGCTTCATGGCGCCGGCAAAGCCCTTACCCTGGGTGTGGCCGGTGATGTCGACCTTCTGGCCGGCAATGAAGTGCTCTGCCGAAATGCGGGCACCGACCGGAAGCAGCGCCTCTTCGGTGTCGACGCGGAATTCGGCGACCTTCATCTTCAGCGGAACCTCGGCCTTGGCAAAGGCTTCGCGCTGCGGCTTGTTCACGTTCTTCTGCTTGGCTTCGCCCGAACCGACCTGGACCGCGAAATAACCATCGCGCTCTTCGGTGCGGTGAGCAGTGACCTGGCAGTTTTCCAGAGCGAGAACGGTGACCGGCACGTGCCGACCGTCCTCCTGGAAGAGGCGGGTCATCCCGACTTTCTTTGCGATAACGCCAGTGCGCATCGTAAAACTCCTAAACAGAGGCACCCCGGCCCATCCGAGGTGCTTGCCAGCCCGTTTTATGATGCGTCGCCCCGTCCGGGCTGAGTGCCACCGCAGCCTGGAAAGCCTTGGTAGCGAGACGGGGGACGCAGACCCGGATCAGATCCGGCGGTATCCCGATGTCTTGCCTGATCTCGCGATCGGGCGGGGCTATCGAGCGCCCCTTAACTTCCCTGCCCGCTTAACGTCCGGCAGGAGGACGGAAACCAAATCGCGATTTAGGCGAGCTTGATTTCCACGTTCACGCCCGCAGCGAGGTCGAGCTTCATCAGCGCGTCGACGGTCTGGGCGTTGGGCTGCACGATGTCGAGCAGCCGCTTGTAGGTGCGCACCTCGAACTGCTCGCGCGACTTCTTGTCGATGTGCGGGCCGCGGTTCACGGTGAACTTCTCGATACGCGTCGGCATGGGAATGGGGCCACGAATAAGAGCACCCGTACGACGCGCGGTGTCTGCGATTTCGCCAGTTGCCTGGTCGAGAACGCGATGGTCGAACGCCTTGAGGCGAATGCGGATATTCTGAGCTTCCATTACCTACACCGATGCGAAAGAGCCAAAGGAGCGTTCCCGCCCCTCAAAAAACAAAGGCCTGCCCCACATCGGTTTCCCGTCAGTGGGCGGCCCTACTGAAATTGTGTGTCGGGGACGAATCCCCGTCTGTGGGCGCGCATATACGGATGACTCCCGTATCTGGCAACCCCCGTTTTCCGCCCATTTCCATGTGACGGATTGTGACGCGACAAACCGTGCATTCGCGTGGTTTGACTGCCCTCACTTAAAGCGAAGGCCCGCCCCTCCGGATTGGAGAGGCGGGCCCACGTTTTTCAAAGCGCCGAAGCGCGAAGATTACTTGGTGATCTTCGCAACAACGCCCGAGCCGACGGTGCGGCCGCCTTCGCGGATTGCGAAGCGCAGACCTTCGTCCATGGCGATCGGAGCGATCAGCTTGACGTTGATCGTCACGTTGTCGCCCGGCATCACCATTTCGGTGCCTTCGGGAAGGATCACTTCGCCGGTGACGTCGGTGGTGCGGAAGTAGAACTGCGGACGGTAGTTCGCGAAGAACGGCGTGTGACGGCCGCCTTCGTCCTTCGACAGGACGTAGACTTCTGCGCTGAACTCGGTGTGCGGGGTAACCGAACCCGGCTTCGCGAGAACCTGGCCACGCTCGACTTCGTCACGGCCAACGCCGCGGATCAGGGCGCCGATGTTGTCGCCAGCCTGGCCCGAGTCGAGCAGCTTGCGGAACATTTCAACGCCGGTGACGGTCGTCTTGGTGGTGTCCTTGATGCCGACGATTTCAACTTCGTCGCCAACGTTCACGATGCCGGTTTCGACACGGCCGGTGACAACCGTACCACGACCCGAGATCGAGAAGACGTCTTCAATCGGCATCAGGAAGGCCTGGTCGACCGGACGGTCGGGCTCGGGGATGTTCGCGTCAACGGCGTCCATCAGTTCCTTGATCGAGTTTTCGCCGATTTCCGGATCGCGACCTTCGAGAGCGGCCAGAGCCGAACCCTTGACGATCGGAATGTTGTCGCCGTCGAAGCCGTACTCGCTGAGGAGTTCACGGACTTCCAGTTCGACGAGCTCGAGGATTTCCTCGTCGTCGACCTGGTCGACCTTGTTCATGTACACGACCAGAGCCGGAACGCCGACCTGACGCGAGAGCAGGATGTGCTCGCGGGTCTGCGGCATCGGGCCGTCAGCAGCGTTCACGACCAGGATAGCGCCGTCCATCTGGGCAGCACCGGTGATCATGTTCTTCACGTAGTCGGCGTGACCCGGGCAGTCGACGTGAGCGTAGTGACGGTTGTCGGTCTCGTACTCGACGTGTGCGGTCGAGATCGTGATGCCGCGCTCGCGCTCTTCGGGAGCCTTGTCGATGTTTGCAAAGTCGACGGCCGAACCGAGAACCTTGGTGATCGCCGCGGTCAGCGTGGTCTTACCATGGTCGACGTGACCGATGGTGCCAACGTTGACGTGCGGCTTGTTACGCTCGAACTTTTCCTTCGCCATTTTCCAATAACCTCTGTCTTAAAATTTGGGATTTCTGCGGGGAGGAAACGGCGCCCGCGGAATCAGGCGCCGCCCCTAGACCTCAAAGCTGGCTTACGCAAGCTTCTCCTTGACTTCCTGCGCGACGTTTGCCGGCACTTCGTCGTAGTGGCTGAACTGCATCGAGTACTGCGCACGACCCTGCGTGAACGAACGCAGCTCGTTGACGTAGCCGAACATGTTCGCGAGCGGCACGAAGGCTTCGACTGCCTGGGCGTTGCCGCGGCTGTCGGTGCCCTGGATCTGGCCACGACGCGAGTTGAGGTCGCCGATGACGTCACCGAGGTAATCCTCGGGGGTCACGACCTCGACCTTCATGATCGGTTCGAGCAGCTTGATGCCCGAACGCTCGGCCACTTCGCGCATCGCACCGCGACCGGCGATTTCGAACGCGATCGCGCTCGAGTCGACGTCGTGGTACGCACCGTCGTAAAGGTTGACGGTGAAGTCGATGATCGGGAAGCCGACCAGGTGACCGCTCTCGGCCTGCTCGCGCAGACCCTTTTCGATCGCGGGGATGTATTCCTTCGGAATGTTACCACCCTTGATCTCGTCTTCGAACACGAAGCCCTGCCCGCGCTCACCCGGGGTGACCTTGAGCTTGACGCGGCCGAACTGACCCGAACCACCCGACTGCTTCTTGTGGGTGTAGTCCACGTCCACCGGCTTGCTCAGGTATTCGCGATAGGCGACCTGCGGAGCGCCGACGTTGGCTTCGACCTTGAATTCGCGCTTCATGCGATCGACGAGGATGTCGAGGTGAAGCTCGCCCATGCCCTTGATGATCGTCTGACCCGACTCGTGGTCGGTCGAAACGCGGAAGCTCGGATCCTCGGCGGCCAGGCGGTTGAGGGCGACGCCCATCTTTTCCTGGTCGGCCTTGGTCTTCGGTTCCACCGACAGTTCGATCACCGGCTCGGGGAATTCCATGCGCTCGAGGATGATCGGCTTCGAAGCGTCACACAGCGTGTCGCCGGTGGTCGTTTCCTTGAGGCCGGCGATAGCAACGATGTCGCCGGCAAAGGCTTCATCGATGTCTTCGCGGTTGTTCGAGTGCATGAGCAGCATGCGGCCGATCTTTTCCTTCTTGTCCTTCACCGAGTTCAGGACGCTGCCCTTGGTCAGCTGGCCCGAATAGATGCGGGTGAAGGTGAGCGAGCCGACGAACGGGTCGTTCATGATCTTGAAGGCTAGAGCCGAGAACGGAGCTTCGTCCGACGACGGACGGGTCTGTTCTTCGTCGCTATCGGGCAGGACGCCCTTGATGGCCGGAACGTCGAGCGGCGACGGCATGTAGTCGACAACCGCGTCGAGCAGGGGCTGAACGCCCTTGTTCTTGAACGCCGAGCCGCACAGCACGGGAACGAACGCGCGCTCCATGGTGCCCTTGCGGATGAGACGCTTGAGGGTCGCGGCGTCGGGCTCTTCGCCTTCCAGATACGCTTCCATCACGTCGTCGTCCTGCTCGACAGCCGTTTCCACCAGCTTTTCGCGGTATTCGGCAGCCTTGTCAGCCAGGTCGGCCGGGATGTCGACGTAGTTGAACGTCGCGCCCAGGTTTTCGTTTTCCCAGACGATGCCGCGCATGTTGACGAGGTCGACAACGCCCTGAAGGTCGCTTTCCGCGCCGATCGGGAGATAGAGGACCAGCGGGTTCGCGCCGAGGCGGTCGATGATCGACTGCACGCAGTAGTAGAAGTCAGCGCCGGTGCGGTCGAGCTTGTTGACGAAGCACATGCGGGGAACGCCGTACTTGTCGGCCTGGCGCCAGACGGTTTCGGATTGGGGTTCTACGCCGGCGACTCCATCAAAAACGGCGACGGCGCCGTCGAGCACGCGCAGCGAGCGTTCAACTTCGATGGTGAAGTCGACGTGGCCGGGCGTGTCGATGATGTTGATGCGGTGCTTGGGACCTTCACCGTCTTCGGCCGACCAGAAGGTGGTCGTCGCAGCCGAGGTGATGGTGATGCCGCGTTCCTGCTCCTGCTCCATCCAGTCCATGGTCGCAGCGCCGTCGTGGACTTCGCCGATCTTGTAGGACTTGCCGGTGTAGTAGAGGATACGCTCGGTCGTGGTGGTCTTGCCGGCATCGATGTGGGCCATGATGCCGATGTTGCGGTACCGCTCCAGCGGATATTCGCGTGCCATGTGGAATTCCTCGTGAGGGGGAGTGACGTGCCGCCACCCCTTTGATGATCAATGTGACCGCCCGGTGACCGTTCCGCCCATTCGCGGAACCAGCCACCGGCCGAGCCTTACCAGCGGTAGTGCGAGAAGGCGCGGTTCGCGTCCGCCATGCGGTGCGTGTCTTCGCGCTTCTTGACCGCGTTGCCGCGGTTGTTGGCCGCATCCATGAGCTCGCCCGACAGGCGCGCCGACATGGTGGTTTCCGGACGACCGCGCGCGGCCGAGATCAGCCAGCGGATCGCGAGGGCCTGGGCACGCTCGGGGCGAACCTCGACCGGCACCTGGTAGGTCGCACCACCGACGCGGCGGCTGCGCACTTCGACCTGCGGCTTGATGTTGTCGAGCGCTGCGTGGAACAGTTCCACCGGGTTCGACTTGGCCTTGGCTTCGACCGTATCGAGGGCCGAATAGACGATCCCTTCGGCAACAGCCTTCTTACCGTCGAGCATGAGGTTGTTCATGAACTTCGACAGGACCTGATCACCGAACTTCGGATCAGGCAGGATTTCCCGCTTCTCGGGACGACGACGACGTGACATCTTTTTAAACTCCTTTGGAGTGCGGCGGATCATCCGATCCGCCTTGCGGTGCCAGCCCTCTCCGAGTCTCCGGCCCTTTGGCCGGCCACCAGGACACTACCTTCGTATGGTGTCCGGGCGGAGGAGAGGACTGTCCCCGCGTTGAAACCTTGGGCCTTCGGTTCCGGTCCGCTTCCCCACCCGGCTACCCTATGAGGATAATGCCTTGGGTGGCCGGGTGGGGGAGCGGGCCGGTGCCGAAGCTGACGACGGATGTCGTCAGCGCACCCAACAAAAATCCCTTACTTCGGACGCTTGGCGCCGTACTTCGAACGGCTCTGCTTGCGGTCCTTCACGCCCTGCGTGTCGAGCACGCCGCGAAGGACGTGGTAGCGGACGCCGGGAAGGTCGCGAACACGGCCGCCGCGGATGAGCACAACGGAGTGCTCCTGCAGGTTGTGGCCTTCGCCCGGGATGTAGGAGATGACTTCGCGCTGGTTCGTCAGGCGAACCTTGGCGACCTTGCGCAGAGCCGAGTTCGGCTTCTTCGGGGTCGTCGTGTAGACGCGGGTGCAAACGCCGCGCTTCTGCGGGTTCTGCTCCATTGCAGGGACCTTGCTCTTGGCCTTCTGCGGAACGCGGCCCTTGCGGACCAGCTGGTTAATCGTCGGCATAGAATACTCTTCTCTTCACCGTTTGGACTGACCCATCAGCAAAAGTGGGCACCGGTTTTGCGCCCGGATGGATCAGCATACTAAGTGGCGACTAGCGGGTTGATCGGCGATGCGTCGGGTTCGTGCCTGGCTCGCGCGCGGCGCTGGAAAAGCACCGGGGCGGCGTGATCGCACGAGCCTGAAACGCTCCACCCATCGGCCCACACGGCCACCGGGTTACTTTGACGGCTGCCCCCAGCTTTCGCTGCAATAGAAAAGGGCCCGCCTGGTAAAAGGGGAGCCCCGGGACATGACCGGCAATGTTCAGCTCTATCTGCCCGTTGGAGGGAATCGCACAAGGCGGACCCTACACCGGATGGGCGCGCACATAGTGCGGGAGGGGGGATGGGTCAAGGGTGGAGGAACGGTCAATCCTCCCCTGTCAACGCGGCGACATCGTTCAACAAGTTCGGATAATTCGTTGGGGATGCCCGGAGATTGGTCTTACCCAAGAACCAAGAAATGTACTCATACATTGGGTCCTCCGAGTCACCGGCAACACGCATCGCATCGCGATCCGAATGCCGGTAAATATCCCCAAGAACTCTAATGACAGAATCAGCTTCAACCCATTTAAATTGCCTAATACTGTTGCCGAATCCGAATGACCAATTTCGACCCTCCGCCCTGTCTTCACCGACAATATTTCTACAAATTGTTTCAGTTAGATGAATTGCCTCAATGTCATCATTTCTTAATATCGCGATAGACGTCTGCAGCATGTCAAAAAACTTAAAAACATCTCTTGGGGAAACGTTGTAGAAACTTAGCAGGGAAGAAATGTATTGGTCTCGACCAATCTCGCGCCGATTTGCATCATTGATCTTGGGGAAGGCAAGACACTCACCATCTTGCAGGCGGGAAAAGAGTTTCTGCACAAGCGCGGTTAGCGGAGGGAATGGCAGATTAATCCTGCGGTCGATGAAGCGCTGCAGATACGCACCTCCATCAAAGCGATTTCCGTAGAGACCAGAGACCGCCTTTCCTAGCTGGTCGGAATTCACGCCGAGAATGAAGACGACACCCGGAACACCAAACAAGTGCCTTATCTCTTCAAGGAATTTTATCGCATAAGAAGGACGGCAACGATCTAGCTCGTCGACGATAATAAAAATCGATTTACCGTCACTCCCTTCACTAAGTGAAGCAACCAAGGCCGCGAGCGACCTTTTCATATCTTCGATAGCTCTTACGCCAGATTCGAATTCGGTAATTCTCGCAGAGATTATTTTATTCGAGTCGATTGCCTTCAGCTCTCGATCAAACTCCTCGATCGAGTCCTTGACGGCATCATCAATCGCATCTTCCACATCATCCATCACCCCTTCTGAAGCACCACTTAAAACCTGCGAAATTCCCTCAACCGCTCCTTGAGTGACAGCTAGCTGCGCCCCGCGCTTTAACGCACCCTTGCCTCCGATAATCATTACCCGTCCGGCTTTCGAAGCAAACTCCAGCCACTTCGCCTTCACCTTATCGTCTTTGGCAATCTGTGATCCAATTGATCGCTTCAACACAGACGCAATCGCTGTCAGAGGATCATCGAGAAGATCGCCGCTCCAAGCGTCTATGAACGCGACCGGGTTGCCCCCCTCCAACTCAAGCTCAAGACCTCGGAGAAAGAAGCTTTTTCCAATACCGTAGTCCGCATCCACCGCAACGACTAGCGACCGGTCCCCATCAAGGAGTGTCCCGTGTCGAGAGACAGTCTTGCAGTAGGCAATCAGATCTTGAGCTAGTTGTCGACGCTCAAATAGATCTTCATTCCAACTGCGCATACTTACCTCCGCACTTTCTCGGTATTCTATCTTCTTCGCATCGCGATCAATCGAATTCAATAATCTGGCACACTTTTCTCCTCATTCCATGCGATAAGTCTCGCTATTCCCTGTTCCGAAGGCGAATTCATCTCTCATTTATTCGTCACTTTACAATTTGTCGTAAGACAAGCTAATTCTGCTCTCATCAAAGGGCTTATGCTTGCGGCCTCAAGAAACCATTTTCCTACTCCTCTGGAATATGCATTTTGGGGTGGGCCATGAGTTCAGACCGCCCTGCCCCCACCCGCGCCACTCCCCGCCAGGCGACCTCCGCCGTCGCCTTTGTCGGCGAGGAGCCGGGGGCCGATGATCCCTTGCTGGCGTTCGAGCCGTTCCTCCACACGCAGCCGCGCCGCAATTCGATCACGCCCGATCTCCAGCGCCGGTTCGTCGCCACGCTGGCGGCCACCGGCATCGTCAAGGTCGCGGCCAAGCGGATCGGGAAGAGCATCGAGGCGCTCTACAAGCTGCGCGCGCGGCCCGGGGCGGAGGGGTTTGCCGAGGCCTGGGACGCGGCGGTGGAGCGCGGGGCGCGGCGGCTCGAGGACCTGGCGATGGAGCGCGCCATGCTCGGCACGCGCACGCCGATCGTCTCCGGCGGGGAAATCCTCGGCCATTGGGACAAGCCCGACAACGCGCTGCTGCGCTTCCTCCTCGCCCACCGCCTGCCGCAGACCTACGGCGTGCAGCGCGTGGCCGTGGGGATGAAGGGCGCCGCGCCTGCGCCCTCGCCCGAACCCTCGCCAGCGAAGGACCCTTACGAGGAATCGGACGATTTCCTCCACCGGCTGAACCTTCGCTTCGAGGTCCAGCGGCGCAAGATGCTGCTCCTGGGCGAGCTCACCCCGTCCGAGGCCGAACAGCGCGAAATCGACGCCGACCGCGACGCCTTCTTCGCCCTCACCCGCGAATAGCGCCCCTCCCCTGTCGAGAGGCAGCGCGCACGGAAAAGGGGCCGCGCCCGTCGACGCGGCCCCTGTGACCGGACCCGTCGGCCCGGCTTCGATGTCCGGCATGGCCCATCGGGAAAGCGCTTGGTTAGGAGATCGTGGCTTTCCGTCCGGCATACCGGCGCTGCGCCACCCGGTGAAAGCGGGACTCTTCTTGCGAAGTTTGGAACTGTCCCAGGGGGCCGGGCGGCGTGTTTGTGGATCCTTGTCTATCCGTGGAGAACATCCTTCCAATAGGCGAGCTGGCGGTCCGAGATGCGATTGTCCGGCGGGCTGTCGCCCGTGCGGACCCGGGCTTGCGCCTCACCCCGCTCGCTCTCGGGAAACTGGGTTTCGATCAGCTCGGTGAGGTCGGGCAGGCCCATCGCGCTGCGCAGGTAGACGCCCGTGCGGCCCGCGCGGTGCCAGCGCGTGACGCCGCTGAAGCTGCGCCCGTCTTCGCTGCGGACGATGAGCGGCGTGTCGAATTCGGTCGGCGGCAGGTCGAGCAGCTGCACGCCGCGCATGGAGGCGTTGACGATCCGGGCCCGGTGCAGGCCGCCCCCGGCCTCGACCTCCACCGGGATGCTGCAGGGAATGCGGGCGCAGCGCGGGCGCAGGCTGTGGCGCGGTTGGATCGGGCGCAGGTTGCGAAAGCCGATCAGCCCGCGCTCGGCCCACAGGACATGGGCCGGAAGCGCGCGGTCGCCGTCGGCGAAATAGGCGATGCGGGTTCCCGGTTCGATGGGGTGGAGGACCTCGATCTGCCCGCCCTGGTGCGACAGCGCACGCAGGATGCCTGGCAAAACCTTGTCCCCCAGCTCGATACCGCAGGGCCGCATGACCTTCACCGCCCCGTTCCGGGTGGCAAGGTCCAGCGCGCTGGCTGCCGGCTGACCACCCGCTGCACGCGGCGCGGCCGGGTCCGCCATCCTGCCCGATACTTCCGGCAACAACTTCATGAACGACACAAACACAACTCCCAAGCTTTCCAGGCCCCGCGACCCGAAAGCGAGGCGTTGCGACCCGTCATATGTTAAATGACCAGCGTTCGAAGAACTCGGAGGCGGGTTATTGTCCCTGCTTTCCGTAATCCTACCAATGAACGGTCTCAATTTGCAGAACCAGTATTTGACCGCGATTCACGGTTTTCTGCTGCGTAACCTACGTGAAACACCCTAGTTGCAAGAAACCGGGGAACAACTCGGAAAGTGACGCATACGTACAAGTGCGGTAAGGGATTCCAGCCTATCGCGCTGTAATTCAAAGGGATGCCACGCGCTGAACGCCAGCATGTAAGGCTTAGAGGGCCTTCAACGCGCCGATGGACGGAATGGAGAGAGTTTAAGCCAGAAAGTATTGGGTGATTCTATGGTCCGGGATGGAGTGATCGAAACCTTCGCGATGACAGGCAGTCCGCTGCTTGCCGATTTCATGCGAAAGGAGGTCGGTCGGCTGTCGCTGATCGAACCGCTCAAAAGCTCGCCCGTGGGCAAGAAGCTGCTGTCCTTTCTGGTGGAACGGTCCCTCGCGTCAAGCGATCCGATTTCGCAGTACGAGGTGGCCGAGGCCGGTCTCGACAAGCCCAGCGACGGCGACGACAGCTACCCCCGTGTCCAGGTCTCGCGCTTGCGGCGCATGCTGTCGGAAGTCTATGCCAAGACCTACACCCGCAATCCCCCTGACCACGGGCTCTACATCTACATCCCGATCCGCGACTATCGCGCCAGCGCCGCGCCGCTGCCGATTGCCTATCCCGACCTCGCCGGTCAGTCCGACCCCGCGCCCGTGCTGGAACTCCAGCGGACAGAGGAAAGCGCTGTTCAAAAGGACAGCGCAGACCCGGAGAAAGGCGATGAGGACACCCCCCTGTTCGATTACCTCCAGAAACGCGTCCGCATACCGCTGGGCAAGCTGTATTTCCTCTATCTCACCAGCGGCCTGTTTTTCATGCTGAGCATCTCGCTCTTCTCGATCCTCATGTATGTGACGGCCGAGGGCTGATTGCCTCCCGAGCGCAACCTGCAAGGGCAGTGAGATAATCGCCCGGGGATTAGCCTCGCGTCCGGGCGGCTATCCGGATATAAGGCAAGGAACCAGCGGGTCGCGCCGCGTCATTCGGAAACCCTCGCCATGCAGGACGATCGCAACACCGATCCTGGGCTTCGCTGGCAGGGCGCCTGCGGGGACGCCTCGATCAACACGCAGCTGGAAGACGGGCGCAACATCTGCATACGCACCGTCGCCGCCCATGACGAGGAGCGACTGCGCGAAGGCATTGCGCGCATGAGCCCGCGCTCACGCTATCTGCGCTTCTTCTCCGGCGCCGCGAGCCCGCCCGACTGGGTGATCGAGCGGCTGCTGGACGTCGACGGGGTCCTCCACCTCGCCTGGGGGGCGATCGACACCTCCGACCCCGCCCAGCCGGCGATGGGTGTGGTCCACGCCATGCGGCCCGACCCGGGCGAGCGGGTGGCGGAATTCTCGATCGGGGTGGTCGACGAGTATCACGGCCTCGGCCTCGGGCGGATGCTGGCGGCGACCCTGCTGCTCGACGCGCGCGACGACGATCTGGACGCCCTGTCCGCCCATGTCCTCTACGAAAACACCGCCGCGATGCGCTTCATCAAGCGGCTCGGGGCCGAGAAAGTGGACCGCGACGGGGGGACGCTGGAATTCCGGCTCGACATAGCCGAGGCGCTCGCCCGCCTGCGAGAAGAGAGCGAACCGCCGGGCCTTGCCGACATCTTCGCCCATTTCGACGCGCTGGAGGGCGGCGGCTAGCCCCGCCCGCTCGCGAGCAGCGCGTAGATCGCCACATCGCGCAGGCCTGCGTGCGTGGTCTCATGCTCACGGAACAGCGCCTCGCGGGTGAAGCCGAGGCGTTCGACCAGCCGGATCGAGGGAGTGTTCTCGAAATCGATCTCGGCGAGGATCTTGCGGTTGCCCTCGGCCAGCAGGTGTTCGACCAGCACGGCGGTGCATTCGCGCGCGACGCCCCTGCCCTGGGTCTCGGCACAGGTGATGTAGCCGATCTCGACCACGCCATCCTCGTGCCCCGGAACCGCGACGAAGCGGCCCACGACCCTGTCCTCGCCATCCACGGCGATCCACGTGCGTCCGTCCCACTCGGGATCGGCGAGCCAGCCCCACAGCTCCTCTTCCGAGGTAAATTCCGCGCGGCTGAGGAAGCGGCACTGGCCGGCATCGCCCAGCGTGCCCATAAGCGCGGCCGCATCGGCGCGCTGCAAGGGGCGCAGGGCGAACCGCTCGGTCGAGAAGGTATCGGGAGCAGGCATGGCGGCGCGTTTAGCGCGCCTGCCCGCGCGCGCAAGTCAGCAGCTGTGGACCGTGAGGCCCTGCGTGTTGCTGATCGCGTTGTTCTGCCGCCCGCGCACGTTGAAGGCGCTTTCGTAGCGGATCGTGGGCGCATCGAAGAAGCCGGTCGTGACGAGCGGCTGGTACTGGTACGTCACTTCGACGAACATCACCGCCGTGCCCGACATGGCCGCGATCTTGTTGGTGCCCGCGCCCAGCCCGTCTTCGAGGCTGTCGTCGTCCGCCCCGTCGCCCTCTTCGCCATAGGCCGGCAGGATGGTGGTGTCGTTGCCCCAGCAGCGCTGCCAGGTGATCACCTGTCCGGCGTTCGAGCCGTTCTTCCCGTTGTCTTCAAGGCTCGAGAGCACCATGCGGCCGTTATCCTCGAAATCGATGCCTCCGGCGGTCACTTCGGCACCGGCAAAGACCTCGTAGATATTGGCTTCGTCGATACCCGAGGTCACGCGGCCCGCGTTGTCGGCGACCGTCATGGCCATCTGGCTGACGCGCATGTGCGCAAGCGCCAGGTTCGACAGCTCGAGCCCGGTGAGCACCATGGTGAGGAAGATCGGCGCCGCATAGGCGAACTCGATCAGCGCCAGGCCGCGCGTGTCGCGGCGAAGGTTCGCCAGCAGCTTACGCACAGATCACCGATGGGGTTGCCTGGGTTTCATAGGGCTGGTTTCGCACGGCGGTTTCCAGCGTGTATTCGATGGTCGAGCCGAGGCCGGGCAGGAAAGCGTGGATCGGCATCAGGCGGGGCGCGGAGATGGTCGCGGTGTAGAGCACGACATCGTCCGCCCCGCCGATGCCGTCGGCGCCCGCGTCGGTATCGAAGGTCCCGTTGCCGTTCGCGTCCTCGAAGCAATCCCCGTCATCGTCGTCGTAAAGACCGTTCCCGTTGTTGTCCGTCATCAGCTTCTCCGGGTTTCCGACGCTGGAAAAGTCGAAGTAGCTTTTCTGAGTGACGCTGATGGTCGCGTTCGGAGAAATGGGGGACACGGTGTTCTTGATCAGGTTCTCGACCTGCTCTTCCACGGTGTTGCCCGAAACGCCGATGATCGGGTTTTCGACCGCGGCGGCGCGCGCGGCATCGTTCAGCGCGCCCTGCATGGTCGAGCGGATATAGCTCTGGTAGCCCAGATCGAGCCCGCCCAGCAGCAAGAGCAGCATGGGAGCGGCGATCATCGCGAATTCCACGATGGTCGCGCCCTCCTCGTCCCGGCGCAGCTGGCGAAGGATGCCCACCGGTCGCATCAGCGGGTCAGCCTCAGATTGCCGATGCCCGAACCGATCTGCTCGAAGATGTCCTCGAGATCCGATCCGTCGGTGGTGTAGAAATGCGCATCGCTGGTCGCGCAGTCGTCGATATCGTCCGTATCGGTGACGTCGAACGCGATGACCCAGATGGTGATGCCGTTCGCCTTGGCGAGGTTGCAGATCGCGTGGAAGCGGTTGATGTGCTTCTGGTTGCGGCTCTCGGTCCCGTCGACACGGTCCTGGTAGGTATCGACGCCATAGGCCGAATAGAGCGTGCCTCCCGTGTCGAGCTTGCCATCGGTCATGAAGACGATGTGCGGATTGACCGGGAAGTTGTTGATCTCCGAGGGGTTGTCGTCCTCGAAGAAGCCGGTCTGCGAGATGAAGCGGAAGCCCCACAGCATGCCGATGTCGTGATAGGTGCCGCCCGTGACACGCGCGGTCGCGGTGGAAATTGCGGTGTTGAACGCGGTTTCGTTGGCGTATTCCGTCAGCTTTGTCGCTTCGGCCGGGCAGCCATCCTGCGTGTAGCCGGCCTGCACACCGGGGTCGTAGCGACCGAACTGGCGTTCCTTGTCGTTGCCGTTGTTGGCCAGGTCGTCGATGTCGGACTGGCTGACCGTCTGCAGGATCACGATCGGATCGTCGCCCTGGCCGATACTGGACCGCTCTTCGATGCAGGCATCGCCGCTGGTGCGGAAGGCCTGGCGGTTGCCGCCGACCGTGCCGCCCTGACCCAAGTTCCAGGTCGAACGGTTGATGTTCACATATTCCTCGCCGTCATAGCTGAAGGAGGACATGTAGCGGTACTTGGTGTTGCTTTCGAAGAAGCCGGTGATCTGGCGCTCTTCGGTCACCGTCTCGACGCAGTCCCAGATCCAGTACCCGTCCGTATCGCAATACTGGTAGGTGTACTCGCCCGACGCGTAGAGCTGGTTCTTGATAATATCGCGGTTCTTCAGGCTCCGGCCGACATTGACCGTGTGCGAATAGGGCATGATGCCAAACCGCGTGGTGACGTTGCCGGTGGTGTCTTCCAGCGCGCGATAGAGACCCGCAGCGCCGTTGCGCAGGCGCACGATCTTCGTATCGCCACCGATCGACGGGGCGTTGTTCATCGAGCCGGTCACGTCGAGCACCAGCATGACATCGTTATGCCCCTGGTCGCGGCGCGCATCGCAGCTGGCTGCCACCGGAATGCTGTCATAGCCGAAAATGAACATCAGCGAGGTCGGCACGGTAACGCTGGCGGAGCCGACGAGTTCGGCCGCGTCGCTCGCGTTGGGGGCTACGGTGAACGCGAGGTCGGTCGTGCCCAGCGTGCCGGAGGGGAAATTGAAATGGAAGAACTTGTCGGCTTCGTCTTCGTTGGCGGTCGTCCAGGCGGTGCCGGTCATCGACTGGCGCCCGGCAAGGACGGCGGCGTCGCACGCGTTCTGCAACTTGGCCTTGGCCATATAGGCAAAGCTCAGGTCCAGACCGCTGCCGATCACCACGGTCAGGGGCACCAGCGCGGCGGCGAAAATCGCCAGCGCGTTGCCCTTCTGATCACTCCAAAGCTTCCGTAGAAAGCCCCTCATAAGCCAATGCCCCATAGTCAACCCGACCACAGGCTATCGGACAAATTCCGTAAAATACCGGAACCGTCTATGGTTTACAGGAGGTTACTCGGCCCCCTTATTGGGAGCGTTCCCAAGACTTCGGGAGCTTCCAATGGTTAACGCTAGGGGCGCAGAACCTGCGCGGCGGACGCCTAATTTTCGGCGAGGAAGCCGACCAGCGCCTTTACCTTCTTCGTTCGCCATTGCGGCGTCGGGGCGACCAACCAGTAGGCGCGCGTGCCCGTGTGCGGTCCGTCGAGCACTTCGAGCTTGCCCGCTTCGATCGATTCCTTGGCGAGAAGCTCGGGAAGGATCGCCTTGCCGAGACCCGCAAGCGCCGAGGACAGCGCCTGTCCGGCGTTCGAAACGGTAACATGCGCGGCAATGCCATCCTGCAGGGGGAGGCCCCAGTCGATCCACTGGTCGGGCGCGCCGCCATGCTCCTTCGGCCGGGCGACGGTGACGCGGCGCGCTTCGTCGAGCTCGATGCCCTGCAAGTCGCCCGGGCCGTCGACCAGCCGGATCGCGCAGTCGAGGTTTGCCTCGGTGAAATCGGCGTGTTCGTCGGCGACGAAGGTGAACTTGATGTCCGGGTTTGCCTCGCCGAACTTTGCCAGGCGCGGGGCCAGCCATTGGGCGTAGAATTCGCGCGGGCAGGCGATGGTGTAGCTGTCGGACGCCTGTCCAGCCTGCATGGCCGACACGCTTTCCTCGAACTTCAGGAACCCTTCGCGCAGCGCGTCGAGACCGGCCGAGCCTTCCTGCGTCAGCTCCAGCCCCTTGCTCGTGCGGCGGAACAATACGGTGCCTAGGTGATCTTCGAGCGCGCGAATCTGCTGGCCGACGGCTGCAGGCGTAACGGCAAGCTCGTCCGCGGCGCGGGTAAAGGACAGGTGCCGGGCGGCGGCGTCGTACACGCGCAGGGCGTTCAGGGGCAGATGGGTGCGCTTCATGGTGCATTGCGACATAAATGCGGCAGGGGCCTTAAACAAGGTGCAGCGAACAAGGCTTTGCATTAGCGCCCCGAATGCGCACATTGTAACCGAACCGTCACACACGAGGATCATGCCCGAAAGCCAACGCGAAATGCCTGCCGACGTCTCCCCCCAACTCCCGGCCAACGATCCGGGAGCCGACGCGCCCACGGCGCCGGAGGATCGGTATACCAATCGCGAGCTGAGCTGGCTCTCGTTCAACCGCCGCGTGCTCGCCGAATGCGAGAACGAGCGCTATCCGCTGCTCGAACGGCTGCGCTTCCTGTCGATTTCGGCGAACAATCTCGACGAGTTCACCATGGTCCGCGTGGCCGGCCTCGAAGGCCAGGTGCAGCGCGGCATCGAAACGCAGGGCATCGACGGCGCCTCGCCGCGCCAGCAGCTCGAGGCCATTCGCGACCAATTGCTCGCGCTCGAAGTCCGGCAGCAGAAGAACCTCGACACGCTGAGCGGCCTGCTCGCCGAGGAAGGCATCCTGCTGGCCGCGATCGACGAGCTTCCCAAGGACCAGCAAAAGTGGCTCGGCGAGTATTTCGAGAGCGACATCCTGCCGCTGATCACGCCGCAGGCGATCGATCCCAGCCACCCCTTCCCCTTCGTCGCCAACCAGGGGATCGGGGTGATTTTCCGGCTGAAGCGCGGCAAGCGCAAGGCCGACCTCATCGAGATGGTCCTGATCCCCAGCGGGGCGCCGCGCTTCGTGCGCGTACCGGGCGAAAAGGCGGTCTACGTCGCCATCGAACAGCTGGTGACGCGCTTTGCCGGCCAGCTCTTCCCCGGCTTCAAGATCCTCGGCGACGGCATTTTCCGCGTCATCCGCGACAGCGATATCGAGGTCGAGGAAGAGGCCGAGGACCTCGTGCGCTTCTTCCGCACCGCGATCCAGCGCCGCCGCCGCGGGCGCACGGTGCTGCTGGAACTCGATGACGAGTGCGACGAGGTGGCCGAAGCGCTGCTGCGCGAACAGCTCGAGGTCGATGAGGGCATGATCGTGAAGAGCGCCGGGATGCTCGGCCTCGCCGATCTGTCGGCGATCTGCAACGAACCGCGCCCGGACCTCAAGTTCGCCCCCTTCGCGCCGCGCTATCCCGAACGCATCCTGGAACATGACGGGGATTGCTTCGCCGCGATCCGCGAGAAGGACATCGTCATCCACCACCCCTTCGAAAGCTTCGACGTGGTGGTCGATTTCCTGTCGCAGGCGGCGCGCGATCCGGCGGTCGTGTCGATCAAGCAGACGCTCTACCGCGCGGGCGACCAGTCGCCGGTCATCGCCGCGCTGATCCAGGCGGCGCAGAACGGCAAGGCGGTGACCGCCGTGGTCGAGCTGAAGGCCCGCTTCGACGAAGAGCGCAACATCCACTGGGCGAACGAGCTCGAACGCGCGGGCGTCCAGGTGATCTACGGCTTCACCGAGTGGAAGACCCACGCCAAGGTCAGCCTTGTCGTCCGGCGCGAGGAAGACGGCTACCGCACCTATTGCCACTTCGGGACGGGCAACTACCACCCGATCAACGCCAAGATTTACACCGACCTCAGCTTCTTCACCGCCGACCCGGCGCTGGGGCGCGATGCGGCCAAGATGTTCAACTTCATCACCGGCTACATCGAACCCGACGAGCTGGAGAAGATCGCCGTCTCCCCCATCGGCTTGCAGGAGCAGCTGTTCCAGATGGTCGATGCCGAGATCGCCAACGCCCGCGACGGCAAGCCCGCCGGCATCTGGGTGAAACTCAATTCGATCACCAACAAGGCGATGATCGACAAGCTCTACGAAGCCAGCCAGGCGGGCGTGGAAATCCGCATGGTCGTGCGCGGCATCTGCAGCCTTCGCGCGGGGATTCCCGGCGTATCGGAGAACATCAGCGTCAAATCGATCATCGGCCGCTTCCTCGAACATTCGCGCGTCTGGGCCTTTGCCAACGGCAAGGAGCTGCCGAGCCGCCAGGCCAAGCTGTTCGTGACCAGCGCCGATGCAATGAGCCGCAACCTCACCCGCCGGGTCGAGGTGCTGGTGCCGATCACCAACAAGACCGTCCACGACCAGGTGCTGGGCCAGGTCATGCTCGCCAACATTCTCGACACCGAACAGAGCTGGAGCCTCGCGCCCGACGGCCAGTACCACCGCATGCGGCAGGGCGATGGCGGTTTCAATTGCCACGAATATTTCATGGCCAACCCCTCGCTGTCCGGGCGCGGTGCCGCGCTAGCGGATCATGAAGTGCCGCGCCTCAGCCTGCCAGGAGCCGATCAGTGAAGAAATCCCGTTCGGCGAAGTGGCAACGCCGGCTGATCCAGCCGCCGCGCGCGGTTATCGATATCGGGTCAAACACGGTCCGCATGGTGATCTACGAAGGCACCGCCCGCGCGCCCGAAGTGGTCTGGAACGAGAAGGTCGCCGCCCGCCTTGGCCGCGACCTGTCCGAGACCGGGCGCATCCCGCAGGAGGCCTGGGACGAAGCCATCGCCGCCCTCGCCCGCTACGCGCTGATAACGGGCGACCTGGGGATCGACGACATCCAGACGGTCGCGACGGCAGCCGCGCGCGACGCGGAAAACGGGGCGGAGTTCCTGAAGGCCGTGGCCGACCTCGGCCTCGAGCCGCGCCTGCTCTCGGGCGAGGAAGAGGCCTGCGCCTCGGCAATGGGCGCACTGGGCGCTTTCCCCGGCGCGAACGGCGTGGTTGCAGACCTTGGCGGCGGCAGCCTCGAGCTGGTTTCGATCGCCGAGAACGAATGCCACGAGGCCTCCAGTCTGCAGCTCGGCACGCTGCGCCTGCCCGCGCTGCGCGAAAAGGGGCCGGAAGGTTTCACCGCCGCCGTGCACGACCAACTCGCGTCGGTCGGCTGGGCTGCGGCGCATTCGGGGCCGATGTACATGATCGGCGGCACCTGGCGCGCGCTGGCCGCCTACGCCATGCGCTATTTCGACTACCCGCTGACCGACCCGCATGGCTACACGCTGATGCCTGACGACGCCCGCCGCCTGGCGCGCGAGCTTGACGGCGCGAAGCCGGAAAAGCTGATGGAGATCAGCGGTATCAGCCCGATGCGCGCGCATTACCTGCCCGATGCAGCGGCGCTGCTGCGCCCGCTGCTCGACGCGGTGGAACCGGACGAGCTGATCTTCTCTTCATGGGGCATTCGCGAAGGCCTGCTCTATTCGCGGCTGGCACCGGCGCAGATGCGCGCCGACCCGCTGCTGGCCGGGGTCACCGCCTACACCGCGCCGCGCGACGCCTCGGTCACCGAAGCCACGCTGCTGGCGGCCTGGACGGTGGATCTTGCCGATGGCGATGGCCGGGTGAACGAGCGGCTGCGCCTCGCCGCCGCCCAGCTATCGGGTGCGCTCCAGCGCGTTGAGCCGAACCTGCGGTCGAGCCACGCGATCGAATGGGCGCTGGGCAAACGCTGGATCGATCTCGACGCGCGCGGCCGCGCGATGATCTGCGCGGCTCTGTTCGGCAGCCTCGGGCGCACCGCACTGCCCGAAAAGCTGCGCGAGCTCGCCAGCGACGACGATCTGCGCGAAGGCATGACCTGGGGCCTCGGCTTCCGTCTCGCCCGCCGGCTTGGCGGGGGCAGCAAGGTGTCGCTTTCGACCAGCGCGCTGAGGCGCAAGAAGAAGAGCCTCGTCCTGCGCCTCAACGAAAGCCGTTCGGCGCTCGCCGCTTACCCGGCGACCAAGGACTTCGAGATGCTGGCCGACTGGCTGGACCTGAAGCCCAAGATCAAGATCGGCGATTTCAAGTTCTCCGGCATCGGAGAAGACGAAGAGGACGACTGACCCTCAGTCCGCAGTGGCCGGTGCTGCCAGCGGGAAGAAGGGGATGCGCACTTCGCGCGGCGACCCGTCTTCCGCGTGGAAGGTGTAGAAGCCTTCCATCGAGCCATGCGGCGTGTCGAGCGGGCAGCCCGAGACATAGTCGTGGCTCTGCCCCGGGTGCAGGATCGGCTGTTCGCCGACCACCCCTTCGCCATCGACATGGCTGACCATGCCCGCGCCATCGGTGATCCGCCAATGGCGGGTGACCAGCTGGACGCGCTCATGCGAGCCGTTTTCGATGCGGATGTGATAGACCCAGAACCACTTGCCCGCTTCGGGGCGGGACTGTTCGGGCAGAAAGTTCACAGCGACCCGGACGGTAACCCCGTCGGTCGTCGCAGCATGCTGGAAGAGCTCCTTGATCACACCCTCAACGTAATACGCCTGCCCCCGCGTGCAAGGCGATTCCGGCGATTTTCCCCGGCAGCGCGCTTACCTGCGCCCTCCCGAACATGGTTAAAATGGATTTACCGGGAAATGTGACACTCCCCTAACCGCGTGCGCCCTAGCCCTGTCAGCGTCGAAATGGGTCGCACCTGACGAGGGAGAAAACGGCATGATCGCGCGTATCGCCGATTTGTTGCGCCGCCTGGGGCGAAACGAGAAGGGCAACGTGTTGCTGATCGCCGGTGCGGCGCTGACCGGGATGGTCGGCGCCGCCGGTATCGGCGTCGATACCGTCCAGTGGTACCTGTGGAAGCGCCAGATGCAGCAGGCGGTCGATACCGGCGCGGTCGCCGGCGCGCTGATGAAGACGCAGGGGCTGGCGCATTCCGCCGCCGTCACCAGCGAGATCACGCGTACTGCCAACACAGCCTATGTCCTTGAAGCGGTCAACACGCCGCCAGCGACGGGCACTTTCGCAGGCGATGCCTCGGCGATCGAGGTCATCGCGACGACCAGCGCCTCGCTGCCCTTCTCCTCGGTCTTCCTCGCGCAGGCCCCGACCATCCGCACCCGCGCCGTCGCGCGCGCCGTGGCCGTGGGCGAGCCCTGCGTCATCGGCCTTGCCGACAGCGGCACGGGCGTCGAGGTTTTCGGTAGCGCAACCGTCTCGCTCGATTGCCCGGTGGCCAGCAATTCCCCCGGGGGCGTGTCGATCGACTTCAACGGCGGCGCCTATCTAGACACGGACCTCGTCAACTCGGTCGGCGGGATCGACTACGCCAGCGGCAACCTTCCCTCCGACGCGGCGATCGTTTCCTACGGCCTGCCGGTAGAAGACCCGCTGGCCAGCCGCGGCCTCACCCCGCCGAGCAGCCCCAGCGCCTGTCACGCCAACAATTACAAGATCAATCCGAGCGACACCGAAACGCTGCCGGGCGACAAGCGCTGGTGCAACGGCCTGACCATCCAGGGCACCGCCTATCTCGAAGGCGGGGTCTACATCATCGATGGCGGGGACCTGAAGATCAACTCGGGCGCCGAGGTGTACCTGGCCGGCAGCGGCGGGGTGACCTTCATCCTCACCGGCAACAACGCCAGCACCATTGCCGAAATCTCCATCAACGGCAGCGCCACGATCGACATCGCCGCGCCGACCTCGGCCGAGAACGCCACCTGGGGCGGCATCCTGTTCTACCAGGACCCGCTGGGGCCCGCGGTTCACACGATCAACGGCGGCGCGGATATCGATCTTGAAGGCATCATCTATATGCCCAAGGGCGACGTGACCTATAACGGCAGCGCTTCGGCCGATGCGCAGTGCCTGCTGCTGATCACCGAGCGGGTCCGCTTCGGCGGGACCAACAATATCGAGAACAACTGCAACTCCGACGTGGACAGCGTGGACGCTGTCGCCCGCGTCGTTCGCGTGGTGGAGTAAGCACCCATGCTGTTTGCCTTTTTCCAACGTCTCCTGCGCGACCAGAACGGGGTCGGCTTCGTCGAACTGGCGCTGGTCGCGCCGCTGCTGGCGCTGCTGTTCCTCGGCATGATCGACCTGTCCAAGATCGTGACCACCCGCGTCGACCTCGAACAGGCCGCCCAGCGCACCACCGATTTCGCGCTCGCCAAGCGTCCGCCCAACGGGAACACCGCCTATCTGGTGACCGAGGCCAAGAACGCTTCGGGCGTGACCAACACCGCCGATGTGACCGTGAAGCTGACGCTCGAATGCGACGGCACGGTGCAGGCCAATTTCACCGACAGCTGCAGCTCCGGCCAGGTCACCGCGCGCTTTGCCGAGGTTGCCATCAAGCGGCAGGTTTCGACCGGGTTCAACTGGCGCGCCATCGCCGCCATGTTCGGCGGCGGCAGCGGCACCTACCGCCCGGTCACCGTGACCGGTGACAGCGTGGTGAGGCTCCAGTGATGCGGCGGCTTGTAAGGGACGAGCGCGGCTCGGTCGGGCTCGAGTTCGGCATCGCCATCCCGGTGCTGGTCGCGCTGATCATCGGCGTGCTGCAGTTCGGCCTCGTGCTGAACGCCAACGGCGCGATGCGGCACGCGATGGGCGAAGGCCTGCGCCTGGCCAAGGTCGACACCACGGCCACCGACACCGAGGTGACCGACCGCGTCAAGGCGCAGCTGCTGGGCGTCAACCAGACCGGAATCCAGACGCTGACCTTCAACCGGTCGACCACCAACAATATCGAACAGGGCACGCTCACGCTGACGCTGCGCCTGACGCCGGTGATCCCCTTCGCCGCGGTCCCGCCGATTACGCTGACCGAGACGAAGACGATCTACCTGCCGAACTGACGCGCGCCGCGCGTCCGGCCCGGCCCCTGCCCTTCCCCGGCGGCCTCAGTCCGCCGGGTTGTGCTGGGCGAGGAAGGCGGTGAGCGCCTCGTACCACTGCTGCTCGCTCTCCGGTTCCTTGAACGAGTGGCCCTCGTCCTCGAACACCAGCTCAACCGGCGTGATCGAGGATTTCTTCAGCGCGCTGCGGAACTTGGTGAACTGCGAATAGGGCACGCGCTCATCGTCCTTGCCCTGTGCAATCAGGATCGGGCGGGTCAGCGTGTGGGCGAGCCGGTAAGGCGAAACCGCGTCGAAATCGAAGTCTCCCTCGCCGAAGATCTTCGCCTCGCGCCGCTCGTTCGCCCAGTTGCGGAAGAACTGGTCGTCGTGTTCAAGCACCAGCTCCCAATCGGTCACCCCGGCAAAGCTTGCCGCGCAGCGATAGCGTTCCGGATTGCGAATGACGCCCCAGAGCGCGGCGTATCCGCCATAGGAGCTGCCCACGAGGCAGACGCGGTCCTTGTCGGCAATGCCTTCGGCAACGGCCCAGTCCATCGCATCGTCGAGGTCGTCCTGCATCGCCTGGCCAATCTGGCCATAGCCGAGCTCGACGAAGGCTTCGCCGTAGCCGCCCGAGCCGCGGAAGTTGGGCTGGAGCACGGCGTAACCGCGGTTGGCGAGAAGCTGGACCTCGTCGCTGTAGTCGAGCGTGTCGTGGACTTCGTAAGGCCCGCCATGCGGCAGGATGATCAGCGGCAGGTCCTTCGCCTCGCGTCCCTTGGGCAGGGTCAGGATCGCGCGGATCTTCGTGCCGTCGCGCGCGGTGTAGCCGATGGCCTTGGGCCGCGCGAGCTGGGTCTCGTCGATCTCGGGCCGCTGCTCGGTCAGCAGCGACAGGCGGCCTTCGGCCGGGGTGTAGACGTAATAGGCGCCCGGGTCGGCCGGTCCGCCGGCCCAGATGACCAGCCGCTCGTCCTCTTCGGAACGCGACTGGATCCACACCAGCTCTTCCGGCAGCGCGTTGGACAGCGCGTCGTAGGTCTGGGCCAGCCCTTCGTCGAACCAGTGAACATTCGACTGGTCGTTGGTCCAGAACGCGCCCATCGGCTTGCCATCGCGCATCTGCACGCTGTCGATATCCGCATCCGGGTTTTCGTAGACGAGATCGATGACCTCGCGCGTGGCGAGGTCGAAGGTGTAGAGACCGATGCGCTCGCTATCGCCCTTGGTCAGGACATAGGCCTGGTCGGACCCGGCGCGGATGTAGGTCACGTCGAGGTAATTGTCCTCGATGTCCCGGTCCTTGATCTTCTCGACCAGGCGGAACTTGTCGTCGGGGCCCGAGCGGTAGTGAACCCGCAGGTTGCGCGACCGCAGGCCAAGGCCGAGGCGCACCACGCCTTCGTTGTCGGCGTACCAGTCCCACACGCCTTCGATCGGGCGCTGCGCGATCGAGGTGCGCACTTCCGACCCGAAATCATACCGCACTACCGAGGGATACTGCGTGCGCAGGCGCTGGACGGAAACGAGCGCGTAGGAGCCATCCTCGGCGATGAAAATCACGTTGTCGCCGTCACGGCCGCCGAAATCGCCGAGCATTTCCATCGCGCCGGTTTCGACATGGACATAGGCAAGCCGGGTTGCCGAATAGGAATTGCCCGCACGCTCCGCCGTGCCGCGGATGGAGACCAGCAGCTGCTTCGGACCGGCCCAGCGGATGCGGGTGATCTCGTTGCCTTCGCCGACCGAGTAGCGCTGCACCAGCTTCTGCGTCGAGGCATCGATCAGGGCGACGAATTCCTTGCCGCCTGCGCGAGCGCGCGAGGCAATCAGGCGCCCGTCGGGCGAAACGGTGACCCGGGTGAACGGGCTGCGCTTGGCAAAGGCGGCTTCCGGAATCTGTGCCGGGCGGGCTTCGGCGGAAGCCTGTGCGGTCTGCGCGAGCGGCGCGGACAGCGGAACGGCGGACAAAGCGACAAACGACGCGGCAAGCGCGCTAATACGAAACATGACGACCCCTCAAGTATTACGATCCGCTTTTCACGGTATCGCAAGACAAAGAGGATTCAACCGCCGAACGGGTATTTCTGCGGAAAAATAATCCGCTCAGGGTTTACCGCCGTTTAGGTACTCCTCGATCTGCCCGAGACGTTCCTTGCCGAAATACATTTCCGGCCCCTCGCCCCGGTCCACATAGAAGGTCGGGATGCCGAAGGCACCGCGTTCCACCGCGGCGGAGGTGTTGTCGATCAGCTGCTGCTTGATTGCCGGGTCCTGCGTCTTTTCAAGCAAGGCCTGGGCATCGAACCCCGCGCCGGCGAGCTTTGCGCCTATGGCGGCGGGATCGTCGATCGCGACCCCTTCTTCCCACAGCGCGACGAGCAGGGTTTCGACGAGCTTTACGCGCTCCTCCCCCTCAACCGCCAGCAGCATGCGCTGGAAGGTCACCGAATTGAACGGGAACTGCGGATGGAGACGGAACTTGTCGTAGCCGTGCCGCTCGATGAAGCGGCGCATCTCGAGCGAGGAATACTCGACCTTGCCCTTCACATCCTTGTCGCGGATCATCGGCGGCGCGTTGCCTGTCAGGCGGTGCATCCCGCCAAGGAACACGGGCGTCACGACCAGCTCGGCTCCGGTGCGCTGCAGCACGCCCTTGAGCGGATACCACGCGAGGTATCCGTTTGGGCTGACAAAATCGAAAATGAACTCGACGGTCTTGGTCACGGCGTTCTCCCTTGCTCGCCCTTCTTCCAGATGCGGCAGCAAAGGGCAAAGCGCATCTTTCTGCCGCTTCACTGTTGCGAATGATTTGCAATAGCATATTATCGGGCAGGCAAGGAGACGCCCATGACCGACCGATCGGATTCGACCGCCCTCGACCTTCCCCTCCCCGCCCTGCGCAGCCAGACGCTGGGCCTCGTGCTCCTGCGCCGGATGGTGGCGCATGGCCTGCAGGATGCGCGCGCGACCATGCTTGCGCTCGACGCGGCCGGGCCGGGCTTCCGCCGGCTGCTGGTCCTGACACGGGCGCTGGTGGTCGACCTTGCGCGCAGTTCACAGCGCAAGATCCGCCTCGCGCCCTGCTGCGCGGCAGGCATGACGCGCGACGAAGGGCTGCTCATGGCCATGGTCGGCGGCGGCGGGCTCGACGTGCACGGCGCGCTGACCGACGACGCGCGCTGCCGCACGGCGCTGACCACCGCGCACGCCCTTGGCGAGGAACTGGAAGCCGTCGCCCTGCGCAACGGCTGGCGACGTTAAAGCCCCGCGGCAGCGAGCGCCTGGTCGAGGTCTTCCTTCAGGTCCTCGACATCCTCCAGCCCTACGTTGATGCGCAGCAGGCCTTCGGTCACGCCCATCTCGTCGCGCGCTTCGGCAGTCATGCCTGCGTGGGTGGTGCTGGCCGGGTGGCACATCAGGCTGCGCGCATCGCCGATGTTGTTGGAGATATCGACCAGCTGCAGCGCGTCGAGCACGGCAAAGGCGGTCGCCCGGTCGCCCACGTCGAAGGCGAAGATCGGACCCGTGGCGACCATCTGGCTTGTAGCGAGCGCATGGCGCGGGTGGCTGGCAAGGCCCGGGTGCAGCATCTTGGGCACGCGGGGCTCCATGAACGCGCCGAGCGCCACCGCGTTCTCGCTCTGCCGGCGGGCTCGCAGGTCCAGCGTCTCGAGGCCCTTCAAGACCACCCAGGCGTTGAAGGGCGAAATGTTCGGACCCGTGTTGCGCTGGAAGGGCAGCAGCACCTCATCGATCCAATCCTGGCTCGCGCAGACCGCGCCTGCGAGCACGCGGCCCTGCCCGTCCATCAGCTTGGTGGCGGAGTAGGCGACAACGTCCGCGCCGAACTCCATCGGTTTCTGCAGCGCGCTGGTGGCAAAGGCGTTGTCGACCACCGTGGTGATCCCATGCGCCTTGGCGACGGCGCAGACATGAGCAAGGTCGACCACGTCGAGCGTCGGGTTGGCCGGCGTTTCGAAGAAGAAGACCTTGGTGTTCGGCCGGATCGCGGCCTCCCAGGCGTCGTCATCGGCGCTGTCGACCACGGTGGTCTCGATCCCGAAACGCGGCAGCAGGCTGTCGAGCAGCCAGCGGCACGATCCGAAGGCGGCGCGCGCGCCGACCACGTGGTCGCCCGCCGAAAGCTGGCACAGGAGCGCGGTCGTCATCGCCGCCATGCCGCTTGCCTGCGCGCGGCAGGCCTCCGCCCCTTCCATCAGCGCGATGCGTTCTTCCAGCATGGCGACGGTCGGGTTCTGGAGACGCGAATAGGTCATGCCCTCGGCCTCGCCCGCGAACCGGTCGGCGACGGTCTGCGCGTTGTCGTAGGTGTAGCCGCTGGAGAGGAACAGCGCTTCGCTGGTCTCGCCATGCTCGGAGCGCCAGGTGCCGCCGCGCACAGCCTGCGTCGCGGGGCGCCACTTGGAGGTGATCGAACGGTCGGTGCCGGTGGTCTTCTTCATGGTGGCAGCGAATAGCACGCGGGCGTGACGCGGCAAGCGGCTCAGCCTTCCAAGGCGGCAAGCCCCGCTTCGCCCATATCCCCGCGCCCGACCGCGCGCAGCATCTGCGATCCCTCGATCGCGGTGAGGACGGCCCGGGCGCCGGCCTGCGGGTCGGGCTCGTCTTCGGGGAGATGGTCGACCACCCAATCGAGCAGCCGGTCCATGATCCGCCCGGCCGCTTCGAGATAGGCGGCGTTGCCGTTGGCGCAGCCCGAAACGATGTCCCACCACACCCGGAAGAACGGCGCGAAGGCCGGATCGCCGGTAATGGCATAGACCGTTTGCGCGCAGGCCCGGCGCGAGGCGCTGCGCTCGGCAGGAAAGGCGGTGTCGAGCGCCAGCGCGAATTGGTCGGCAAGGTAATCGAGCAGCGCGGCGACAAGCTGCCCCTTGCTGCCGAAATGGTAGATCAGCATCCGGTCGCTCGTCCCCGCGGCCTTGGCGAGCGGTCTCAGGGAGAGCTCGGCGAGCCCGTGCTGCATGACATGGGCGGCCAGCAGCGGGAGGAGCGTTTCGCGGGACATGCGGGAGGGTGCCATGCGCGCACTTGTAGCGAGTGCTACATGAAGCTACAAGTGTAGCACTCGCTACATACGATTCGGGAGCCTGACGTCATGACACCGTTCGAGTATCTCGCCGCCGGCGGCCTCCTCGCCGTAGTCTTCGTCCTGCTGCATATCGCCATGACCCGCGAGGCGACGGGCAGCAGCGCGCTTGCCGCGGTCCTCTTCGTGCTGTTTCTCGGCTACTCTGTCATCACCATCGCCCGCGAAGGCATCCTTCCCGTGTGGGAGAACCACACGACGAACCTGTGGGGCGTGCAGGTCTGGTGGGACCTGCTCTTTGCTGTCGGGATCGCGACGTTCTTCATCGTGCCGCGCGCAAGGGCGCAGGGGATGAACATCCCTCTGTGGCTGCTCTTCATCGCCGCGACCGCCAGCATCGGCCTGCTCGCTATGATCGCGCGCCTGTTCTGGCTCGAAAAGCGCGGGCGCGCCGAAGCTTAGCGCTTGAAGCGCGGGCGGCGGCTTTCTACACCGCCGCTCCATGACCCGCGCGCCGGAGCAACCCCAGGATCCCCTGCGCTGGTGCGCCGCGCTGTCGCTCGCCTTCTGGGTGGCTTGCCTGCCACACCTCACCGCGATCCCGCACCCTTATTTCGACGAGGTCCATTACCTGCCCGCCGCGCGCGAGCTGCTGGTCATGGGCGAGTTCACCAACCGCGAGCACCCGCTGCTGGGCAAGGTGCTGATCGCTGCCGGAATCGCGCTGTTCGGCGACAATCCCTGGGGCTGGCGCCTTGTCCCGACGCTGTTCGGCACGCTCGCCCTGTTCGGCGCCATGCGCGCGCTGTGGTTCGCGACCCAGAGCCGCTTTGCCACCCTCGCCTACGGCGTGCTGCTGGCGACCGGGTTCCACCTGTTCATCCACGCGCGCATCGCGATGCTGGACATATTCTACCTCGCCTTCCTCAGCCTAGCCGCCTGGCAGTTCGCCGCCGCGATCCGCCAGCCCGAGGAAGGCCGCTGGCGCCTTGCACTGACCGGCGTGGCGCTGGGCCTTGCGATGGGGTCGAAATGGAACGCGCTGGTGGTGGCGATGCTGCCGGGCCTCGTGTTCTTCTTCGCCCGCGCCGCCGCCGGCCGCCGCCGGCTATTTCTCAGCCGCAGGGGCGCGCCCGTGCCGGGGATCACGCTGGTGGAAGCCGCGCTGTGGCTCGGCCTCGTGCCGCTGGCAGTTTACGCCGCCACCTATACGCCCGCCTTCTTCTTCCGCTTCCACCCGATCACCGAGGGGCTCGTCTTCCACCACCAGTTCATGCTCTCGCAGCAGGAACAGGTGATCAAGGCGCATCCCTACCAGTCGACCTGGGAGCAATGGGTGCTGAATGCCCGCTCGATCTGGTATCTCTACGAGCCGATCGACGGGGTGCAGCGCGGCATCATGCTGATCGGCAACCCGCTGACGATGCTGCTGGGCCTGCCCGCCCTCGCCTGGTGCGCCTGGCATGGCGTGCTGCGCCGCCACTGGACGGCGCTTGGCGTGGCGGTGCTCTACGCGGTCAGCCTCGGCTTCTGGATCGTCGCGAGCAAGCCGGTGCAGTTCTACTACCACTACGCCCTGCCCAGCATGGCGCTGCTCGCCGCGCTGGCGCTGGCCTGCGACCGGCTATGGCAAAACGGCTGGCGCAAGAGCGCGCTGGCCCCGGTGGTGGCAAGCGCGCTGGTCTTTGCGTGGTTCTACCCGATCATCAGCGGCGACCCGCTGGCTGGACCGGATAGTTTCGCGGTGTGGACCTGGCTGGAAAGCTGGAGATAGAGGGTTTTGGTTGGGGTGCGGTCAGGACATCCGTCGAAGGCTTGCTGTTCCAGCCCACGCCCCCACCCGGCCACCCATTCAGGATAATTCCGTGGGTGGCCGGGTGGGGGCGTGGAACGGCACAGCTAAGGGAAGCGCGGAAGCGCTTCACGCACCGGAAAACTCAGGCGTGGGATGGCGCAGCCGCAAGCTATCGACGGATGTCGATAGCGCACACCTCGAACCTCAATACCGACCCCACACGAAGCGGCTCGACAGGGCGTAGTTCCACACCGAGCCGATACCGATGCCAACCAGCGCAGCGAGCACCTCGTGCAGGCCCCGGTCGTGCAGCGTCGTGGCAACCGCGACATTGGCGAAAGCGCCGATCGAACAGGCCGCGATGAAGCTGACCCAGCCCCAGAAGACCTTGTCGGCATCCTTAAGGCGGCGGTCGCGATAGGTGAGGAAGTTGTTGAGCCAGAAGTTGAAGGTCATCGCCCCGAAGGTGGCGACCGCCTGGCTCCAGCTGAAGTTCGTGCCGGCGACCAGCAGGAAGGCGTAGAGGATCGCCATGTGCACGCCGATGCCGAGCACCCCGACCGTGCCGAACAGGGCAAAGCGGGTCGGGATGATGCGGCCGAAGCTCTTGTCGTAGAGCCCGGCGAGGAAATCGAGCGCGATGGCGCGGTCGAGTTTCGATTCGCCCGAACGGCGAGCGGAGAAATTCATCGGGAAGTCCTTCACCTTGAGCGGCGTTTCGGAAGTAGCGAGCAGGTCGAGCAGGATCTTGAAGCCGATGCCCGACAGGTTCGGCACCAGGCGGCGCGCGGTGGCAGCGGGCAGCAGGAAGAAGCCGCTCATCGGGTCGGACAGTTCCACCCCGGTCAGTTTGCGGGCGAGGAAATTGGCAACGCTCGACAGCTTCTCGCGGTCGGGGCGGCCCCATTCCTCCATGCTCGCGCCTTCGGCGAAACGGCTGGCGACGGCGACTTCGGCCTCGCCCGATTTCACAGCTGCGAGCATGTCGACCAGCAGCTTGGGATCGTGCTGATGGTCGGCGTCCATCACCGCGACATAGGGCGCGGCGGTGGCGCAGAATCCTTCGATTGCCGCGCTCGACAGGCCGCGGCGGCCAATGCGCTGGATCACGCGCACGCGCGGATCGGTGAGCGACAGGCGGCGGCCTTCATCGCTGGTGCCATCGGCCGAATTGTCGTCGACAATCAGCACTTCCCAGCCCGACACACCCAGCGCGCCCTCGATCCGCTCGACCAGCGGCTCGAGATTGTCGCGCTCGTTGAGCGTCGGCAGGATGATGGCAAGGTCCAGCGGCTTTGCGCTGGGCTCGGCGGCGGTAGCCATGGTGGGCTGCGTTTCCGGGTTCATATCCATTGCATGACCCGGTTATGCCGCAATCCTCAAGATATGGTTACCAGCTTCCTAACAATCGCATCGCCAACCTCCGCGGTGGAGGCGGTTCCGCCCAGGTCCCCGCCGAAGACGCTATCGGCCAGAATAGCTTCGACCGCGCGCTCGATCCGGGCCGCTTCCGCCTCGCGCCCCAGCGAATGGCGCAGCAGCATGGCGAGGCTGAGGACAGCGGCGACCGGGTTCGCCTTGCCCTCGCCCGCAATATCGGGCGCGCTGCCGTGGATCGGCTCATAAAGGCCGAAAGTGCCGAACTCGGTCTGCCGTTCGCCCAACGAAGCGCTGGCGAGCAGGCCGATCGAGCCGACGCAGGCGCTGGCCTGGTCGGAGAGGATATCGCCGAAGAGGTTGCCGGTAACGATGGTGTCGAACTGGCCGGGCGACTTCACCAGCTGCATGGCCGCGTTGTCGACATACATGTGGTCGAGCTCAACCTCGGGATACTCGCTCGCCACCTCGATAATCGTCTCGCGCCAGATGCGGCTGGTTTCCAGCACGTTGGCCTTGTCGACGCTGGTCAGGCGCTTGGACCGCCCCATCGCCGCACGGAAGGCGGTGTGCGCAATGCGGCGCACCTCCGCCTCGTTGTAGCTCATCGCGTCCCAGCCCTCGCGACCGCCGGCGCTCTCGCGTTCGCCCTTGTCGCCGAAATAGACGTCGCCGTTGAGTTCGCGAACGACCAGCAGGTCGATGCTGCGCGCGACATCGGGCTTGAGCGACGACAGGTGCTCCAGCCCCGGGAAACCGGCGGCCGGACGAAGGTTTGCAAACAGGCCGAGTTCGCTGCGCAGGCCCAGGATCGCCTGTTCGGGCCGCAGGTTGCGCGGCAAATCGTCGCAGGAAAAATCGCCCACCGCGCCGAACAGGATCGCATCGGCGGCGCGCGCCATCTCCAGCGTTTCTTCAGGCAGCGGGTGGCCGTGGCGGCGATAGGCGGCGGCGCCCACATCGCCTTCGAACAGCGTCAGGCCGGGCAGCTCCAGCGCCTCAAGCACGCGCAGCGCCTGCGCCGTGACTTCAGGGCCAATTCCATCGCCTGCAAATACCGCAATCTTCATTCCACCATCCGTGCCAAACGCTGCCGCAAGAGTTGCCGTGCAGCTAGGACGTCGGCGTGGGTGTCGGCAAGCAGGTAGCGCGCGATTAGCGGCTCCTGGCGGTCGAGAATTTCCAAGGCCTGCCCAAGGTTCGCTATTGCCGGACGCTCGCCGCCATAGCCCAGCTCGCGCAGCAGCAGCGCTTCGTAGATCGCCAGCGCCTCGACCCATTGGCGCGCGGCCTCGGCAGAGCAGATCGCGTCGAGCACCCCGCCGAGTGCGGCGTAGAGCGTGGGATAGGGGTTGCGTTCGGGCAGCGCGCTGGCGGTGAGCGCGGTGGCCCAGGCGATTGCCGCAGCGGGCAGCGGTTCCGACAGCCACGGCCCGCGGCTCTTTACCAGCTCAAGTCGGGCAAAGGGCAGCTGGCTGTCGGATTTCGCGCGGATTTCGGCCTGGACGAGGTTGCCCGGGATCACCACCGGGCGCAGTTGCCGCCCGCGCCCGCCCGCGACATAGGCGGCAACGACGCCGCTCTCTTCCGTCAGCAGGCGCGCGATGACCGCCGTCTCCCCATGCGGGCGCGCGGCAATCAATATGGCGGGTGCGGAAAGGTGCATGGCGCGTCCCTACCCTGCGGCAGGGGCGCGGGTCACTTGATCTTGGCTTCGAGCGCTTCGACGCGGGCCTTGAGGTCTTCCGCCTCTTCGCGGGCCTTGCTCGCAAGCGCCTTCACCGCGTCGAATTCCTCGCGGCTGACGAAGTCCATTCCGGCAAAGCTGCCCTTGGCCCGCTCACGCGCCGCATCGCGCGCCTCGCGGCCCATGCCAGCGAGCGTACCGGCCGCCGAATTGGCGAGTTTGACGAAGTCGGCGATCAGGGGGTTTTGAGATTGCATCCCGTCCCCTTGGGACGCGCTGCGGATTTTGTCTAGCCTCAAGCGCCGGCGGCCGCGTCCGCGGCCTTAGGCTATCCTCGCTCATGCGACCTTGCGGTCGCGTCGCTGCGGGCGGCCAGTCGGCCTTGCCTCGCCTAGCGGCTCGGAACGCTGACCGAGATCGCAAGAGCACCGGGCCGGCGGAGGCCCGGCAAGGGCGGAAGTGCACCATAGGTGCGCTGGCCAAAGGCCACCTGCACGCCCGCCCGCAGCGGGTGCAGCTTGCTGCACGTCTAGCGAGGACGAACCCGCAGATGCGGGTTCGCAAAACAAAAAACTAAATCCTCACACGCTCCACCGCGCCGTCCGCGTTCCCGCCGTCAGCGTCCGGGTTCAGCTGCAGGAACTGGTAATTCAGCGCCGTCGCGAAGCAGACCCAGGCGAGGTAGGGAATGAGCAGGACAGCGGCGAGCTTCCGCACGCGCCAGAACAGCGCCATCACCACCAGCAGCGACAGCACGATTGCGACCAGCAGGTACAGCGCCCCGCTGATCTGCTGCGCGCCGAAGAACACGTAGCTCCACGAGAGGTTCAGCACGAAGTGCACGGCGAATACCGAAAGCGCCGCCGTGCGCCCGCGCGCGCCCCAGGCCGAGGCGACCAGCGCAACCGACAGGCCGATCATGACGTAGAGGATGGTCCACACGATGCCGAACCACCTGGGCTCGGGATAGATGCCAGGCTTTTCAAGCCCCTGGAACCAGGCCGTGTTGGGGCTGCCGAACATGCCGGAAAGGAACCCCAGAAGCACACACAGCGGCACCAGGAAAAGGGCCCAACGAAGGAAACTTGCGCGCAGCTGCCCGCGCGACGCCAGCATGTTCATGCGAATACCCCGATTGCGATTCGTTTCCTGCGCCTTGTGACGAGGGCCCGGCCCTGTTGCAATGCGGCAAGGCCCGTTCGTCCCAAGGCGGTGCGGTCAGGTCAGAAGCGCAGCATCACCTTGCGCGCGAGGGCGGGCGATGCGGAGTGAACCGCTTTGAGTACCTTCACCATGCCGACATTGGCTTCCGCATGGCCCTTCTCCAGCGCATCGAGGATCTGCCGCGCGCATTCCTGCGGAGCCATCTTCTTGTTCGTCCGGCCGGCGGTCATCTGCGTGTCGACCACCGGCGGCAGCGCCTCGATCACCGCGACATTCGTATCGGCAAGCTGCGCACGAATGGCCTGCGTGTAGCTCCTGAGCGCCGCCTTGGTAGCGCAATAGACCGGCCCGCCCGCGCGCGGTGCAATCGCAAGTCCGCTGGTCACGTTGATGATCGCCGCCTCGGGCCGTTCCTTGAGGCGCGGCAGCAGCGCGGTGATCAGGCGGATCGGCGTGTTGAGATTGGCGTAGATGCAATCGTCGGCCGCGTCCGCATCGGGCGCTTCCTCGCGGAAATCATGGTCGACGCCCTGCCCCGCGTTGTTGATCAGCACATCGAGAGTGCGGCCGCCTAGCGCCTGCACGATCCGGTCCGCACCCAGCGGCGAATGCAGGTCCGCCTCGATCGCCTCGAACCCGGCCTTGCGCATCGCCTCCAGCTTCTTGAGCGAGCGGCCGGTGATGATCACCTCGGCGCCCTTGGCCTTGAGCTGGAGCGCCATCTGCTCGCCGATACCCGCCGTGCCTCCTGTGAGGAGCACGCGCTTGCCCGCCACCTCCATTACGGCTTCACCACGCCGTGTTCGATGAGGCTGCGTCCGCAATCGACGATGCTTTCTTCCTCGCTGCGGGTCTTCCAGCCGAGCCGCTCGAGCGCATGGCTCGCATCGACATGGCGGCTCTTGCCAAGCTCGCTCTTGATCGAGCGCACGCCCGCGTTGAACAGGCTGAGGACGGAGACCATCCAGTTGGGCATCACCTTGGTCGGCACCTTCTTCGTATGCTCGGCCGGCAGGCCGCGGCGCAGCGCCTCGCCCACTTCGATCATCCTGTAGAACTTGCCCGCGGCCAGGAACCGCTCACCCGCCAGCCCCGACTCTTCCAGGCACCGCACATGCAGGTCCGCCACATCGCGCGTGTCGACGATGGCAAAACCGAGGTCAGGCGCCATCGGCATCGACCCGTTGAGCAATTGCTTCACCGCCTCGACCGAGGGGCTGAAGTCGGGATCGTCGACCGGGCCCAGCACCATCGCCGGGTTGACCGAGACGAATTCCATATCCCCGCCCTCGGCCGCCATCCAGTCGCGCGCGGCGCGCTCGGCGATGGTCTTCGACTTGACGTAAGGATAGACATCGGGGTGGCTGACATCGGTCCAGTCGCTCTCGTCGACGGTGTATTCCTTCTCGCTGCGGCCATAGGCGACCGCGGCCATGGAGCTCGTCTGGACGAAGCGTTTGACGCCCGCATCCCGCGCAAAGCGCAGCGCCCGCAGCGTGCCTTCGCGCGCGGGCACGATCATCTCGTTCTCGTCCTTGGGCGTGGAGGCCGCGATGGGCGAGGCGACATGCGCCACATGCGTGCAACCCGCGACCGCTTCGGCCCAGCCATCGTCGCTCATCAGCTCGGCCTCGAAGACCTTGAAACGGTCCTCGCCCGGATCGCCGACGCGGCTGCGCAGCAGCGCTTCGCTCTTCGCCTTGTTGCGGACGGTCGCATGGACGGTCCAGCCTTTCGCCAAGAGCTGGCGAATGAGCTCGCCTGCGATATAGCCCGTGCCCCCGGTTACCAGTACAGTGCCAGCCATCGGCCCGCTCCCCTTGTGTCTTTTGATGCAGGAGAGACTAGGCCGGTTGCGGCAGGCGAGCAACGGAGTCGCAAGTGAAGGCGGTCGATTTCCTCGTGGTGGGTGCCGGGATTGCCGGCCTCTCGGCAGCGGCGCGGCTGGCGCGGCATGGCGAGACCGTGGTGTGCGAGGCGGAAGCGGCGCCAGGCGTCCATTCCTCGGGCCGCAGCGCTGCTTTTGCGCATTTCGACATGGACAGCTGGCTGGTCCGCGCGCTGACGGCGGCGAGCATACCGCTGCTGGAAGAGCCGGGCGCGCGTCCACATCCGGCGCTGTTCCTGGCGCTCAAGGGGCAGGATGAGACGCTCGACGGGCTGGAGGCAAACTATCGCGAGTGGTCGGGCGATGTGCGGCGACTGTCGGTGGACGAGGCCCGCGAGCTTGTGCCAGTCCTGCGCGGGGATGCGATTGCCGGGGCGCTGCTCGATCCGGCTGGGCGCAAGCTCGACGCGCATGCGCTGCTCGAGACGCATCGCAAGGCGCTGGTCGCAGGTGGCGGACGGATTGCCGTCAAGGCGCCGGTGACGGCCCTGCATCACGACGGCAGCCGCTGGATCGTCGACACTCGGGGGGAAAGCTTCGCCGCGCGGGTAGTGGTGAATGCTGCGGGGGCGTGGGTGGACGAGGTGGCGAGGCTCGTAGGCGTCGCGCCCATCGGCATCCGTCCCTTGCGGCGCACGGTGATCACCTTCGACGTGAACGAAGACGTCTCCGCATGGCCCTTCACCAAGACGGTGGGCCCGGGCTTCTACATCGAGCCCGAAGGCAGCGGCCGCCTGCTCGCCTGCCCGATGGACGAACACCCGAGCGAGCCTTGCGACGCCCAGCCCGAGGAGGAGGACGTCGCCCTCGCCGCCTGGCGTGTGGAGGAAGTCACCACCCTCAACATCCCGCGCCTTGCGAGCAAATGGGCGGGCCTCAGGAGCTTTGCGCCCGATAGGCTGCCGGTGTGCGGGTTCGACACGGAGGCGCCGGGCTTCTTCTGGCTGGCGGGCCAAGGCGGCTTCGGCTTGCAGACCTCGCCCGCGATGGCGTTGGCGGCGCAGGCGCTGGCGACGAGAAGCGAGTGGCCGGACGAATTGCGGGCTGTAGGGGTCGAAGCCGCCATGCTCTCGCCCCGCCGGTTGGAGCGCGCGTGATGGGCGCGCAGGTGCTCGCGGTCGCCTCCGATGGCGCGCACAATTTCTCCAAGCAGGCCCGGGAGCGGATCGAGATCGTCGCCGGTCTCGGCGTGCGCGGCGATGCCCACTTGGGGGACCGCGTCCAGCATCGCTCGCGAGCCAGGGTCGATCCGACTCAGCCGAACCTGCGGCAGGTGCATCTCATCCACGCCGAGCTGTTTGACGAGCTTGCTGGCAAGGGCTTCTCGGTCCGCCCAGCGGATCTGGGCGAGAACATCACGACGCGCGGGATCGACCTGCTCGGCCTCGCGCGCGGCACTACCTTGCGTTTCGGATCGGGCGCGGAGCTGGAAGTCACGGGCCTGCGCAACCCCTGCGCGCAGATCGAAGCTTTCCAGAAGGGTTTGCTTGCTGCTGTCCTCGACAAGCGGCCCGATGGTACGATCATCCGCAAATGCGGGATCATGGCCATTGCCCGCACGGGCGGGGTTATCCGCCCCGGCGATGCGATCGCGGTCGAGCCGCCGCCCCTGCCCCATCACCCTCTCGAGAGGGTCTAGGAGCCGCGCGTCAGCGCATCAGCACCAGCTCTTCCGCCATGGTCGGGTGGATTGCCGTCGTCGCGTCGAAATCCTCTTTAGTGAGGCCGGCCTTCACCGCGATGGCGGCGGCCTGCATCATCTCGGCCGCTTCGGGCGCGATCATGTGGATGCCGACTATGCGGCCCGTGTCGCTGTCGCAGACCATCTTGAACAGGCTGCGTTCGTCGCGTCCGGCGAGTACGTTCTTCATCGGGCGGAAATCGGACAGGTAGACCTTCACGCTGCCGAGCTTGTTCTTGGCTTCGCCCTCGGTCATGCCGACCGCCGCAATCGGCGGGTGACTGAAGACCGCGCTCGGGATGCAGGAGTGATCGACCGCAATCGGCTCGTGCCCGCCAAAGACGGTGTCGGCAAAGGCCTGGCCTTCGCGGATCGCGACCGGGGTCAGCTGCACGCGGTCGGTCACATCGCCCACGGCGTAGATGTGGTCGACATTGGTCTTGGAGAAGCGGTCGACCTTGATCTCGCCCTTCTCACCCAGCTCGACGCCCGCGTTCTCCAGCCCCAGGCCTTCGGTGTTGGGCTTGCGGCCGGTGGCGAACATCACCTGGTCGACGATCTCCTCGTCGCAATCGGACAGCTTCACCTTGAAGCGGCCGTCCTCGGTCTTCTCGATGTATTCGAACACCGTGTTGAACTTGAACTCGATGCCCTTTTTCAAGGAGATCAACAGCAGCCGTTCGCGCAGCGCCTCGTCATAGGAGCGCAGCAGCTGGTCGCCGCGATTGACCACGCAGACCTTGCAGCCGAACTCGTTGAAGATGCCGGCGAATTCGTTGGCGATATAGCCGCCGCCCGCGATGATGATCTTCTTGGGCAGCTTTTCGAGATGGAACGCCTCGTTCGAGGTGATCGCGTGTTCGGCGCCCTTGCAGGTCGGCACCTGCGGGCGCGCGCCGGTGGCAATCAGGATGTGCTTGGCCGTCACGACCTTGCCGCTCGCCAGCGTGATCTCGTGCGGGCCGGTGATCTCGGCGCGTTCCTTGAACACGGTCACCTTGTGGTTTTCGAGCGTGTCGGTGTAGGCGCCCTCGAGCCGGTCGACATCCGCCAGCACGTTGTCGCGCAGGGTCTGCCAGTTGAAGCTCTTGCCCTCGACCTCCCAGCCGAAGCGTTTGCAGTCTTCCAAATCCTCGGCGAAATGCGCGCCGTAGACGAGCATCTTCTTCGGCACGCAGCCGCGGATGACGCAGGTGCCGCCCACGCGGTGCTCTTCCGCAATCGCGACCTTCGCCCCGTGGGCCGAGGACACGCGGCTGGCGCGCACGCCGCCCGATCCGGCGCCAATGGTGAAAAGGTCGTAGTCGTAAGTCTCGGACATGCGGGCAGCTCCTCGGATAGCGCGGGGGTGTTCGTAAGGAGCGCGCCAAAGATTACAAGCTAGCCAGAAACTTTCGCCCTGAAGCGGCATCCCCCCATAGGACAAGAGTGCCGCTTCAGCATCGAGCCAATAGCTTTTCGAGTGTTGCCGTTGTCCGCTCTTCTGGCTTGAGGCTCTCGAACGCAGTCGCCACCGAGCTTAGGCAGTTCGAGCGGTTCTTCGCCAGTTCCACGGACGAGTCGGCTACGCCACGAGCAAGGTTCTGGGCGGCTACACCAGTGCTGAAGCTTTTCCCAAGCCGTACGTTCGCACCGCTGTCCTGCCCAGCCGATCCGTTGATATCTCCAGAGAAGGTCCCAAAAACGGAAAGCGCATCATTTTGGCGCAGAGCGGTGCTGTTCTGAAGCGGCACGCTTTCCTCAAGCTTCTTCGCCAATTCCAAAAGACTCTGACGCCTCTCGTTCAAAGCCTGAAGTCGCCTTCCGGATTCCTGGCGCGAGCGCTCTACGGCGGTCTCCAAGCCAGCAAGACTGTCAGCCCGCGCCTTTTCCGTCCGATACTTTTCCTGGGCGTCCGGGGGCAGCTTACTGAAGTCGTCGCTCGCCTCGTCATACGCGAAGCTCTCGATGAAGCTCTTTGCAGCCTTCGCCTCAGTCAACTCCTTTTGCCTCGATTCCTCGTCGCTCAGCGCGGTTCTGTAGGCCGTATCCGCTTGCGAAATTTGCTCTTCCAACACGCGCGCTTCGGTTGCGATGCCGAGATACTTCTCACGATCGTTTTCCGTTACATCATTGGAGGTGCCGAATATCTTGGCTATCTGTACCACGCTATCAACGCATCTGCTGAGGGCGTTGCCGGTTTGGTCATCGCACTTTCGCGCAACCGCGACCGGCACATAAGCCGCGTCCGTCAGGTCGACACCGATCAGGATGCTGGCGCCCGGCGTTTCGGCAGAGCCGCTCTCCACATTCACCCCGACCTTCGCGGTCGACACGTAGACCAGCGGCACCTGATCGACCGAGCTGCACCCGGTCACCGCCAGCGCGGCCAGCACCAATCCTGCTGCGTTCCTCTTCATCTCACCCTCCCCTGCAAATCTGTCCGTCCTCGACGGCCTGGCCGAGCAACTCGGCGATCCTGCCCGCTTCCTCTTCATCGGGTTCGATCAGGATCAGCCGGCATTCTTCCGGATCCGAAACAGCCACGACGGTTTCGCGCGCGAAGCCCAGCGTCGCGCCGTTGCGTCCCGGGACGAGCCCGAAACCGCGCGCGGTGTAGGCGACCGTGGACGCATCCTCCGCCGGGAGGATACGCAAGACACCGGGATAAGTGCGGGTAACGGTCGCCGGGCCATCGACGTTCACGACCGTGCATCCCGCGAGCGCGCAGGCAGCGCCCATCGCGCCAAGTGCACGCGCACGACGAAAGCCGTAATTGCCCCTGGCCAATCGCCCCTCCCCTTTGGCAGGAGAGACTAGCCATTGTGCGCGGTAAAGGTTTGGAAATTTACGCCATTTCGGCGGAGGGCTTATCGCCCGGAACGGCGTCGGTTGCGGTTGCGATTGCCTCCGGGCCGGCCGCCGCCGGGCTTGCCGCCGCCGCCGGCACCGTCGCGCTTGGGCGCGCCGGCGCGGCTCTGGTGCTTGTTCTTGGGCTTCGGCTTCTTGGCTGCACCGCCTGCGGGACGAACCTTGGGCTTGGCAAGACGCGGCTTCTGTTCGCGCTTCGTCGGGCCGACACCTTCGACCACCGCGCGGAAGTTGTCCGGTAGCGGCAGGCGCTCAAATTCGGCGTCGGTCTTCTTGCGGATGTCCTTGAGGTAATCGCGCTCGTCCTCTGCACAGAAGGCGATGGCGATGCCGTCCTTGCCGGCGCGCGCGGTCCGGCCGATGCGATGGACGTATTGCTCGGGCACGTTAGGCAGCTCGTAATTGATCACGTGGCTGACGCCCGGAATGTCGATCCCGCGCGCGGCCACGTCGGTCGCCACGAGGATCGGCGTGCGGGCCGAGCGGAATTCGCCCAGCGCCCGCTCACGCTGGGGCTGCGACTTGTTGCCGTGGATGGCGTTGGCCGGAATGCCCTTCTGCGCCAGCTTTTTCACGATCCGGTCGCAGCCATGCTTGGTGCGCGCGAAGACCAGCACGCGCTCGAAATCGCCGGGCGTGTCGTGGCGTTCGGACAGGATCAGTTCGAGCAGCGTCTGCTTCTCGTCCTGCTGGACCATGAAGAGATACTGGTCGATCCGCTCGGCCGTCGTGCTCTCGGGCGTCACCGAGACATGCACCGGCGACTGGCAGTATTGCGCGGCGAGGTCCTTGATCGAGCGCGGCATGGTGGCGCTGAAGAACAGTGTCTGGCGTTCCTTGGGCACCAGCTGGCTGATGCGCTTGAGCGCATGGATGAAGCCGAGGTCGAGCATCTGGTCCGCTTCGTCGAGGACGAGGATTTCCACGCCGTCGAGCTTGAAGGCCTTCTGGTCGATAAGGTCGAGCAGGCGGCCCGGCGTCGCGACGAGGATGTCGGTGCCGCGGTGCAGCTTGTTGCGGTCCTTGTTTACGCTCGTACCGCCGACGATCGAATGCACCTTGAGGCCCGCGAGCGCGCCGTAATCCTTGGCGCTCTGGGCGATCTGGCCGGCCAGTTCGCGCGTCGGCGCAAGCACAAGCATGCGGCAGGACTTGAACGGCGTCTGCTTGTCCGCCTCGCGCAGCCGGTCGATGCTCGGCAGCATGAAGGCGGCGGTCTTGCCGGTGCCGGTCTGCGCGATGCCCATGAGGTCGCGCCCTTCGAGCACGGGCGGGATCGCCTGCGCCTGGATCGGCGTGGGTTCGGTGTAGCCCTTGAGGTCGAGGGCCTGGAGGACGGGCTGCGACAGCCCGAGGTCTGTAAACTGAGTCATGATCACTCGCATAAAACATGCGGCGCGCTCTCGGTTCCAAGGCGGAATCCGGGCGCGGTCGCGGAGGTTGTAACCACCCGCGTGAAAAGGGAAGTCTGGAAAAAATGGACCGAGGCGCGGCCGGGGCGATGGATGTATCGTCATCGCCGCTTCACGCTGGCTAGCGCGCTTCGATGGGCGTGCAGATGGGCCTGCGGGGGCCAGAAGTCAATTTGTTTCGCAGATGCGAACGATCATTTCGCTTGCGCGACCGGCAATTTCGGGCGCATCTTCGCCGCCGACGGAAGTTTGGGGGAACGACCGATGACACGCGATATCCTGCGCCGCCTGGCGGGTCCGGGCCTGATCTTCACCGGCGCCGCCATCGGCACATCGCACCTCGTCCAGTCGACGCGGGCGGGCGCCATGTTCGGTGCGGCGCTGATGGGCGTGATCGTGCTGGCGACGCTGCTCAAATACCCCGCCTATCGCTTCGGGGTGGATTACGCCCATGTGCGCGGGCGCTCGCTCCTGTCGGGCTACCGCGAGCTGGGCGTGTGGGCCGTGCTCCTCTTCCTCATCGCGGTCCTCCCGCTGGTACCGATCGTTTATGCGGCGCTGGGCGCGGCGACGGCGGGGATCTTCGCGGCAATCGTAGGCCCGCTGCTGCCCATGCCCATGATGGCCTCGCTGGTGATCGCGCTCGCCTCGATCCTGCTGCTTGTGGGCGGATACCGCCTGCTCGACAAGGTCAACGGGGTGCTGCTCGCCTTCCTCGTGATCGCGACGGTCATTACCACCGTACTGGTCCTGCCGCGGGTCGAGTGGGGTACGCTGACCGATTTCGCCTGGACGCAGGAAACCGCCGCGCTGCTGTTCATCGTTGCCCTCGCCGGCTTCATGCCCAATCCGGTCGATGTCTCGGTCGCGCTCTCGCTGTGGAAGGTCGAGGCCGACCGCACCCTGCCCGAGGGGGCCCACCCGACGCTGGGCGAGGCGCGCAGCAGCTTCCTGTGGCCCTATGTCATGACCACGGTGATGGCCCTGTGCTTCTGCATCATGGGCGCCGGGGTTATGCACGCGCAGGATATCGCCCCGCTGTCCGACGCGCCGGGCTTCGCAGGGCAGCTGGTGAACCTCTACCGCGAGGCGCTGGGGCCGAGTGCCGCCGCGCTTGCCGCCATTGCCGCGCTCTCGGTAATGCTGACCACGGTGATCGCCGCGATCGACGCCTATGCCCGCACCGTCCCCGCCGCGATCCAGGTGCTGCGCGGGGCAGACCAGGAAAGCGGCACGCGCACGCAATACGCGGGTGCCACGCTGGTGCTGGCCGCGCTGGCGATGGTGGTCCTCTTCACCCTGATGCGCGAGTTCACCACCTTCCTCGACTTCGTGACGAGCGCCACCTTCGTCGTCGCCCCGCTGCTGGCGCTCCTCAACTACCTCGTGGTGACCCGCTGCGAGATGCCAGAGGATGCGCGGCCCAGCGCCGCAATGAAGGCGCTGAGCCTCACGGGCGTGGCAGTGATGGGCGCCCTGGCAGTGATGTATTTCGTGCTGGTTTGAGCTGAGATATGCGTTACTAGCCTGCAAGCGTGCCGATAAAAAACCCAGCGATAAACTTGATCAGGTCCCATGCCTTTTCTGTCTCTGCCTTGGACTTTCCTGAGAAGATGGCAAAGTAAAGGCAGCCAAAAAGGGTAAGGTATACTCCGCCCATAAGTACCGGCTTATACCAGTCTGGATTCTGCGGCTGGCTGACCCCAATGGCTCCCGTTGACGCATTCGCTGGGGAAGAGAATAGATTCGTCAACCCTCGAAAGAAGTCCGACAAGATTTCCTCAACTCCGGACCCCGAGAACGATGAAACAAGGGAAAGAGTGCCAGCCAAAATCGCCAAAAAGGCAGCAGCCTTATCGAGTGACTTGGTTTTCGCCCAAGCAACCTCAATCAACTTGATTTTGCCTTCGACTTCTTCCGGATTCGAATCTTTATTTTGGTCCAAACTACCCCCCCAACTCTTTTCTAATCACATGCTAGCCAAGCCCAGCCGCCTTCACCAGCGCTTCCGTGCTCGCATCGAATTCCTCGCCGCCCTTTTCGATCGCTTTCGCCATCTGCTTGCCGAGTTCCACGCCGAACTGGTCGAAAGGGTTGATGCCCATCAGCACGGCGCTGGCGAACACGCGGTGTTCGTGGAAGGCGATGAGGGCGCCCAGCGCTGCCGCGTCGAGGTCGTCGCACAGGATCGTCGCCGAGGGGCGGTCGCCGGGGTAGTTGCGCGCGGGGTCCTCGCCCGCCTTGCCCGCCATCAGCGCGGCGCCTTGGGCAAAGCAGTTCATCAGCAGGATGCGGTGGTGCGCGGGGTCGAGATCGTCGCCCGGCGCGACGCTGGCGATGAAGTCGACCGGGATCAGATGCGTGCCCTGGTGGAGCAGCTGGAACACCGCGTGCTGCGCGTCGGTGCCCACCCCGCCCCAGGTGATCGGCGCGGTCGGGCCGTCGACCGGCTGCATGTCGGCGGTCACGCGCTTGCCGTTGCTCTCCATCTCCAGCTGCTGGAGATAGTCGGGAAACAGGCCGAGGCGCTCGTCATAGGCGAAGACCGCGCGCGTCTGGCAGCCGCGCACGCGGGTGTAGTAAAGGTCGGCAAAGCTTGCGCGCAGCACCAGGTTTGCCGCGCCGTCGGTATCGCGGAAATGCGCGTCCACCGCCTTGGCGCCTGCAAGCATGGCGCGGAAATCATCCATGCCGACCGCCATGGCGATGGGAAAGCCGATAGAGGACCAGATCGAATAGCGCCCGCCGACGCTTTCCTGGAACGGCAGGATGCGCGTTTCATCAACGCCCCATTCAACCGCACCGTCCGGATTGGCGGTGAGCGCGATCACCCGGCCGCCCGGGTCCGCCACGCCGTTGTCGGCAAGCCATTTGAGCGCGCTCTGGGCGTTGGTCATGGTCTCGATGGTGGTGAAGGTCTTGGAGGCGACCGCGATCAGCGTCTTGGCCGGATCGCATGCGGCAAAGGCCTGTTCCAGCGCGACACCGTCGATGTTGGAGACGACATGGACGTCGCAATAGGACAGGTCGCGGCTCAGCGCGTCGACACCCAGCGCCGGGCCCAGCGCGCTGCCGCCGATGCCGATGTGGATCAGGTGCTCGACCTCGCCCAGCGCGCCCTGGTGGATGGCTTCGACCAGCATGCCCATGCGGTCGATCAGCGCCATCGCCTCTTCCACCTTGGCTTCATCGCCCGTGCCGCGCAGCGTGGCGTGGTCGGCGGCGCGGCCTTCGGTAGGGTTCACCACCTCGCCGCCGAACAGCTTGGCGCGCATGCCGGCGAAATCCATCGTCTCGGCCAGCTCTTCGAACGCCGCGATCACCGCGCGGTCGAGATGCGTTTTCGACCAGTCGAACAGAATGCCGCCGTCTTCCGCACCCTCGCCCAGCTCGATCCGGCCCGAGAGCATGTCCACACGCTCCCTACCGCCCGGCTCGTCCGCGCCCTCGCCCCCGTCGCGGCCCGTGCTGAACAGTTCGCCCAGCGTCGGGCGCGGCAGGTCGGCGAGGCGGCTCCAGATGGTTGCAGGCGTGGTCATCGCGTGAAAAATCCTTTCGTGAGTGCGGGTGCGCGACTAGGGAACCGAGCCATGATTGCAAACCCGCAAATGTCTGGCGAGCGCCGTTCATGACTACTGAGACCGCCCCCGTCGCGGACAAATCCGACAAGGGACCCGAAAAGCAAGAGGAAACGCTCGGCAGTTTCCTGTGGTTCGTCGCGAAACTTGTGATCGCGGTGCTGATCTTCCGCAGTTTCATCTTCTCGCCCTTCACCATTCCCAGCGAATCGATGCTGCCCAACCTGCGCAACGGCGACTATCTGGTGGCGGCCAAGTGGCCCTACGGCTTCTCGCAATATTCGCTGCCGGGCGAGCCGGGCCTGTGGGAGGGACGCGTGTTCGCCGACCTGCCCGAACGCGGCGATGTCGCCATTTTCAAGCACCCTGTGACCGGGACCGATTACGTCAAGCGCGTGATCGGCCTGCCGGGCGACACGGTGGCGGTGCGCGAAGGCGTGGTCATCCTCAACGGCACGCCCCTGCCCAAGGAAGAGGCGGGCTTCGCCGATATCCCGATGAGCGAGAACACCGGCTGCCGCCGCGATGGCGGCCGCGTGGTGGACGGCACGATCTGCCGCTACCGCCAGTTCCGCGAAACGCTGCCTTCGGGCAAGAGCTACATGACCATCGACTTCGGCCCCGTGGGCGCGCGCCTGCTGGACGATGGCAACGGCGGCTTCCTGCTCGATCCCTCGGGCGACCCGGTGCGCATCGATCCCGACAACACCGAGGCGGTCGTCGTGCCCGAAGGCCAGCTGTTCATGATGGGCGACAACCGCGACAATTCGCTCGACAGCCGCTTCCCCGCCGTGCGCGGCGGCGGCGTGGGGCTGGTCGATGCCGACCTCCTCGTCGGGCGCGCCAGCCGGGTGCTGTGGTCGACCGACGGCAGCGCCGAATGGCTGCTGCCCTGGACCTGGTTCAGCGCCGCGCGCTGGAACCGGATCGGGAGCGACATATGAGCGCGCTCGAACAGGACGCGCGCGACTGGCTCGCCGAGACCGGCTTTACGGTGAAGGACGAGGCGCGCTGGTACGCCGCGCTGACCCACGGCAGCATGGGCGAGAAGCAGGATTACGAGCGCCTCGAATTCCTTGGCGACCGCGTACTGGGCCTGTCGATCGCCGACTGGCTCTACGCCCAGAGCGATGAGAACGAGGGCAAGCTCGCCCAGCGCCTCAACGCCATCGTCAGCCGTGAAATGTGCGCCACCATCGCGCGCGGGATCGGCCTTGCACCGCATATCCGCATTTCCAAGCAGGCAAGCAGCGACGGCGGGCGCGACAGCGACAATATCCTCGGCGATGTGATGGAAGCGCTGCTGGGCGCGCAATTCCTCGACAACGGCTTCGACGCGGCGCGCGATCTCGTGCGGCTGCTGTGGCGTCCGGCGCTCGAAAGCGGTGCAGGCAAGGCCAAGCACCCCAAGAGCGCGCTGCAGGAATGGGCTGCGGGCAACCAGCGCCGTCCGCCCGAATACGAAATGGTGGGCCGCAGCGGCCCCGATCACGCCGCGCGCTTCACCGTGCGGGTGAAAGTCCACAAGGTCGGCGAGGCGGAGGCCACCGCCGGCAGCAAGCAGGAGGCCGAGAAAAAGGCGGCCCGCGAATTCATGGAGAAATACGGGTGAGCGAAAGCGAAACCACCACGCGCTGCGGCGTTGTTGCCGTGCTGGGCGCGCCCAATGCGGGCAAGAGCACGCTGGTCAACCAGCTCGTCGGCCAGAAGGTCGCCATCACCTCGGCCAAGGCGCAGACCACCCGCGCCCGGATGATGGGCATCGCGCTGCACGAAAGCGCCGATGCGAACACGCAAATGATCCTCGTCGACACGCCGGGCATCTTCGCGCCCAAGCGCCGCCTCGACCGCGCAATGGTGAGCGCGGCCTGGGAAGGCGCGGAAGCCGCCGACGCCGTGCTGTTGCTGGTCGATCCGGTGAAGCAGCGCCGCCACGAGCTCGAACCGCTGCTCGAACAGGTCGCCACGCGGCCCGAGCGCAAGATCCTCGTCCTCAACAAGGTCGATGTGGCCAAGAAGGAGCCGCTGCTGGTCCTCGCGCAGGAGCTCACCGGCAAGGTCGATTTCGCCGAGGTCTACTTCGTCTCCGCGCTGACGGGTGACGGGGTTGCGGAAATGAAGGACGCGCTCGCCGCCCTCATGCCCGAAGGCCCGTGGATGTACCCCGAAGACCAGGTTTCGGACGCGAGCGAGCGCCTGCTCGCCACCGAGATCACCCGCGAACAGCTCTACAAGCAGCTTCACGAGGAACTGCCCTACGACAGCGCGGTGCGCCCGGAGAAGTACCTCCAGCGCCCCGACGGCAGCGTCGAGATCCACCAGCAGATCGTGGTCATGCGCGACAACCAGCGTGCCATCGTGCTCGGCAAGGGCGGTAGCCGCATCAAGGCCATCGGCGAAGCCGCGCGCAAGGAACTGACCGAGCTGCTCGGCCAGAAGGTCCACCTCTTCCTCCACGTGAAAACCGACGAACGCTGGAGCGAGGACAAGGAGATGTTCGAAGAAATGGGCCTCGACTGGGTGAAGTGATACAGCGGCGCTGATGGACTGGACGGCGCAGGCAGGACAGCTGGGGGCAGCGCTGGCGATCGGGCTGATGATCGGGCTTGAGCGCGGCTGGACCTTGCGCAAGGCCGAAGACGGCACGCGGGTGGCCGGCATCCGCACTTTCACCCTTTTCGCGCTGGTCGCGGGGCTTGCCGGGCTGCTGGCGCAGGCGGGGCAGGAGGTGGTGGCCGGGATCATCGTGGCCGGGGCGACCGCCATCGCGGCCATCGGCTATTCGCGCTCCATCACCGATAGCGGAAAGCCCGATGCGACTTCGGCCGTGGCGGCCATGGTGACGCTGGCGCTGGGCTTCCTTGCCGGTCTTGGGCAAGCGGCGGTCGCGGTCGCGGGCGGCGCTGTGGTCACGGCCATCCTTGCGCTGCGCACCGAGGTCCACCGTTTCGTCGGGCGGCTCGACGAGGCCGATATCAAGGCGCTGGCGCGCTATGCCGTGATCGCGCTCGCCGTGTTCCCCTTCCTGCCCGAGGGGCGCTACGGCCCCTACGACGCGTGGGAGCCGCGCACCTTGTGGCTGGTGGTGATCATCGTCACCGGCTTCAGCTTCATCGGCTACGCCGCCAACCGGATGTTCGGCGCGCGGCGCGGGACCATCGCCACGGCGGTGATCGGCGGGGCCTACAGCTCGACCGCGGTCACCCATTCCTTCGCCCAGCGGATCGGGGCCGGAGCGGGCGGCGGGGCCGAGAACGCCGGCATCGCTCTGGCGAGCGCGGTGATGTACCTGCGGGTCATCATCCTCGTCGCCGTGCTTGCAACCAGCCTGCTGCCTCATTTCGTGCTCATCGTCGCGCCTGCACTGCTTGTCGGGTTCGGTGTCGCCTGGTGGCTTTTCCGCAAGGCACCCAGCGGCACCGGGGCGGCACCGCCGGGCAACCCCATCGCGATGCTGCCTGCGCTCACCTTCGTCACTTTCGTGGCCGTTGCCGCCGTGGCCGCCCGCTGGGCCGAAACGCGCTTTGGCGAGGAAGGGATCGCGGTGCTCCTGCTGCTGATGGGCAGCATGGACGTTGATGCCGCCATCGTCACCGCAGGCGGGTTGGAGCCGGGTACCATCTCCCCCGAGTTGGCCGCACTGGCCATAGCCGGGACAATCCTTGCCAACATGAGCGTGAAGCTCGGCGTGACGTTGGTTTACGGCAAGCGCGCCGCCCGTCCGGCCGCCGCAGCACTGGCCGCCAGCATGGCCGCGCTCGCCGCCAGCCTCATTGCGGGGTACCTAGCGCTCTGACGCCTGCTGCGGCTGTCCCGGATCCACGCCGATATCGTGCCCGCGATCCTCGCCAAGCCATTTCGCCACCAGCTTGATCGCCACGAAGGCCGCCGCGAGCGCAGGCAGGACGAGCACGCTGTTCTCCGGCCCGAAATCGCCGCCGCTCAGCCATTCGGGCCCGACGGGTTTCACGAGGATGATCGAGGCCATGTCGTTGCCGCTCGCGTTGTAATCGAGGACCACGCCCTGGAAGAAGTTCCAGCCCACGTGCATCCCGAAGGACAGCCAGATCGCGTTGGTCACCATCACGCCGTAAAGCGCCTTGAAGGAGAAGGCGACGATGATGAGCGAGGACAGCATGGTCGCGTTGGGGTTGGTGATGTGGATGAAGCCGAAAATCACGCCCGAGACGATGGCCGCGATCAGGAAGCTCGTCCCCTCGGCAAGGTTGCGCAGGAAATAGCCGCGAAAGAAGAGCTCTTCCCACCAGCTCACCACAACGGTCATGAAGAAGAACAGGCCAAGCGTGCCCCAGTTCATCGCGTCGAGCGAGGCGGAAAAGGCCGGCCAGGAGGCGAAATCGGGAGCGCCCTGCCCCCAGGCGATCCCGTGGAATTCCACTACGCCGAACAACCAGGCAAGGGCGACGAAAATCCCCGCCATCATCCCGCTGATGAGGAACCCGGCAACAATGATCGGCAAGGTCTTCGCGTTGATGCCCAGGCCCAGGGACACGAGCGAGCGGCGGTCGAGGAAGCGGCGCGCAAGGATCACCGCAACGGTCATGGAAACCGCCATCATCACGATCAGGAGCGCGGTGTTCACATAGCGGCTCGCATCGGGAATCCCGCCGTTCCACCACTTGAGACCCGATTGCAGGCCAAGGTTGAGGGCCACGACAAGCGCCACCATCAGCAGGAGGCGCCACCCGGCGCGCAAACGCTCTTCCTGCGTGTTCAAGAACCAGCTCTTCACCAGACGATCTCCCGTTCAGGCTCGCGTGATGGCGAGCCATTCGGGATGGCCTAGTGTATTATATCGGCGATACAGTCAAGATATATCGTAAGGTCGTCAGCTTGCGTCGGTGACGACCATCGTTTCTCCGTCGATCGAGCACGTACCCGATACGCTGACGGCCGGATCGTCCCACTCGACCTCCCACCCGATAGCCGGATCGTCGTCCGACAGGCTGTCTTCGACGATCGAGACGGCGGCGTTGGGCAGGTCCTTGAAGCGCTCGTCCTCGAACCAGACCTTGTCGTGGCACGCCTGCGCGGCCGCGACGGTCGCCTCGTCGTACTCGCCTGAGACCTCCGGAGCCTCCGCCGGAGCGGCTTCGGCGGTTTCGGCCTCGGCTGCAGGAGGGTCCTCGCTGGCGGGCTGGCTGCAGGCAGCCGCGAGGGCCAGGGCCGGAAGGGCTGCGTAAAGTGTGAGCAGCTTCATGCGGCGTCTCCCTCTTTGCTTGGCTGGACGTAGAAATAGAGCAGCACCAGGTTCACGAACGGGATAAGCCCGATCAGCAGCAACCAGGGCGAATAGCCCGCATCGCGCAGGCGCCGCAAGGCGACCGCTATGCTGGGGATGACGGTGGCAAGCGCGTAGAGAAAACTCAGCGGCCGCGACGTATCGTCAACCGTGGTATCGATGCCCAGAGCCGGATTGACGACAAAATTGTCGAGCAGGCCGAGCACAACGAAGATGAGGAACTGGGCAAGGACCCAGTACCAGAACTGCGGCCGCGAGGCGCGCCCGTGAAAGTTGGTGTAATTCGCGATCCCGTCGCGCCAGGCTTCGACAACCATGCTCCACTCCTCCCCATGAGTCGGGTGCAATCATCTCAAAAACCGCCGATTTTGTCACGTCGGGCTCCCGAGAGGTGGCAGCGCCACGCCGTTTGACGACCCGCCCGTGCCGTTCGCAGAGCAAGTCTCGCACCGCGCACACAGCCTTATGATTACGTGTGTAGTCAATACGGAGACTGTCATGCGTAGCCTTATCCTGCCCGCTCTTGCCCCTGCCCTTGCCCTCGCCCTTGCACCTCCCGCCCTTGCCGCCAGCGAACCCACCCAGACAGCGTCCGAAATACGCGGCCCCGGCGATCTCGACCGTGCCGAACTGCTTGGCGAGGTGGAGGCGATCCTGGCCAAGCATGCCGTCCCCGGAGCGCATGTGACGCTCACCATGGGGCCCGACATCGTCCTGTCCCGCGCGTTCGGCACCGATCCTTCGGCGGGCGGAGCGCCTTACACCGAACAGACCCCGGCCCGCCTCGCCTCGGCCAGCAAGCTGCTGACCGCGCTGACGGTCCTGTCGATGGTGGAAGAAGGGACGCTGTCGCTCGACGAGACACTCGGCTCGCTCGACGCCGACCTGCCCGCGCATTGGCACGCCATCCCGATCTGGCGGGTGCTCAACCACACCTCCGGCATCCCGATGATAGTCACGCGCGAGGATTTCAACGCGCTCTCGCAGGAAGAGCAGCTCGCGCTCACCCCGGCGGACCTGCTGGCCATGATCGGCTCCGAGCCGCTCGACTTCGCGCCGGGCGAAGGCTGGCATTACCAGCAGGGGGCCTATGCCCTGCTGACGCGCAGCCTCGAAAAGCGCACCGGCATGGCCTGGACCGACCTGGTCGCGCAGCATGTGACGGGCCCAACCGCCATGGCCAGCACGGGTTTCGCCCCGCTTGCCCAGCAGGCCGCGGCCTATGAGATCAAGGATGGCGAGCTCGTCCAGCGCCCCGGCGTCTACCCCGCCATCTTCGCAGCCGCCGGCGGGATCGATACGACGCCGGCCGATGCAGCCGGTCTGCTCCTGGGCCTGTCGCAAGGCCGTATCCTGACCGAAGAAACGCTGCGCCACGTCGCGCTCGATGCCGAGCGGCTCCACCGCCTCGGCCGCGATGTCGAGGGCGAAGGCTATGGCCTTGCCATGGTCGTCCAGCGCTTCGGCGACCTCACCTTCTTCGGCCACAGCGGCGGCGGGGGCCTTGCCGATATCCGCTACGCGCCGGGTCGCCAGCTCGGCATTGCCGTCCTGACCAATCGCGCGGGCGGAACAGGAGCGGCGACCGAAATCGCCGACCTGATCGCGACACGGCTGGTCGGTGACGCCCACCGCACGCCGCGCGCGGCAACGGGAAGCTGAAGCGCTGACGGGTGTCTAGTGCAGGCAGGCTAGCACCCCTGCCCGATCCCGCCGGTTTCCGGAGCGGTCTAGTTCCAAAGTCCTCAACACCAAGGAGGACTAGCAATGACCGAACTGAACACCTTCGAAATGGCTGCCGTGAGCGGCGGCACCGGCGACATCTTCAGCGAGCTGGAAGAGCGCTTCCCGGGCGGCGTCTGGTACAACGGCAGCTTCTATCCGAACGGCCTGCCCGACATGACCGATCCGCTCCGCGGCACCGAGCCCTGGTAAGAAACGAAGGGGCGCCGGCCGGAGTAGCGGCGCCCCCTCTTTCCCCAAGCCTTACTTGGCCGCGGCCTTCTTGGTCGCGGCTTTTTTCTTGGCTGCGGGCTTCTTTGCCGCTGCCTTCTTCTTGGCCGGAGCCTTCTTGCGCGCGGTCTTCTTCTTGGCCGGGCCCTTAGCCACGCGCGCATCGATCAGCTCGATCGCCTGCGCTTCGGTCACGTCTTCGGGCTTCACGTCCTTGGGGATCGTCGCGTTGGTCGTGCCGTCGGTGACATAGGGGCCGTAGCGGCCCGGCATGACCTTCATCTCGCCCCCGCTGGTCGGGTGTGCGCCGAGCGTCTTGATCGGCTCCGCCTTGCCGCGCCCCCCGCCCTTGCGGTTGGCCGCTTCGGCCAGCAGCGAGACCGCCGCGTTCATGCCGGTGTCGAACACATCGCGCGTGCTCTGCAGCTTGGCGTATTTACCATCGTGGCGCAGGTACGGGCCGTAACGTCCGATAGCCGCTTCGATTTCCTTGCCCGTTTCCGGATGCGCGCCGACGATGCGCGGCAGGCCGAGGAGCTTCAGCGCCCATTCGAGATCGAAATCGTCGAGGTCCTTGGGAATGCTCGCGCGCTTGGCGTCCTTGCCCTCGCCCAGCTGGACATAGGGGCCGAAACGGCCGCTCTTGCGCTCCACCGGGAGGCCGGTTTCCGGATCCTCGCCCATGACGCCGTCATCGGCACCGTCATCGCCCTGCCCGCCTGGCTTGGCGAACTGGCGGGTGTACTTGCACTCCGGATAATTCGCGCAGGCGACGAACGCGCCATAGCGGCCACCGCGCAGCGCCAGTCGGCCGCCCTCGCGCCCTTCGGTTTCGCACAGCGGGCAATGGCGCGGGTTCTTGCCGTCGGCCCGTTCGGGGAAGAGATAATCGGCCAGGAAGTCGTCGAGCACCTCGGTCACTTCGGAGGGCTTCTTGTCCATGACCTCTTCGGTCTTGGGCTTGAAATCGCGCCAGAAGGCTTCGAGCAGCTTCTTCCAGTTTTCCTTGCCATCGGAGACCACGTCGAGCTCGTCCTCGAGCCCGGCGGTGTAGTCGAAGGCGACGTATTGCGGGAAGAAGCGTTCGAGGAAGGCGGTCAGCAGGCGGCCCGATTCCTCAGCGTGGAAGCGGCTCTTTTCCATCCGCACATAGGCGCGGTCGCGCAGCGTCTGGATGGTGCTGGCGTAGGTCGAGGGGCGGCCGATGCCGAGCTCTTCCAGCCGCTTGACCAGGCTCGCTTCGGAGAAACGCGGCGGCGGTTGGGTGAAGTGCTGGTTCGCCTCGACCCCGGTCTTCAGCGGGCTGTCACCCTTGGAGATGGTGGGCAGCAGGCCCTCTTCATCGTCTTCCGGATCGTCGCGGCCTTCCTGGTAGACGGCGAGGAAGCCCGGATATTTCACCACCTGGCCGGTCGCGCGCAGCTCGTGCTGGCCGGTCGGATCGCGCAGGGTGATCGTCGTGCGTTCAAGGCTGGCGGCGGCCATCTGGCTGGCCATCGCGCGCTTGAAGACGAGGTCGTAGAGCTTACCCTCGTCACCCGAACCGGCGCGGTCGCGGGAGAAGTCGGTCGGGCGGATTGCCTCGTGGGCTTCCTGCGCGTTCTTCGCCTTCGTCTTGTACATGCGCGGGCTGTCGGGAAGCGCGTGGCCGCCGTAGCGGTCCGCCACGGCCTTGCGGCAGGCGGCAATCGCGCTGCCGTCCATGCTCACCCCGTCGGTACGCATGTAGGTGATCGCGCCCGCTTCGTAGAGCGACTGCGCCAGCCGCATGGTGTGGCTGGCGGAAAAGCCCAGCTTGCGCGCGGCTTCCTGCTGCAGGGTAGAGGTGGTGAACGGCGGCGCGGGGTTGCGCTTGAAGGGCTTGGTCTCGACCTCCTCGACCGTGAAGCGCGCATCCTCGACCGCCTTCTGCGCGGCCTTGGCGCTGCCTTCGTTGCCGAGAGTGAGCTTCTCGAGCTTCTTCCCGTCGTACTTTACCAGCCGCGCATCGAAACCGGTGCCGTCGTGCTGCAGCTTGGCGATGACCGACCAGTATTCGTCGGCGCGGAAATGCTCGATCTCGATCTCGCGGTCGACGATCAGGCGCAGCGCGACCGACTGGACACGCCCTGCGCTCTTGGCGCCCGGCAGGCGGCGCCACAGCACCGGCGACAGGGTGAAGCCATAGAGATAATCCAGCGCGCGGCGGGCGAGGTAGGCGTCGATCAAATCCTGGTCGAGCTCGCGCGGAGCCTTCATCGCATCGGTGACGGCCTGCTTGGTGATCGCGTTGAAGGTCACGCGGTCGACCTCGGCGGGCAGCGCCTTGCGCTTTTGCAGCAGCTCGCGAACGTGCCACGAAATCGCCTCCCCCTCGCGGTCGGGGTCGGTGGCGAGCACGAGCCGGTCGGCCTTCTTCGCGTTATCGGCGATTTCCTTGAAGCGCTTCTGCTTGTCCCGGTAGAGCTCCCAATCCATTTCGAAGCCTTCGTCCGGGCGCACGCTGCCATCCTTGGGCGGCAGGTCGCGGACGTGACCGTAGCTGGCGAGAACCTTGAAGTCCTTGCCGAGGTATTTCTCGATGGTTTTCGCCTTTGCAGGCGATTCGACGATGACCAGTTGCATGGGGGTGTTTGCAGTCCCTTACGTGTGCGTATGCGTATACGCGCGAAAATGGGGACCGGTCCCAAAGCACGTCAAGCGGCAAAAAAGGAGCGGGCCGCCCGTATTAGGAGGTACGAAGGCGGCCCGCCGCGAGCGCCTGTTGGGGGGCCCGCTTTACGATCTGAGGGGTAAAGAAGCGCGCGAATCGGCGCTTCTCACGGCGCAAACCATAAAGCGTGGCGGGCCTGCGCATTGCATCAATGCGTCAGTTTTGGAGGTTTTCTAGCTTGCGAGGCTCACCCTGCCGCCGGCGTGGCGTTCCAGCCGGCCGGCGATGTCCAGTTCGAGGAGCGCCATTTGCACGGCCCCTGCGCTGGCGCCAGACTGGCGGATGAGTTCGTCCACTGCGACGGGCGCAGCGGTGAGCAGGCCGGCGATATCGGCAGGCCCGGCCTCAGCCAACTCCTCCGGTTCGAAGTCGAAGGCCTCGGCGGTTTCGCGGAAGGTCGAGCGCGGCAGGCCGTCGAAGCCGCTCAGCAGTTCGGCGACGTCCTCCACCGATTGCACCAGGACCGCGCCTTCGCGGATCAGGTGGTTGCAACCGTGGCTGCGCGGCTCGAGCGGGCTGCCGGGGATAGCCATGACCTCGCGCCCCGCCTCGCCCGCCAGCCGCGCGGTGATGAGGCTGCCCGACTTGACCGCCGCTTCCACCACCAGCGTCCCGCTGGCGAGGCCTGCGATGATCCGGTTGCGGCTGGGAAAGTGGCTGCCGCGCGGTTCGGTGCCCGGCGGCTGTTCGGCCAGCAAAAGGCCTTCGCTGGCGATGCGCTCCTGCAGCTCTGCGTGCTGGGGTGGATAGGCGATGTCGATACCGCTCGCGATCACGCCGATCGTCTGCGGAAAGGCGCCTTCATGCGCCGCCCCGTCGATCCCGCGCGCCAGGCCCGAGACCACGGTGAAGCCCGCTTCTGCCAGCCCCACGGCAAAGTCGCGCGCCAGCTTCACCGCCGCCGCACTCGCATTGCGCGCGCCGACCGTGGCGACGCAGGGCCTTGCCGCCAGCGACAGGTCGCCCCGCCAGGTCAGGATCGGCGGCGCGCCTTCGATCTGGCCGAGCAGCGCGGGATAATCCGGCTGGTCGTGGAAGAGATATTTCGCCCCTGCCTTGCGCACCGCTTCCACCTCGCGCTCGATCCGCTCGGCCGCCACGGCGCGGTAGCTGCGCCCGCCTCGCTTGCCGAGATCGGGCAGCGCTTCGAGCGCCTCGGCCGCCGTGCCGAAGCGCTGCAACAGCATGGCGTAGGTGACCGGCCCGATGTTGGGCGAGCGCAGCAGGCGGATGCGCGCGAAAGCCTCGTCCTGCGAAAGCACCTGCGGAGCGGGAGCGTGCACCCGCTCAGCTCTCCTTCGAGCCGCCGACCTTCGGTTCGGTTCCGGCCATCAGCCGCGTGATGTTTTCGCGGTGCAGCCAGATCACCAGCACGGCGATGATGGTCATGACCTTCCACCAGGTCGGTTCGCCCAGCGCATAGGCGGCAATGGCCGCGCCCACGACCGCGCTCATCCCCGCAAGCGAGGAAATGCGGGTGATGGCCAGCATCGCGATCCAGACCGCCGCGTAGGCAAGCCCGATGGGCCAGGCGAGGCCGAAGGCGACGCCCGCGTTGGTGGCGACGCCCTTGCCGCCCTTGAAGCCGAGCCAGACGGGGAAGCAGTGCCCGATGACGGCGAACAGCGCGGTCCAGCCGGCATCCTGCCAGAACAGCTCCTTGGCGATCAGCACGGGCACGAGGCCCTTGGCGAGGTCGAGCAGCAGGGTGGCGGCGGCCAGCCCCTTGCTGCCGGTGCGCAGCACGTTGGTCGCGCCGATGTTGCCGCTGCCGATGGAACGGATGTCGCCCTTGCCCCCGATCCTGGCAATCAGCAGGCCAAAGGGCACCGAGCCGAAAGCGTAGCCGAGCAATGCGGCGTAGAGCACGGTAATGGTCAGTTCGGTCGGCACGGCGTTCCCCTCGCGTTGGGCCAGCAACCTTGTCGCAGGCTCGCTTTTGCGTTTTAGCGGCCTAGTAGATGGACCGGCCTGCGGGCAAGGTCGAGTCGCACCGAAAGGACCGCCGTGAACTCTTCTTCCCCCATCCTGCTGTTCGATTCCGGTGTCGGCGGACTGACAGTGCTGGGCGAAGTGCGCGCCGCGCTGCCGCAAGCGCCGGTGATCTACGCCGCCGACATGGCGGGCCTGCCCTATGGCACGAAGAGCGAGGCGGAGGTCGCCGCGCGCGTCGCCGGCCTCTTGGGCCGCATGGCCGAACGTTACCAGCCGCGGCTGATCTGCATCGCCTGCAACACGGCGAGCACGATTGCGCTCGGCATGGTGCGCGAGGTGCTGGAAACCCCGATTGTGGGCACCGTCCCGGCGATCAAGCCCGCTGCAGCGCTAACCGAGACCGGCGTGTTCGGCCTGCTCGGCACCGAGGCGACGATGCGCCAGAAATACGTCGACGACCTCGAACACGCCTTTGCCGTGGGCAAGCGCCTGCTGCGCCACGGCGCGAACGACCTCGTCCCGCTCGCCGAAGCCAAGCTGCGCGGCGAGCGTGTGAGCATTGATGCCGTGGCCGAGGCGGCGAAGGGCCTGGTTCTGCAGGAACACGGGCGCGAAATGGATACCATCGTCCTTGCCTGCACCCACTTCCCGCTGCTCGAGGACGAACTGCGCGAAGCCTATGGCGCGGACATGCGCTTCGTCCACGGAGCCGAGGGCATCGCCCGGCGCATCGCCTCGCTGACCGAAGGGCAGGACTTCGAGCGAAGTGGCCCCGACCGCGCCATCACCACCGGCGAGCTAGAGGATTTCGAGCGGCTCGCACCGGCCTTCGCCCGCTACGGCCTCGACCGGCTGGAAAAGTTCTAGCCCCGCCATGGCGACCGATCGCTCCGCCCTTGCGCAGCAAAGCCTCGAGCGGCTGGCCGAGGTCGGCGGCGACATCACCCAGCCGGTTCTGGAGGCCTATTATCGCGAGCATCCCGGCGCGCGCGAATCCTTCGTCCACCACGGCCTTGGCGAAACCGCCAAGCTGGAGGGGCGCATGGTGGCCGAGTGCCTTTACCTGCTGCTGACCTGGGTCGAGGACCCGGCGGCGGCGCGGATCGATCACGGCAGCGCGATCGTCCACCACAACGACACCATGCATATCCCGCCGCACTGGTACCTGGGCATGGTCGACGCCGCGCTCGAAGTGCTGCTCGCAACGCTCCCCGCCGATGCAGAGGCCGAACGCGAGCTGTGGCTCGACGTGCGCGGAGAGTTCGCCGAGTTCGTTCAATCCCTTCGCGCCGAGTTCGTCCACAGCGACGGGGGCGCTCCCCTGCCCGCCTTCCCTGTTGCAAAAATGTGAGAATGGCTCGCAAAGATCGCAGTGGCGAATTGCAACCGTTTCGATTAGGGCGGGCCGGATTGGACGGCCGCGAAAGGCGGCGCAGAGACGGGCGGCACCGCCAGTGAACTACGACCAGATTTTCGACGAAGCCATTGCACGGCTGCACGAGGAAGGCCGTTACCGGGTCTTCATCGACATCCTGCGCAACAAGGGCGCCTTTCCCAACGCGCGCTGTTTTGCCGGGCACAACGGGCCCAAGCCCGTCACCGTGTGGTGTTCGAACGATTATCTCGCCATGGGCCAGCACCCCAAGGTGATTTCCGCCATGGAAGAGGCGCTGCACGATGTCGGCGCCGGCTCGGGCGGCACCCGCAACATCGGCGGCAACACGCATTACCACGTCCAGCTCGAAGAAGAGCTGGCCGACCTCCACGGCAAGGAAGGCGCGCTGCTGTTCACCAGCGGCTATGTCTCGAACGACGCGACGCTCTCCACCGTCGCCAAGCTGCTGCCGGGCTGCGTCATCTTTTCCGACGAGCTCAACCACGCCAGCATGATCGCCGGTATCCGCAATTCGGGCTGCGAGAAGCGCGTCTTCCGCCACAACGACCTCGACCACCTCGAAGAGCTGCTGGCCGCCGAAGACAAAGCGACGCCCAAGCTGATCGCCTTCGAGAGCGTCTATTCGATGGACGGCGACGTCGCCCCGATCCACGCGATCTGCGACCTTGCGGAAAAGTACAACGCGCTCACCTATATCGACGAAGTCCACGCGGTCGGCATGTACGGCGAGCACGGCGGCGGCATTTCGGAGCGCGACGAAGCCGCGCACCGGATCGACATCATCGAAGGCACGCTAGGCAAGGCATTCGGCGTGATGGGCGGTTATGTCGCGGCCGATCGCAAGATCATCGACTGCATTCGCAGCTATGCGCCGGGCTTCATCTTCACGACTTCGCTCAGCCCTGCCCTCGTGGCCGGCGTGCTGGCATCGGTGCGCCACCTCAAGGAATCCTCGGTTGAGCGCGAAGGCCAGCAGGCTGCCGCCGAACTGCTCAAGCAGAAGATGCGCGATGCGGGCCTGCCGGTGATGAACAGCGTCACCCACATCGTCCCGCTGATGGTCGGCGATCCGGTGCGCGCGAAGAAGATCAGCGACATCCTGCTCGCCGAATACGGTGTTTACGTGCAGCCGATCAATTTCCCGACCGTGCCGCGCGGCACCGAGCGCCTGCGCTTCACGCCCGGCCCGGCGCACAGCGCGGAGATGATGGACGACCTCGTCGCCGCACTGGTCGAGATCTGGGACCGCATGGACTTGCAGCTCGCCAAGGCCGCGTAAGCATGTCTTTTGTCCATCGCCGTTGGAAAGGACGATGGATTGTCGGTGTTTCGATCCTGCACGTCATTGTCGGCCTCGGTTTCGCGATCGAAACGCTGGCGGGTATGGCAGGGCGCGGCTGGTTCGGCAGTCTTGAAGGCGTTCGCGACGCCTTCACTGTCTGGTTTCTCGCAATGTCTCCTGCGCTGTTTGCGATAGGCATCCTGACCGACCGGATCGAGGCGGACGGCGCGCCTGTGCCTCTTGCCGCCTCGCTGGCGCTGCTCGCGATGCTGGTCTTTATTCTCTCTCTCCAACCGGCCAATGGCGGGTGGCTGATCCTGCCTGCCGCATTGGCGATGCTGCTTTCGCGGAAAGCGACCGCGTGACGGCGGGATAGAAATTCCGCGCAAAGCGGGACATACAGACGTGCATTGGGTCGCCTTGGGAGAGAAGGCCAATGTACACCGTCGAGCTGACAGAGAGCTATTTTCCGGCCCAGACCGACATGGACGTGCGCGAAAGCACGGTCGGATCGATCCTGCGCGAAGCGGCGCAGACATGGCCGGACAATACGGCCCTGGTGGAGTCTGACGAAGCGGGCGAGACCGGCCGCAGCTGGACCTACACCGAATTGCTGGCCGATGCGGACGCGCTCGCCGATGCGCTGCTCACGCGGTTTCGCCCCGGCGAACGGATTGTCGTGTGGGCGCACAACATCCCCGAATGGATCCTGTGCGAATACGCCTTCGGGATCGCGGGCCTCGTGCTCGTCACTGCCAACCCCGGTTACCAGCCGCGCGAGCTCGCTTATGTGATCGGCCAATCGAACGCGGTCGGACTGTTCGTGGTCGAAAGCTTTCGCGGCAATCCGGTGGCGCGCATCGCCCGCGAAGTGGCTGCCGATATCCCGAGCGTGCGCGAGGTCACCGACCTGCAGAACCACGACCAGCTCTTCGCCCGCGGCGACATCGTGCAGGACCGGCCCGATGTCTCTCCATCCGATATCGCGCAGATCCAGTACACCTCGGGCAGCACCGGCTTTCCCAAGGGCGTGCTGCTGCACCACCGCGGCCTGACCAACAATTCGCGCCACTACACCCGTTTCCAGGGCATGCCCGAAACCCCGACCAGCCTGCTGATCGCGCCGCTGTTCCACACGGCGGGCTGCGCGATGATGGTGCTGGGACAGGGCCAGGCGGGCGGCACGATCATCGCTCCGCCGCTGTTCGATCCGGCGCTCGCGAACCTGCTGATCGAAAAGCACGACATTGCCGTTGCCGGCGGCGTACCGACCATGATGATGATGATGATCGAGGCCGCCTCCGCAGAGCCGCGCGATTTCTCGTCCGTCACCCATATCACCGCGGGCGGTTCGATGGTCGCGCCTGAACTGATCAAGCGGATCGAGGAAACCTTCGGCTGCAGCTTTGCGACCGTCTACGGCCTCACCGAAACCTGCCCGCTGATCACCTCCGTCCGGCCCGAGGACAGCCTGGAGGACAAGGCCTACACCGTCGGCCAGCCGGTGCCGCAATGCGCGGTGTCGATCCGCAGCATCGACGACAACGCGGTCGTGCCCGTCGGCACGGTCGGCGAGATCTGCGCACGCGGCTACAATGTGATGGAAGGCTATAACGACAACCCCGAAGCCACCGCCGCCACGATCGATGCCGATGGCTGGCTGCACACGGGCGACCTCGGCACGATGGACGCGCGCGGCTATGTGAAGATCACCGGCCGGGTGAAGGAGATGATCATTCGCGGCGGGGAGAACCTCTTCCCGGTCGAGATCGAGAACGTCCTCCTCGAACACTCCGATGTCGCGCAGGTCGCGGTGGTCGGCCTGCCGGACGAGAAATGGGGCGAAATCGTCGCCGCCTTCGTGCGCGTGGCCGATGGCGCCGAATTCGATCCCGCAGCGCTCAAGGCGCATTGCCGCAGCATCCTTGCCGCGCAGAAGACGCCCAGCGTGTGGGTCGCGGTCAAGGACTACCCGATGACCGGTTCGGGCAAGGTGCAAAAATTCCAGTTGCGCGACGCCTATCTCGCGGGCGACTATGGCGAGGAGGGAGCAGCTTAGGGGAGGAGAGAGGCATGGCCACGGTTCTCGACAAGGACACGCTGGATACGGGCGCGCTCGACGTCCGGCCGATGACGCCGGCGATCGGCGCGGAAATTTACGGCATCGACCTGGGGGCGAACGATATCGCCAGCCGTATCCCGGAAATCCGGGCTGCCCTGCTCAAGCACGGGGTGATCTTCTTCCGCGACCAGGACATCACCAGCGAACAGCACATCGCCTTTGCCCGGCACTTCGGCGAGCTGGAAATCCATCCGGCCACGCCCAAGGACCAGCCCAATCCCGAAGTCCTGCGCATCGCGCACGGCCCCAAGAGCCGCGGGCAGGAGAACAACTGGCATTCGGATGTGACCTGGCGGGAAGAACCCTCGCTCGGCTCGATCCTGTTGGCGCGTGAAGTGCCCGAATGCGGGGGCGACACGCTGTTTGCCAACATGCACCTCGCCTACGAACGCCTGTCGGACCAGATGAAGCGGTTCTGCGAAGGGCTGACGGCGGTCCACGATATCGCCCGCGTCTTCGCCAAGCGGCTCGGCAAATCGCCTGAAGAGCTGCACGAGCAATACCCGCCGATGCGCCATCCGGTGATCCGCACCCACCCCGAAACGGGCGAACGGGCGATCTATGTGAACACCGGCTTCACCAGCCATATCGAGGGCCTGTCGAAAGACGAGAGCGCCTGGCTGCTTGACCATCTCTACAAGACCGCCTGGGACGTGGAGATCCAGTGCCGCTTCCGCTGGCAGGCGGGCTCCATCGCCTTCTGGGACAACCGCGTGTGCCAGCACCTTGCCGTGTCGGACTATTTCCCGGCGCGCCGGGTGATGGAACGGGTCACGATTGCCGGCGACAAGCCCTATTTCACGCCCTGAGGCTTTAAGCCGGCCCGATCCTCGCTAGATAGCGCTGGATGGACGAGACTTCGCATCCCGCACCCGCTGCGCCGGACCGCACGCCGCTGGCGGCCTTTGCGGCGCTCGTCCTGCTGCCGATTCTCCTGCTAGCGGCGCTCGGCGGGTTCGGCACTCCGCACGTGGAGGAGTCGCGAGAGGACGCCCCTGCCCCGCTGCCCGAAGTGCCCGACCTCCCCGCAGCCGCAGACGACACCGTGGTGCTATCCGAACTCGCTGCGGGCGACGCGCAGGCGCGCAACGCCGCAGTCGGTTTTGCGAGCGTCGGACCCGGCACTGCGCGGCCCTTCGCTTTTCGCGGGTCCTCCGACGACCGCGCCCGCGCGCGCGACTGCCTGGCGCTTGCCGGCATGGCCGAGGCAGGCGGCGGCGAGGCGGACCAGCGCGCGGTGATGCAGGTGATCCTCAACCGCGTGCGCCACCCCGCCTTTGCCGACACCGTGTGCGGCGTGGTCTTCGAAGGATCGCAGCGCCCGACCGGCTGCCAGTTCAGCTTCACCTGCGACGGGTCGCTCGCCCGGCGCTATTCCGACGCCGCCTGGCGCACGGCGCGCGCCCGGGCCGATGCGATGCTGGACGGCGCCACCGAGGCAAGCGTCGGCAATGCAACCCACTTCCACGCCGACTATGTCTATCCCTGGTGGAGCGACGAGCTCGACAAGGTGGCCAAGGTCGGCCCGCACATCTTCTTCCGCTGGCGCGGCTTCTGGGGCAGCCGCAATGCCTTGTCGGCGCGCTATGGCGGGGGTGAGCCCGATCCGCTGCGCCTGCGCCAAAGCGCGCTTGCCACGGCGGCCACTTCGCCCCTGCCCACGCTGCTTCAGAGCGGAGAGAGCGTGCGCAGCATCACCACGCCGAAGCCTTCCGCGCCGCCCGCGGGGACCGCCCCGGTGCGCAGCTCACCCGGTGCTGGCGTCCATTTCGTGCTGGTCTCGCCCGGCGATTCCCCCGCAGCGCTCGTCGAACAGGCGCGCAGCCTGTGCGCAGGCGGGGGCTATTGCCGGGTACAGGGCTGGAGCGCGCAGGGCGATATTCCATCATCCCTGCCCCTTAGCTCCGAAGCCCGCCGCACGCTGCGTTTCAGCTTCGCGACCGAAGGCACCGGAGCGCCCGAAGCGGTATTTCTCGACTGCCGGGTCTTTCCCGCCCCCTCGGTCGGCACCTGTTTGCCCCCAAGGCCGTAGCGGACTTTGCCCCCGCGCCAAGGCGCGCTACTCCTCGCGCAAACAGTTTGCAGGAGAGTGGGAATGAGCGGCAATCCGGATATGACCTATGACGAGGTGGTGATGGGCCGCCGTTCGATCCGGGGCTATCTCGACAAGCCGGTTCCGCAAAAGCTGATCGAGGAAATCCTCGAGATGGCGATGCGCTCGCCGTCCTCGATGAACACGCAGCCCTATCACTTCCACGTGATCACCGGCGAACCGCTCGACCGCATCCGCAAGGGCAACACCGAGCGCATCCTTGCCGGCGAGCCCGACAGCCGCGAGTTTCGCAAGGGCGGCCCCTTCCAGGGCGTCCACCGCGACCGGCAGGTCGGCTGCGCGATCCAGCTGTTCGAAGCGATGGGCATCGAACGCGACGACAAGGAAAAGCGGCAGGACTGGGTGCTGCGCGGCTTTCGCCAGTTCGACGCGCCGGTCTGCGTGATCATCACCTACGACAAGGAACTCTCCGACGCCGACGATACGGTGTTCGACTGCGGCGCGGTCACCACCGCGCTGGTCAACGCGGCGTGGAGCCGGGGCCTTGGCTGCGTGATCAATTCGCAAGGCATCATGCAATCGCCCGTCGTGCGCGAGCACGCCAGCATCCCCGATGACCAGGTGATCATGAAGGCTGTCGCAATGGGCTGGCCGGACGACAGCTTCCCAGCCAATCCGGTCAAGATCACTCGCCGCGAAGTGAGCGAAGCGGCGCGTTTCGTGGGATTCGGCGACTAGGCCGAGGCGCTTTTCGGGGCGCCTCTAAGGGCCCTCGCGGGCACGATTCAACGCGGCTGAGGCCCGAACCATCCCCCACCCGGGCGGGTGTTCGCATGCGTTCATCTGGCAGCAAGGCGCGCCCGCAAAGGCGTGGGCCCAGTCGCACACGGCATGGGGGTACCTCTTCCCATGGCGTTAAGAACACTTCTAAAGGGGGCTCTGACAGCTGGATACCATCGTTGGGGGATGGTGGGTCGCAACCCTGCAGGACTGCGCAGGGATCCGGCGAATGCATGGAGCAAATACAATGAAGAAACTGACCAAGAACTCGCCCGCGCTGGTCGCGCTGGGGCTGCTGGCCGCGCCCGTGGCCGGAGCCGCCGTCGCCCAGGCGCAGGAACTTCCGGCCGGTGGCTATGAAGCCCAGGCCAACGACATCACCGTCACCGGCACCATGCCGACCGACCTGTCCGAGCTTCCCGAAGGCCCGGAACTCGACGGCATCATCGCCGCGCGCAAGGGCAACAAGATCCAGGTCGTGCTGCCCGGCGGCGTGCGCCAGGTCGTGGCCATCAGCCCGGCGACCGAAATCCGCAGCAAGGGCGGCTTCCTCGGCATGAGCCGCGCCAGCCTGGGGCAGGATGACCTGCTCAACGGCCTGCCGGTCGAAGTGAAGACCGTGCAGTGGGCCGACCGCGGCCTGATCGCCACGCGCATCGCGCTCAAGTCGAAGGACCTCAAGACCGCGCAGATGATCCACCAGGGCACCGATGCCCGCTTCACCGCCAACGAGGCGGCCACCGAAGCGCTGCGCGGCCGCGTCGCCAATATCGACGAGTACAATGTGAAGGGCGTGGCGAACGTCTATTTCGACACCGCCCGTTACAACCTGTCCTCCGAAGCGCGCTACGAGCTGTGCCGCGTGGCCGACCAGGCCCGCAACACCGACAACGCGCTGCTGCTGGTCGTCGGCTACACCGACAGTGTGGGCGACTACGAATACAACCAGGAGCTGAGCGAGAAGCGCGCGGCCCGCGTGGTCAACTTCCTGCAGCAGGAATGCAGCTGGAAGCCCTACCGCATGATGGTGCCCACCGGCATGGCCGAAGCGGACCCTGCGGCCGATAACTCGACCGAGGAAGGCAAGGCGCAGAATCGCCGCGTGGCGGTCAACATCCTCGTCAGCAAGAGCGTCGACGGGATGTAAGGCTTCGCCTCGAAGTCACTCCTATCGAAGGGGGATCGGGGAGACCCGGTCCCCCTTTTTCGTGGCCTAGCTGCCCGACGCGGGCGGCGCCTCGGCCACCACGCCCTCGCAATCGGCATCCTTCGCAGGGTCGTCGAGATAGGCCCGCAGGGCCGGGTCGATCGCGCTCGTGAACTGCGAGGGGTCGCGCCTCAGTGAGCACACCGCGCCCAGCGCCGCCGGATTGGCCGTGACCATGCTCCAAGGCGCAAGGCCCACCACCAGCACCGACCGGCCGCGCACCTGCGCCGTCGCAATGGTGCCGAGCGAGGCATCGGCGTTGTCGAGACGCAGCGCGCCGTTTTCCGGGTCGAGCATGATCGGCGGCGGCCGGACCGCCTGCCAGGCGATTGCCAGGAGCAGTACGAGCGCGGCCATGGCAGCAGCGCTCCATCCCGCCACCTTTCGCCAAGGCCTCTTGCGCGGCGCGGCATCGCCAACCGTGACCTCGTCCCGCGGCGCCACGAAGGCGTATCCCTTGCCGCGCACCGTGCGAATGTAGCGCGGATCGGTGGCATCATCGCCCAGCGCCCGGCGCACCATGGCGACACGCTGGGCAATGGTCTGGTCGGACACGAAGGGCTGCTGCCAGACGCTTTGCGCCAGCTGCTCGTTTGACACCGGTTCGGGCGCGTTGCGCGCCAGGCACAACAGCAGCTCGAAGCCGAGATCGGTCATGTCGACCGTTTCGCTGCGCCGGTGCACGCGGCGCGTTTGCGGATCGATCACGAGGTGCTGGAAGACAAGCGGTTCGGACATGGCGCTGCGCTGATGTGGCCGGGGGCGCGCAGCGTCAACGATCTTCAAGAAACTTCAAGTGATCAAACCGGGCGAAGAGGCCAGTCCCGGACCGCATCAGTCACATGGAGTTTCGACAATGTCCGGTCCCTTCGGAAAACCTCTCGCGTCCGCCCTCGCCCTCCTGCTCGCCTCGTCCCCGGCCCTGGCCGAGGGGCCGGCAAAGCCGCTGACCGCTACCGAGAAGGAGGCCGCCGTGCGCGAGAAGGCGCCCGTCTGGCTCGCCGAATTCGACGTGCCGAGCGTCGGCATTGCATACATCGAAGACGGCGAGATCGCCTGGGTGCGCCATTTCGGGTTCCAGCAATGGGGGTATCCGGCGAACGAGGAAACGCTCTACAACGTCGCCTCGCTGACCAAGCCCGTCACCGCTGAGATCGTCATGCGGTATGTGGAGGCGGGCACGATCTCGCTCGACATGAAACTGGCCGACCACCACGTTGAAGAGGACGTCGCAAACGACCCGCGCATCCACATGCTGACCCCGCGACTGGTCATGAACCACCGCACGGGTTTCACCAACTGGCGCTACCAGACGGATGACGTCCTCCAGTTCTCGCGCGATCCGGATACGGAGACCGAATATTCGGGCGAAGGCTACGAATGGATGATGAAGGCGGTCGAGAAAGCCACGGGCGAGGACTGGGTCGCGGCCTCCCGCGCGCTGGTGTTCGATCCCATCGGCATGAAGTTCACCAGCTACACCCGCACCAAGTATTTCGCCCACCGCACTGCCCTGCCTTACAAGGCGGGCGAGCCGGTGTTCGACCGCATCCATTCCGAACCGATCGCCTCCGATGACATGCGCACCACCGCGCGCGAATACGCGCGGTTCCTGCTCGATGTGTGGGAAGGCGATGCCGTGTCGCCCGGCCTTCGCCAGCAGCAGCGCACGATCAAGCACTATCTGACCTACAAACCGGCCTGCAAGGGCGAGGAGAAGGCCGCGTTCTGCCCGGTCAACGAAGGCTGGGGCCTCGGCTGGTTCATCTACCAATGGGACGATCGCACCGTCATCGAGCACAGTGGCGGCGATGTCGGCGAAGTGACCATCGCCTTCTACGATCCCGATGCGAAGCGCGGCGCGGTGATCCTCACCAACGGCGCCAATGGCAGCAAGGTCATCGACCGGCTGATCGGCGTGCTCGACGGCGAAGGCCATTTCGCGGACTACGTGATGTCGCCCTATTGAGCGCTTGCCAAAAATCGCCGCGCCTGCGGGAAATTCGGGCACGAACGCGCGTTGGTGCGCCAACAGGAGGAATTTCCCGATGAGCGAGAAGCTGGTCCGTCTGGCGGACGATTTCTATTCGGTGCGCGGCGATTTTCGCATTGGCGGCGTGCTGAACCTTGGCACGCAGGCCGCGCTGGTGCGGCTGGCCGATGGGGACTTCGTCTTCCTCGACAGCTACACGCTGCCGAGCAAGGTGCGCTCCAGCATCGCGGGAATGACCGAGAACGGGCGCAAGGTGAAGGCGATCCTCAACCTGCACCCGTTCCACACGCTGCACTGCGAATGGATGCACAAGGCCTATCCCGAAGCCGCGCTTTACGGCACGGCGCGCCATATCGAGAAATTCCCCGACCTGCCCTGGCAGGAAACGAAGTGCGAAGACGCGGCGCTGGCCGAGGCCTTCGGACGCGATTTCGACTTCTCGGTGCCCGCCGGCGTCCCGCTCATTTGCGACGATGAAAGCGTGCACTTCTCCTCTGTGCTCGCCTTTCACCGCGCGAGCCGGACGATCCATGTCGACGACACCTTCGTCTATCTCGAAAAGGGCTTTCCGCTCTCGCTGCTCCCCATGACCGGAAGGCTCGGCTTTCACCCGACGCTGGAGAAGGCGTTGGAGAAGCGCGCCGGGGCGGCGGACGAATTTCGCGAATGGGCCATCGATCTCGGCACACAGTGGTCGGACGCGCGCCGCATCGCTGCTGCGCACAACGCAGTGCTCGAACTGGAGGACGGCGAATTTCCCGATCTCGTGGGCGCGGCGCTCGGCCGGGTCAAACCCGTGCTCGACGCACACCGCGAGACCTACGGCTAGGCGAGCTGTTCGACCTTCTGGCGCACCAGCGGGAGCTGGTCGTTGCCGAAATACATGGCATCCTCGCCCACGAAGATCGTCGGCGAACCGAAAGCGCCGCGCGCGATGGCCTCTTCAGTGTTGGCGCGCAGGGCATCCTTGACCGGCTGGCTTGCCGCCTGTTCGCCCAGCGCCTTGCCATCGAAGCCCGCCTCGTCCGCCACCGCGACCAGCACCGCCGGATCGTCGAGATTGCGCGCGTCGGTGAAATAAGCCTCGAAGGCGGCGTGAGCGAAGCGTTCGAGCGCCTCCTGGTCGTCCTCCAGCGCGCAGCAAAAGCGCATGGCGTAGACCGATTTCAGCGGATGGAATTCGGACGGGAAGTTCATCCCCACGCCGGCGAGGTCGGCCCACTGCTTGAGCCAGCCGAAGCTGCGCGCAAGCTTCGCCGCATTTTCCGGCTTGCGGCTCTCGTAAACCGACGGGTTAACCGCGTTGAACACCCCGCCGACGAGGAACGGCCGCCAGGTAATCGCGTAATCGAGCCCATCCAGCGTCGGCCGGATGTTGGCAAAGGCGAGCCGCGTCCACGGGCTCGACAGGTCGAAGAAAAAGTCGATCTTTACGGTCATTGCACCCTCGCCCTGGCGGTCCCGAACAGGTTCTTGCGCTCTTCCTCGCTCATCTCCCCGCGCCGCGCCATGTCTGCGCCCAGCGCCACCCCGCGCCGCAGCCCCTCGCGCTGCTTGAGCGCATCGTACCAGCGTTTGACGTGGGGGAAGTCCTCGAGCGGGATGCCCTGCGCTTTCCATGTGCGCACCCAGGGGAAACAGGCCATGTCGGCCACGGTGTAGTCCGCCCCGGCGATGTATTCTTCCTGCCCCAGCTGGCGTTCCATCACGCCGTAGACGCGCAGCGCCTCGCGGTGGAAGCGCTCGATGGCGTAGGGCAGTTTTTCTTCAGCATAGAGATGGAAATGGCCGTGCTGGCCGAGCGTGGGGCCGAGGTGCCCAACCTGCCAGAACAGCCACTGCCGCACGCGCGAAATTCCGCGCAGGTCGGTAGGCAGGAACTGACCCGATTTCTCCGCCAGATAGAGCAGCACCGCGCCGGATTCGAAGACCGTCACAGGCTCGCCGCCATCATCGGGCGCGTGATCGGTGATCGCCGGGACCCGCCCGTTGGGGTTGATCGCGAGGTAGTCTTCGGTGTGCTGGTCGCCCGCAGCAAGGTTCACCCAGCGCGGCTCGTATTCGAGCCCGCACTCCTCCAGCATGATCGCGACCTTCCAGCCATTGGGCGCAGGCGCGGTGAAAAATTCGATCATGCGGCTCTCTCCCTTGTCTCTCTCGCGCGCAGCATTTCGCGCAGGCGCTTGGGATGCAAGAAAAAAGCCCCGGCAAGCGCGTGGCTGGCCGGGGCTTTTCGAAACGATCAGGGCAAGCGGGTCAGCGCAGGCTCACCACATTGTCCGCAGCCGGGCGCAGGCGGCTGCCGTCGTAGAGGCTCGCCATCGGCTCGTCCGTCACGATCACGCGCTCGGCGGCGCCGAAGCCGTTGAAGTCGGTCTTCATCGCCGCGCCATAAGCGCCGAGCATGCCGATCTCGAAATAGTCGCCGGCCTGAATGTCTTCGGGCAGCGGGAACGGGCCCTGCATATAGTCCGCATCGTCGCAGGTCGGGCCGTAGAAGGCGAAGTCCATCTCCGGCTTGATGAGGTCGTCTTCCAGCGCACGGACGGGGAATTTCCAGTCCACGTGGGCTGCATCGAACAGCGCGCCATAAGCGCCGTCGTTGATGTAGAGTTCTTCGCCGCGGCGCTTCTCGACCTTGACGATCAGCGAGCTGTATTCGGCGCACAGCGCACGGCCCGGCTCGCACCAGAGCTCGGCGTTGTAGGCGACCGGCAGGTTGTAGAAGTTCTGGTGGATGATCTGGAAATAGTCCTCCAGCGGCGGAGGCTCCATGCCCGGATAGACGGACGGGAAACCGCCGCCGACATCGACCATGTCGATGACCACCGATGCTTCGCCAATGGCAACGCGCACGCGCTCCAGCGCCTGGACATAGGCAAACGGCGTCATCGCCTGGCTGCCCACGTGGAAGCACACGCCGAGCCAGTCGGCATGCTGGCGCGTGAGCTGCAGCAGCTCGGGCGCTTCGGTCAGGTCGCAGCCGAACTTCGAGGCGAGGCTGAGCTCGGAATATTCGCTCGAGACGCGCAGGCGAATGCACAGGCGCAGGTCCTTTGCCGGTTCGCCATCCTCGCCGCGGCAGGCCTCGACGATCTTTTCCAGTTCCTCGACGCTGTCGAGGCTGAAGGTCTTCACGCCGTGCTGGTGATAGGCTTCGGCAATCGCGCGCGGCCCCTTCACCGGGTGCATGAAGCATAGCACGGCATCGGGCAGCGTGGCGCGCACCAGGCGCACTTCGGCGATCGAGGCCACGTCGTAATGCGTGACGCCGTTGTCCCACAGGATCTGCAGGAGATCGGGCGAGGGGTTCGCCTTCACCGCATAGAGCGACTTGCCCGGAAACTTCTCGACGAAGAAACGGGCAGCGCGCGCGGCGGCGTGCGGGCGATTGAGGATGATCGGTTCGTCCGGCGAAAGGGCGCGGACTACAGCCTTGGCGTCGGGAAATGTGCGCAACTCAAGGGACCCCCTAAACGGTCCGTGTGGACCATGAAACGACAAGCTGCCTTGCGGTTAGGAAGTCCCCTTGGGGCAGCGGGAGCGGCGCATATAGACGGATTCTCATGGGCCGCAAGTGAATATGCAGCTTAAATGCGCAAGGACCGCAAAGGTTGCGCCGGGGCGCTTGTGCGGTGGGCTGTTGCCGGGAAAGGGCCTTGTTAGAAGGCGACCTGGGGGACCTGGTCGACCGTGCCCTTCTCGCTGTCGTCGAGGCGGTGGAAATCCGCCTCCTTGAAGCCGAGCGCACCGGCAAACAGGATCGCCGGGAAGCTTTCGCGCCCGGTGTTGTAGCGCGAAACGGCCGCGTTCAGCGCGCGGCGGGCGGCGGCCAGCTTGTCTTCCACATGGGTCAGTTCCTGCTGGAGTTCCTGAAAGTTGGCCGAGGCCTTGAGGTCGGGATAGGCTTCGCCCAGCGCCAGCAACCGGTCGAGCGCGACGCGCAGCTGCTGTTCATCGCCCGAGGACATCGGCCCGCTCGCGGCCTTGGCGCGTGCTTCGATCACCTGCTGGAGAGTTTCCTGCTCGTGGCCGGCATAGCCCTTCACCGTGTTGACGAGGTTGGGTATGAGATCGTGCCGCTGGCGCAGCTGCGCATCGATATCGGCCACACCCTGCCGCACGTTCTGGCGCAGCGCGACCAGCCGGTTGTAGATACCGATGACGAGGATCACGAGCAGGGCAACTAGGCCCAGGATGACGAAACCAAAGAGATCCACGTTTTACCCCCCATTTGCGATTGCCCCGCTATGATAGGGGCAATGGGTTAACGGGGGAAGTAGGGCGTGATCGAGTATCCCGACGCCGACCGGCTGATGGCGGGCGATCTGGGCATGTGGCTGCAGGAGCAGGCGCAAACCCGCGCGGACGCCATCGCGCAGTCGTGGGACCGGGTCTGGAAGGCGGGCATGGTCCTGCTTCCGCTGGCGGCGTTCTTCCTCATCCTCGTCCCCTTCGAGCTCGGCCCCAAGCTGTGGCTGTGCGCGATCGCCTTTGGCGGTGCGTGGGTGTGGACGCAGGGGCCGAAGCGCGAAGCGAAAAAGCGGGTCAAGACGGGCATCAACGAAGCCATCGCCGGGGCGCTGGGGCTGCAGTACCATCACGATTGCGAAGACAGTGAAGCCTTCGAGACCGCCCGCGCCTTCGCGCTCCTGCCTAAGCACCAGAAGAGCGATTTCGAAGACCTGTGGGAGGGCGAGACCGCGGGCCACGCCTTCACCCTGCACGAAGCGCATCTGCAGGAGCGGCGCGGGTCAGGCAAGAACCGGCGCTGGGTCACCGTGTTTCGCGGCGCCATCGTGGCGATCCAGTTCGACCAGCCCTTCCACGGCACGACGCTGCTGGCGCGCAATGGGCAGTTCAAGCGCTTTTTCGGCGGGTCGAAGGACTCCATCAAATTGGACGGGATCGAGCTGCAGCGCGCCGACATGGTCAGCCCCCAGTTCGAGGATCGCTACGATGTCTACACCAGCGATCCCACCGAAGCGCGCTGGCTGATCCACCCCGAATATGTCGAGCGCCTGATGTCGCTGGAACACGCCTTCAAGGGCAAGAACAGCGCGGTGGTGTTCACCGGCGGGCGCATGGTGCTGGCGCTGGAAAGCGGCAACCAGTTCGAAAGCGGGTCGCTCGACCCCGGAGCCGACCGCGCGATGGTCGCCCAGACGATCGGGCAGTTCTCGCGCATCGCCGACCTTGCGCTGACACTGAACCGGATCCGACCGGCCGAAGGCTGAGCGCTGCCTAGCTCAGTCGGTCGCGGAAGGTGTCGTAGCCGAACTCCTTCACCAGCTCGAGCTGGTCGGTGTCGCTGTCCCACAGGTAGATGCTGGGCAGCTGCACGCCGTTGAAGGTGTTGGTCTTGACCATCGAATAATGCGCCTGGTCGAGGAAGGCGAAGCGCTTGCCGACCTCGGCACCGCCGGCAATGCGGTAGTCGCCGATGACATCGCCCGCGAGGCAGGAGGGGCCGCCGATGCGCACTTCGGGCGTCTCGTGATCGGTGCTCTCGCCGAGCATGGCCGGGCGATAGGGCGCCTCGATCACGTCGGGCATGTGGCAGGTGGCCGAAATGTCCGCGACCGCGATGGGCACGCCGTTGAAGCCGGTGTCGAGGATGGTGCCGACGAGGATGCCCGCATCAAGCGCCACCGCCTCGCCCGGTTCGAGGTAGATTTCCGCGCCCGTGTCTTCCATGGCGTCCTTCAGGAACTCGACCAGCTCCTCGCGCTGGTAATCGGCGCGGGTGATGTGGTGGCCGCCGCCCATGTTGATCCACTTCAGATGCCCGAACCACGGCTCGATCGCGTCGAACACCTTGTCCCAGGTGGCGTGGAGAGGCTCGAAGTCCTGTTCGCACAGATTGTGGAAGTGGATGCCATCGACCTGCGCCATGATCTCGGGCGTCAGCTGGTCCATCGGGAAGCCGAGGCGGCTGCCGGGGCTGGACGGGTCGTAACGCGGCACCTCGCCGGTCGCGTGCATCGGGTTGATGCGCAGGCCGACATCGAAATCCTGCCCTGCCGCGCGCGCCTGTTCGAGGATCAGCGTGGCGCGTTCGAGCTGGCCGGGCGAATTGAAGATGACGTGGTCCGACAGGCGCAGGACCTCTTCCAGCTCTTCCGGCTTGTAGGCAGCCGAATAGGTCGCGATCTCGCCATCGTAGAATTCGCTCGCGAGGCGCGCTTCCCACAGGCCCGAGGTGCACACGCCGTCGAGATATTCGCCGATGATCGGCGCGGTCGACCACATGGAGAAGGCTTTCAGCGCGGCGAGGACCTTGATGTCCGCTTCGTCGCGGATGTCGGCCAGGATCTGGCAATTGGCCCGCAGCCGTGCAGCGTCCACGACGAATGCGGGGCTGTCGACGCGGTTGAGGTCGAAATGGGCGAAGGCGCCCGGGTCGCCGGCTTTGGTTTCCATGCCCGCGCCCCTAGCGCCTTCGCGTCCCCGCGAAAAGCGGTTGTGGGCCTACTCGGCCTTGGGCTTCGGCGTGCCGAAGGGATAGGTCCGGTGGAATTCGTTGAGGTCCTGCAGGTAAGAAGGATAGGACGTGCCGAAAGCGAAGTCGGAATTGTCGCCATAGAGCACGAGCACGCCTTCTAGCGGTTCATCCCCATCGTTGACGATCTTGTGCTTCACGAAGGGCGCGATGAAGATGCTCATGCCCTTCTCCATACGCATCGGCCCGTCGTTCGAATGCAGCGTGCCCTTGCCAGAAGTGACGATAAACAGATTCGGCACCTGGCCGAATTCGAGCCGCGCGTCCTCGTTCACCACCTCGCTTGCGCCGATGGTGAAATGCATCACGCGAAAACCCTTCATCATGTGCAGCGCGGTCGCCTGTGCGCCGTGGGTCTTGAGCGCATTGTCGCGGCCGAAGCGCGTCACTTCGGGCACGCCCTTTGTGAAGAAGTGCGAGAGCACGAGATACATGTCGCCCTCGTCGCCCGAAGTGGATTTGAAGCCGTCCATGTCGCGCGTCTCCACGCCCACGCGGTCGCTGCCGAAGCTCTGCATGGCGGCGGTGCCGGCGTTCACTTCGCCGCTGGCGATCTTTTCGAGCACGGCGAGGCTGGCAATCTCGAAATACCAGGTCGGGGTCGCAGGCTTGCCGGCCCGGAGCGCCACGCCGTGCGGCCCGAAGCTGTGATCGGTCAGGCGGCCGCGCGCCGAAGGGGTTTCCTTGCGCTCGACCGTCACCGTCCACCAGTGCTGGCCGAGCTTGATGCCGAAGGTCGCATCGATCGCCATGGGATCTGAGACATGCTCGCTCGCCAATTCGCGCAGCAGGGTTTCCGCCCGCGCGCGGTCCGCCTCGCTCACGACGGCCTGCTGTTCGACCTGGTTGTTGTCCTGGGCCATAGCCCCTCCCGGCACCGCCAGCGCGGCAAGGCCGGCCAGCATCATCGACGTCATACGCATAACACACTCCCTATTGCTGTAATAGGGCGGTAATACACTCCGTCATATTTTAAGCAAGCGTTTAATTTACTCCAAGGCGCGCTCCATGATCGTGGCGAGCCCGTCGGCAAACTGGTCGAGCGTAGGGGTGGAGACGCCTTCCACCTCGCGCATCACCGCTTCGCGCACCGGAGTGGCGACGAGGAAGAGGATCAGCGGCCCGACGATGGAAAGGTGGACGATCTGCGGGTCCCAGGACTTGGCCGGCGCGCCATCGGGCAGCGCATCCAGAACGCCGCGGGTCAGCTCCATCATGCCGAGCAGCGTGCGCGAGGTTTCGGGATTGAGCATCCGGTCGGGCGCCATGTATTCGCGCAGCAGCATCGGCACGAGATGCGGCGTCGAGCCGATGGCGCGGGCAAAGGTGTGCACCAGCGCGCGCACCGGATCGCCCTCACCCATGCCCTCGGCCGCGATTGCCTGCGCGCGGCCTACCGCATCGGCCAGGATTGCGTCGTAGAGCCCGCCCTTGCCGCCGAAATGGTAGGACACCAGCGCCTGGTTGCAGTCGGCCGCCTCGGCAATGTCGCGCACGCCGGTCTCGGCATAGCCCTTGGTCGCGAAGAGCTGCGCGCCCGCCGCCATGATCGCGGCGCGGGTGTCGAGCGTTCTCTGTTGCAGCTTGCGTGTTGCCATTGTGGTGCGGAGCCTAGCAGCGCCCCGCGCAATCGAACAGCGCGCTACTCGGCTGCGCGTGCGAGGCTGAAGCGGACCACCCGGTTGCCGTAGACATCGGTGACATAGGCGTAGCCGTCGCGTCCGATGGCGATATCGTGCCCGAGGCTCGCGCCCTCGCCCTCGAGCCCCACGTCGAAGGACCGGTCGAGCGCGCCGTCCGGGCGATAAACCCGCACGATTGCCCCGGTGCGGTCGGCCCCGTCGCGTCCCTCGACCGCAGCCAACCACCCGCCGCCCAGCGTCGCGAGGCCATAGGTGTAGTTGCCACCGGGGGAGCTGCGCGTTTCGAGCAGTTCGCCCTCAAGCGAGAAGACCTGGATACGCGCGTTTTCGCGGTCGGCGACATAGATGCGTTCTTCATCCACCGCGATGCCGTGGGCGGTCGAGAACTCGCCCCATTCGCGCAGGAAGGCGCCGCTGCGGTCGAACTCCGCCACGCGCGTGTTCACATAGCCATCGGCCACCAGCACCCGGTTGCCGAGGAAGGCAATATCCGCCGGCCGGCCGAAATGGCTATCGTCCTGCGCGCTGACGCCGCGTTCGCCGAGCACCATTTGCTCCTCGCCATCGTGGCTGAAGGCAAACACCTGCTCGTGCGCGACATCGGTGATCCAGATGGTGTCGCCTGCGTCGATCGAGAGGCCGTGCGGCATCACGAAAGCGCCCGCGCCCCATTTCGCCAGCAGCGCGCCGCCCGGCGAAAACATGAACACGGTCGGCTCGGCTATCGGTTCGGCAGGAAACGGCTCTTCCCATTCGCGCCCTGCGCGGTGGAGCACGAAAACATGGCCGTGGCTGTCGACCTCGACCGCGCTGACCTGCCCGAAGACCGCGCCTTCGGGAATGGTGGGCCAGCTCTCGTCGATGACCGCGCGCGGGGCCTCCTCGCGCTCGGGCGCACCGCAGGCCGCGAGCGCCAGAAGGACACTTGCGGCCAGCGCGCTGCGCATCAGAAGTCGACCGGGCCGCCGAGTTCCTTGACCTGCCAGGGCAGGCCGTGGGCGTTGAGCATGTCCATGAAGGGATCGGGGTCCATTTCTTCCATGTTGAACACGCCGTCGCCTGCCCACTTGCCGGTGACCATCATGGCGCTGCCGATCATCGCAGGCACGCCCGTGGTATAGGAAACCGCCTGGTTGCCGGTTTCCTCGTAGGCGGCCTCGTGGCTGCAGATATTGTTGATGTAGAAGGTCTTCTCACCCGACCCGTCGAGCGCTTCGCCGGTGGCGATAACACCGATGTTGGTGTTGCCCTTGGTCGTCTCGCCCAGCGTTTCGGGCTTGGGCAGCACGGCGGCGAGGAACTGCAGCGGGATGATGTCCTTGCCCTGGTAGCGGATCGGCTCGATCCCGGTCATGCCGACGTTCTGCAGCACGGTGAGGTGCTTGATGTACTCATCGCCGAAGGTCATCCAGAAGCGCGCGCGTTCGAGTTCGGGATTGAACTTTGCAAGGCTTTCGAGCTCCTCATGGTACATCATGTACATGTTCTTCGGGCCCACGGCCTCGAAGTCGAACTCGACCTTCTTGCCCATCGCCGGGGTTTCGACCCACTCGCCGTCTTCCCAGTGACGCGCGGGCGCTGTCACTTCGCGGATGTTGATTTCCGGGTTGAAATTGGTCGCAAACGCCTGCCCGTGGTCGCCGCCGTTGCAGTCGAGGATGTCGAGCTGGCGGATGGTCTTCAGCTTGTGCTTCTTCAGCCACATGGTGAAGACGCTGGTCACGCCCGGATCGAAGCCCGACCCCAGCAGCGCCATCAACCCCGCTTCCTTGAAGCGGTCGTGATAGGCCCACTGCCACTTGTATTCGAACTTGGCCTCGTCCTTCGGCTCGTAATTGGCGGTGTCGAGGTAGTCGACGCCCGCTTCGAGGCAGGCGTCCATGATCGGCAGGTCCTGGTAGGGCAGCGCGAGGTTGACGACGAGGCTCGGCTGCACCTTGCGGATGAGGTTGACCATCGCGGGCACTTCTTCGGCGTCGATCTCGTAAGTCGCAACGCTCTCGCCCGTGCGCTCCTTCACCGAGGCGGCGATCGCCTCGCACTTCGACTTGGTGCGGCTGGCGAGGTGGATGTCGGAGAAGATGTCGGCGTTCATCGCCATCTTGTGGACGCAGACGGAGCTGACGCCGCCCGCACCGATCACCAGGACTGTCGACATGGAAATTCCTCTTCGTAAAAATCGAATCTTGCGAGCGCCCCCTAGCGAAATGCGTTAGGCCCGCCAAATGATCCACACCGATATGCGCAATCCGACCCGCGAAGGGGTTCTCGCCGCTGCCGATTCCATCGGCCGTATCCTTCCGCCGACGCCGCTCCTCCCGGTCGAGATCGACGGTGTGAACTGCCACGTGAAGGCCGAGAGCCTGCAACCGGTGGGCGCGTTCAAGATTCGCGGGGGCTGGTGGCGCCTGTCGAACCTGACGGACGAAGAGAAGGCGCGCGGTGTCGTCGCGGTCTCCTCAGGCAACCACGCGCAGGGCGTTGCCTGGGCCGCACGGCGGCTCGGCATCCGCGCGACCATCGTCATGCCGCGCAACGCGCCCAAGGTGAAGCTGGAGGCGACGCGCGCCCTGGGCGCAGACATCGTCCTTTACGAACGCCCGGGCGAGGACCGCGACGAGGTGGCTGCCAAGCTGATCGAGGAGAGCGGCGCGGTGCTGGTCCACGCCTTTGGCGACCCCTGGGTGATCGAGGGGCAGGGAAGCGCGGGCGTCGAGATCGAAGACCAGCTCGGACGCAGCCCGTCGCGCCTTCTCGCCTGCTGCGGCGGAGGCGGCCTTGCCGCAGGCCTCGCCCTCGCCTGCCCCGAAGCGGCAATCCACGTGGTCGAGCCGGTCGGCTGGGACATGGTCGGCCAGGCGCTGGAGGCAGGCGAGGTGGTGCGCGTTGGCGAGGATCCACCCAGCACCATTTGCGACGCGCTGCAGCCCGATGCGACCAAGCCGATCAACCTTTCCGTCCTGTCAGACCGCGCCGAGCCGGGCGTTGCCGTCACCGACGAAGAGGTTCGCGCCGCGCAACGCTTTGCGTTCGCCAAGCTCAACCTCGTCGTCGAACCGGGCGGCGCGGCGGCGCTGGCAGCGGCGCTCGCAGGCAAGGTCGAGCTCGACGAGGACACGGTGATCCTCATCACCGGCGGCAACACCGATGCCGCAAGCTTTGCCGCGACGCTGGCAGGCGCCTAGGATCGTTTGACAATCCCTCGGGCACACAGCAGTTTGCCAGCAAGGGTCGAGGAGGGAGAATACAACAATGCTAGCCCAGATGCTTGCACCGGCAGCGGTGCTCGTCGCGTGGTCGCTCGTCATGCTGTTCTGGACCGCGTTCACGCGGTTCCCGGCCATGGCGAAGAGCGGCATGGACCTCAAGAACGCCAAGCCCGGTGGGCGCGGCCAGGACCTTGAAGGGGTGATCCCGGACAAGGTGAACTGGAAGTCGCACAATTACGCCCACCTGATGGAACAGCCGACGATTTTCTACGCGGCGGTGGTCATCATCGCCCTGATGGGTCCCAGCGCAACCGATGCGCTGGCGGCCTGGATTTATGTCGGCATCCGCATCGTCCACTCGCTCTGGCAAGCCCTCGTCAACGTGGTCGGCGTGCGTTTCGCGCTGTTCGTCCTCTCGACGCTGGCGCTTGTCTACCTTGCCTATCGCGCGGTCGCGCTGACCGTGTTCCACGATCCCGGCCTAGCACCGGCCTGACGGAGATTTCCTGATGATAGAGTCGCAAATCCTGCAGCCGGTCGTCGCGCTGCTTGCCTGGACCATGGTCATGTGGCTGTGGATGTACGCCGTGCGTATCCCGGCGATGAGCAAGGCCGGTATCGAGCCGAACGACGCCCGCCAGACGGGCAAGCTCGACGAGGCGCTGCCCCCGGAAGCGCAGTGGAAAGCCCATAATTACAACCACCTGCACGAAGCGCCGACCGTGTTCTACGCGGTGGCGCTTGTGCTGGCGATGGTCGGGTATGGCGACGGGATGAACGCCCTGATCGCGTGGATCTACGTGGGACTGCGCGTCATTCACTCGCTGGTCCAGGCGACCGCGAATGTCGTGATGGTGCGCTTCGTGCTTTACGCGCTGTCGAGCGTGGCGCTGATGGTGCTGATCTTCCACGCCGCCATCGTGGTGTTCGACATCCACCTCTAGGACATCCACCTGTGACTAAGAAAAGGCCGGCCTCGCTTGGTGCGGGGCCGGCCATTCTTTTCTTCTAGCGAGAGCTTACTCCGCCGCTTCGGCCTCGTGCACATGGCCATCGGCGTCCATTTCCAGACCAGCAATGAAGCGCTCCGCGTCGAGCGCGGCCATGCAGCCCATGCCCGCCGCCGTCACGGCCTGGCGGTAGACGTGATCCGTCACGTCTCCGGCCGCGAACACGCCCGGCACATCGGTCTTGGGTGAACCCGCTTCGGTGAGCAGGTACCCGCTCTCGTCCATCGGCAGCTTGCCCTTGAACAGCTCGGTCGCAGGCGCGTGGCCGATGGCGACGAAGGCGCCGTCGACTTCCAGCGTGCTCGCATCGCCGGTCTGCGTGTCGCGCAGGTTGAGGTGGTGCAGCGCGCCATTGTCGCCAGCCTCGAAGCTGTCGACCGTCTTGTTCCAGATCACCGTGATCTTCGGGTGGTTGAGCAAGCGTTCCTGCAGGATCTTTTCCGCGCGCAGTTCGTCGCGGCGGTGGATCAGCGTCACATCGTCCGAATGGTTGGTGAGGTAGAGCGCTTCCTCGACCGCAGTGTTGCCGCCGCCGATCACGGCAACCTTCTTGCCGCGGTAGAAGAACCCGTCGCAGGTGGCGCAGGCCGAAACGCCCTTGCCGCCCAGCTCCTGCTCGCCCGGAACGCCAAGCCATTTCGCCTGCGCGCCGGTGGCAATCACGAGGACGTCTGCGATATACTCGTCGCCGCTGTCGCCGACCGCCTTGAAGGGCGAGCCGTTAGAGACGTCGACATCGACGATCGTGTCCCACATCATCCGCGTGCCGACATGTTCGGCCTGCTTCTGCATCTGCTCCATCAGCCAGGGACCCTGGATGACGTCGGCAAAGCCGGGGTAGTTCTCGACATCGGTGGTGATGGTCAGCTGGCCGCCGGGCTGGAGGCCCTGGACCACGATCGGCTCCATCATCGCGCGCGCGCCGTAGATGGCGGCGGAGTAGCCCGCCGGGCCCGAGCCGATGATGAGCATCTTGGTGCGATGGGTAGCCATGTCGTAAATTCCGTCAGTCTGAATGCGTGTTGCCCGCTATATGGGAAGCGTGGGGCGCTGAGTCACGCCACGAAGCGTGCAATCAATGCATCTCGCAGCGCGTCATCCACACCTATCGCCTTTTCCAGATAGCCGTCGAAGCTGCCGTGTCGCTCGCTCGCGATCTCGAGATAGCGGTCGAGATACTCCTCGCGCACGCCGAGCAGGTCCTTCGCCGCGCCTTCGTCGAGCTTGCGCCCAAGCCGCGCCTCGATGCCGGGCAGCGACTGGCGGGCAAGGATATCGAAGGTCGGGCTTTCGTTGGTGCGCAGGAACTCGCGGCGCTGGTCGTCTTCGGACACGCCGAGGATGTGGAGCAGCATGGTCGCCGCAACGCCCGTGCGGTCCTTGCCGGCGTAGCAATGGACGAGGCTCGCCCCTTCGCGTTCGACCAGGATGTTGAGATAGCGACCGAACATGTCGATCATCGCCGGGTTGTCGGGCATGCGGGTGTAGACCGCCAGCATGCGTTCGCGCGCGAAGTCGCTCGCGGTCATCTCGGGATCGATATCCATGTGCGGGGGGCTGCTGGTGGTCTCGCCCTCGTAGAACACGACCTCGCCATCGAAGCCCTGCACCCGGCGGCAGGGGTTGGCCGAACGCTCGCTCTCTCCGCGCAGGTCGATCACCGTGTGGATGCCGAGCGGCGCAATGGCAGCAAGGTCCTCGTCGGTCGCCTCGACATGATGGCCCGAGCGGTAGAGCAGGCCGGTCTTCACCGTGCCGCCCCCGCGCGTTTTCCAGCCGCCGTAGTCGCGGAAATTGTGGATGCCCTGGGTTTCGAGGAATGGATCGCGAATCATGCGCGCGACGGTGGCAGCGCGGCGGGACATGCGCAATTCTCCGTAGTCATCCGGATACCGGGCGGCCAAGCCTTGCGCCTATGCGGGCGGCGCAAGGAGATCGATTGTATGGCCCATGTCCTGATAGTGGATGACGATGAGATTGTTGCCGAAATCGCCGCCGGTGCGCTGATCGACGCCGGGCACGCCTGCGGCTGGGTGACGAGCGGCGAAGAAGCGCTCTCGCTGCTCAAATGGCGGCGGCCCGATCTCCTGCTCCTCGACCAGGACATGCCCGGCATGACCGGCGGCCAGGTGCTGCGCGCGCTGCGCAGTTCGGAGCGCAATTACGATCTTCCGGTGATCATGTTCACCGGCATTACCGGGGCCGAAGACGAGGCGGCGGCGCTGTACAACGGCGCGCAGGATTATTTGCGCAAGCCCTTCGATCCCAAGTTCCTGCTGCACAAGGTCAAGCTGGTGCTCGCCGCGCGGGCCGAACGGCCGCAACACCGCGACCTGCGCGATGTCCTGCGCGACAATTCCGGCTGGGGCGATGTGCCGCACCGACAGCGCGCGCTCTAGGCCACGCCGAGGTCCTTGAGAAAGCCTCTCGTCCAGTCCTGCACATTGTCGTCGCGCACGGTGGCGATCATCTTTTGATAGCGCGCCTTGCGCTCTTCCAGCGGCATGTCGAGCGCGGTGCGGATCGCATGGGCGATATCGTCCGGGCTGTGCGGATTGACCAGCACCGCATCTTCGAGCTGCGCGGCAGCGCCGGCAAAGCGCGAGAGGATGAGAACGCCCGGGTCTTCCGGGTCCTGCGCCGCGACATATTCCTTGGCCACCAGGTTCATCCCGTCGCGCAGGGGCGTGACGAGGCCGATCTTGGAGGCGCGGAAGAACCCGTAGAGCTCGCCGTGGCTGTATCCGCGGTTCACATAACGGATCGGCACCAGGTCGACTTCGCTGCGCGCGCCGTTGATCTGGCCGCACTTCTGTTCAAGCTCGGCGCGGATCTTCTGGTAGCTGTCGACATCCTCGCGGCTTGGCGGGGCGATCTGCACGAAGACAAGGTCGCGCACGCGTTCCTCGTTCTGGTCGAAGAAGCGCCCGATCCCGTCGATGCGTTCGGGAAGCCCCTTGGAATAATCGAGCCGGTCCACGCCGATCATAGCCGTACGGCCGCGGGTCGAGGCTACGAGCCGCTGCTCCGCCTTCCAGGCCTCCTTGGTATCGCCGAGCGCGGAGAAATGATCCCAGTCGATGCCGATGGGATAGGCCCGCGCGATGGTGGTGTGACCTTCGAAGGTGATCGTGCCCTTGGCCTTGTCGACCACCGCGCCGAACTCGTTCTCGCAATAGTGCAGGAAGCTGTCGAGCCACTCCTCGGTCTGGAAGCCGACCACGTCATAGGCCAGCAGCGTGCGCACCAGCCGTTCGTGATAGGGCAGCGAGACGAACAGGCGCGTGGGCGGCCAGGGTATGTGGAGGAAGAACCCGATCTTGTTCTTGAGCCCGCGCGCGCGCAGCCGCTCGCCCAGCGGGATCAGGTGGTAATCGTGCACCCACACCACGTCGTCGGGCTCGATCAGCGGAGCGGAAAGCTCGGCAAAACGTTCGTTGACGCGCTCATAGCCCTTTCCCGTCTCGCGCTCATATTGCGCGAGGTCGAGGCGGTAGTGGAACAGCGGCCACAGCGTCGAATTGGCGTAGCCGTTGTAATATTCCTCGATGTCGCGTTCCGACAGGTCGATCGTCGCGGTGGTCACGCCGTCGCTCGTCTGCGTGTCGATATTCCCGGTGCGCCCGCTTTCGCTTTGCTGGCCCGACCAGCCGAACCACAAGCCCTTGCGCGATTTGAGCGCTGCGTGAAGCGCCCCGGCAAGGCCGCCCTGCGCTCCGGCGGCGCCGCGCGCCTTGGGCACCGCGACGCGGTTGGAAATGACGACAAGACGGGATGGATCGGTCAGCGCACTTCACTCCACGGTTTGCTCAACAGCCCGGCGCAGTTGATTATACCGACCAGCGAGTAGGTCTGCGGGAAGTTCCCCCACAGCTCGTCGGTTTCGTAATCGAGATCTTCGCTGAGCAGGCCGGAGCGCGTGGTGTGGCTTAGCATGGAACAGAAGATATCGCGCGCTTCCTCCTTGCGACCGACCAGGGTGAGCGCCTCGATCAGCCAGAAGGTGCACACATTGAACGCGGTTTCGGGCGCGCCGAAATCATCCTCGGCGGCATAGCGCAGCATGTGATTGCCGCGCCGCAAATCGCGCTCGACCGCGGCAAAGGTCTTCACGAAGCGCGCGTCATCGGGCTTGAGGAAGCGCAGCTCGACCATCTGCAACAGGCTCGCGTCGAGGTAGTTGCTTTCGAAGCTGGCGCCGTAGTGTTCGCCCTCCTCGTCCCAGGCCTCGCTTTCGATCTTGGCGCGGATCGCCTCGGCGCGCTTGGTCCAGAAGGTCACCCGGTCGCCCTTGCCCAGCCGCGCGGCGACATTGGCCAGCCGGTCGCAGGCCGCCCAGCACATGACGGCGGAATAGGTGTGCACTTCCTGCCGCGTGCGGAATTCCCACAGGCCCGCATCGGGCTTGTCGTGCTTGGCCCAGGCGGCTTCGCCAACCTCCTCGAGATGCGCAAAATCGCGCTCGTCCGCCATGCGCAGCAGGCGCGTGTCGAAGAAAGCCTGCGCCGTCGGCATGACGATCTGGCCGTAGCAATCGTATTGCACCTGCTTGTAGGCCGCGTTGCCCACCCGTACCGGGCCCATGCCGCGATAGCCGGCAAGGTTCTCAGCCTCGAACTCGTGCAATTCGTCCGCGCCCATGACCGAATAGAGCGGCTGGATCTGCCCGCCGCGCGCCTGGTCGACGATATTGCGCAGATAGGCGAGGTACTTTTCCAGCACGTCGAGCGCGCCGAGCCGGTTCAGCGCCTGCACCGTGTAATAGCTGTCGCGGATCCAGCAGTAGCGGTAATCCCAATTGCGCTGCGTGTTGGCGGCTTCCGGGATCGATGTGGTGAGCGCGGCGACGATCGCGCCGGTTTCCTCGTGCTGGCACAACTTCAGCGCAATGGCCGCGCGAATGACCTCTTCCTGCCATTCGAGCGGGATGTGCAGCCCGCGCACCCAGTGCTGCCAGTAACGCGCCGTCATCGCTTCCATGCGACGCGCTTCACTGCGGATGTTGCCGACGAAAGGCTCGTCGGGGCCGAGGAAGAAGTGCTGGTCGCTTTCGACCCGGTAGCTGCGCCCTTCGAGGACATAGCCCACCGGCGCATCGGTCGACAGGCGCAGCGCCTGCGGTCCGATCAGGTAACGGATATGGTTGGTGCCGTTGGTGGTCTCGGCAAGCGCGGCGCCGTAATCCTTCATCGGCGCCAGCACCACGCGCATGCGCGGCGCACCGGCGACGGGGCGCACGATGCGCGTGTAGGCGACCGGGCGGTACATCCGGCCCGAGCGTTCGAAACGCGGCGCGAAATCGTGGATCTCTACCGCGCTGCCGTCCTCGCTTTCCAGCCGGGTGACGAGGATCGCGGTGTTGCGCTCGTAACGCTGCGATGTGCGGGTCTGCCCTTCCAGCTCGAAGCGCCAGATGCCCCGGTCGCGCTCGCTGCCGTTGAGGAGCGAACAGAACACCGGATCGCCATCGACACGCGGCACGCAGCCCCACACGAAAGCGCCCGCGGTGTCGACCAGAGCGCTGACCTGGCAATTGCCGATGGGAGAAAGTTCAAGATCCGCCTGCATCATATCTCCAACCAATGGTGCACTGCAGCAACGTTGTCGAGGCGGTATCGTGCCCGCTCGCTCGCCCGTTCGCCCACGGCAATGCCGAAACCGCCGAAGCGTTCGGCACCGCGAAAGCCGTCTTCGTCAGTTACATCGTCGCCCAGGAAGATCGGCGTCGCGCCGGCAAAGGGCGCATCGCTCATGAAGGCTTCGACCGCGCCTTCCTTGCTGGCTCCGGGCCGGACAAGCTCGGCAACCGCCTTGCCCCGCTTGACCGCAAGGCCGTGATCCTGCGCGATCGTTGCGGCGAAGTCCTGCGCCGCGTCCTCCCATTCGGGCCGCTGGCGATAATGCAGCGCGCCGCCATGGGCCTTGGTCTCATACCGCAGGCCGTGCTCTGCGGCGTAGGTGCGCAGGGCCTCGACCACCGCTTCGGGGAGCGGTTCGGGGGCCTCGCCCGCCGGGCGGCCGTTGGCGTGGAGCCGGTGGAGCCCATGCGATCCCGCGCGCGCAAGCTCCAGCGCACCGACATGGCGTTCGATATCGTCGAGCGCCCGCCCGCTGACCACGGCAAGCCGTCCGCCGATCCGCGCATCGAGGGCGTGGAGGCGGTCTGCCAGGCCTTGGGGGACATGGATGGCGTCAGGCGCCGGGGCGATATCCACCAGCGTGCCGTCGAAATCGAGGAACAGCGCAACCGGCCCATCGCCCAGCAACTGGCCGAGCGGCGGAGGGTCGGGAAGCGTCGTCGGGCCATCCATCGACCCAAGGCCTAGCGGCTTGGGCGGCAAGGTCCAACGCCGGATTTTACGAAATCGTATCCTCGGACTTGGGGACGAGGATCAGCGTGTTGTCCTCCACCCGCCACGAACCGAGCCGTGCGAGGACGTTCATGCCGATCACGTTGAAGTCGCCAAAGCTTTCCGCAACCGCCGCATCGGTGCCGCTGGCGCTGACATTGCCGAAGGTCAGGCTGTCGACCGTGGCGACATGGGCCTGCACCGTGCCGTTGGCCGTGCCGAGCATGATCGGGATGCCGCCACGGCGCGGTTCGAGCCCGGCGCGATCGGCCAGCGGTTCGGAAATCGCGGTGAGCGTGGCGCCGGTGTCGATCATGAAATTGCCAGGCACGCCGTTCACCTCGGCCCGGACCCAGAAATGCCCATCAGGCGACAGCGGGATGCGGGTCTCGCCGCCCCACACCACCTGTTCGGGAAGGCCGATCTGCGGCACCGCGACGTCGAAGCGCGGATCGAAACGCGAGAGCTGCAGAACCACCGTGATCAGGATGAGACCCAGCGCCAGCGAGCTTGCCATGCGCAGGATACCGCCGAGCGCCGAGCGCTTGGCCACGATCGCGCCGACCCAGCCCAGCAGCATGGCGGCCACCGCGGCGACCAGCAGCTCGCTGCGGGGGATCGCGCGAAGGGTGTCGGCGGCGGCGCTGAAGGCAGGCTCGAGTTCCATGAGAGGCATATAGGAACGCACCTATGGCGCGTCCATGAACCGCTTGGCGCTTTTGTCAGGGCGCCTCGCGCTGCTCGGTCGATTTGGCGAGGATAAGCGAGAAACGCTCCTCGCTGTCGAGCCAGCGCTTCACCGGGGTCCAGCCGCCTGCGAGCAGCAGCATATTCGCGCTGCGCCGGGTGAACTTGTGGCTGTTTTCGGTGTGGATGGTCTGGCCTTGCTTCATCGAGAAGCTCTCGCCCGACACCTCGAAAGCGATGTCGCGCGTGGCCTTCAGGTGCATCTCGATGCGCGCCAGCGTGTCGTTCCACACGGCCCGGTGCTCCAGCGCGTCTTCGGGAATCGTGCCATCGAGCTCGCGGTTGATCCGCGTCACCAGGTTGGCGTTGAAGCGCGCGGTGATGCCCTTCGCGTCGTCATAGGCCGCTTCGAGTACCTTGCGGTCCTTCACCAGATCCATGCCGATGAGCAGCATGGGCCGCTCGCCCTCGTCCGCGCCGAGCGTTGCCCGCATCGAGCGCAGCAGGTCGACTGCGGTGCGCGGGACCATGTTGCCAATGGTCGAACCGGGGAAGAAGCCGAGCTTCTTGAGCGGGGCGACCGCATCGGGCAGGCGCACGCGGCGCATGAAATCGGCTTCCACGGGATGGACGTCGAGATCGGGGAACTTCTCGCCCAGCGCAGCGGCGCTGGCGCGCAGGAAATCGCCCGAAATATCGAGCGGGACATAGGCCGCCGGATCGATCGCGCGCAGCACGAGCGGTGTCTTGACCGAACTGCCCGAGCCGAATTCGACCACCGCGCGGCCCGGCCCGATCAGATCGGCAAAGGCTTCGCCCTGCGCGGTCAGGATCTCGGTCTCGGCGCGGGTGGGGTAGTATTCCTCGACCTTGGTGATCTCTTCGAAGAGGCGCGAGCCTTCCTCGTCGTAGAACCAGCGCGCGGGGATGGCTTTCTGCCGCTGGCGCAGGCCCGCCAGCACATCGGCACGAAACGCGCGGTCGACGCCGTCCTCGTCGAGGTCAACAAGGGCGATCCCGGAATTGGCGGTCATCAAATGTCCTTTGCCAGCCTGAGGCCGGTGAACTGCCAGCGCTGGTGGGGGTAGAAGAAATTGCGATAGCTGGCGCGCGAATGGCCGCGCGCGGTGGCGCAGCTGGCGCCTTTCAGAACGAACTGGCCGCTCATGAACTTGCCGTTGTATTCGCCCACCGCGCCGGCCGCGGGCTGGAAACGCGGATAGGGCAGGTAGGCGGAGCGGGTGAACTGCCAGCAATCGCCGAACAGCCCTTCGCTGCCTGAGGGAAGCGGAGGCGCGGCGCCGTCCAGCTGGTTTCCGCCGTGGGGGTCATGCGCGGCTGCCTCTCCCTCTTGTCCGCGGGCTATGGCTTCCCATTCGAACTCGGTGGGCAATCGGTTACCGGCCCAGGTCGCAAAGGCGTCGGCTTCGAAATAGGAGATATGCGTGACGGGCGCCTGCGGGTCGCGCTCCTGCCAGCCGGAATGGGTGAAGTGTTCGCCCTCGCGCCAGTAGAGCGGTGCAGCAATGCCGTTCTCGCGCACCCAGGCCCATCCGTCGGAGAGCCACAGGCTCGCAGTCGCGTAGCCGCCATCGGCGATGAAGGCGTCCCATTCCGCGTTGGTGACCAGCCGCGAAGCAAGCGCAAAAGGTTCAAGCAAAACGCGGTGCGCGGGGCCTTCGTTGTCGAAGGCGAAACCGTCGCTCTGGTGGCCGATCCGCGCCACGCCGCCGGGGTGGCTGTGCCAGCCCTGCTCGCGGGTCGTAGCCTGTTCGGGCGCGCCATCCCACATGGCGACGCCGAGCGGGTTCTGGAACAGCGCATGCTTGATATCGGTCAGCAGCAATTCCTGGTGCTGCTGCTCATGCGAGAGGCCTAGCTCGATCAGCGGGGCCAGCTCCTCACGGTCGAACAGCGGCTCCATCGCCGCATCGACATGCGCGCGCCAGCCGAGGATCTCCTCCAGCGTCGGGCGCGAGAGCATCCCGCGCGAGAAACGCGCAATCCGCTCGCCCTCCGCCTCGTAATAGGAGTTGAAAACGAAGGGCCAGTCATCGTTGTAGAGCCGGTAGCCTGCCGCATGGTCACGCAGCAGGAAGGTTTCCCAGAACCAGGTCGTGTGCGCGAGATGCCACTTGGCAGGGCTCGCATCCTCCATCGACTGGATCGTCGCATCGGCATCGGACAGCGGGGCGACCAGCGCCTCGCTCAGCGTGCGCACCGCGCCATAGCGCTGCTCGAGGTCCTCCCCGAGGGCGTAGTGTTGCGCGCGCTGGACCTGGGGCATTGCCCGTCCCTCCCCTTTGCGGATGCCGGAGATCGCCACCCGCCCCACTACATGGCCTATCCGGGTGACGATTTGAAGGCTTGCGCGAAAATTGCCTTTCCGAAACAAGCGAATGGGCGCTGGTTGCCGGTCTAGGCGGCGAGCGAAATCCGGTTGCGGCCGGCGCGCTTGGCGGCAAACAGCGCTGCATCCGCGCGGGCGAAGAAGGTGAGGCTCGTCTCCCCGTCTTCGAGCGTTGCGGACCCTATGCTGGCGGTAACAGGGGGCACGGGCGCGAGTGCCGTGCCGGCCTCGATCGCCAGCCGCAACCGCTCCGCCAGCGTCTCCAGCTCTCCGGCAGCGAGCCCGGGAAGGATGCAGACGAACTCCTCGCCGCCGATACGGGCTGCGAGCTGTCCCGCCCTTGTGTGACGCCTGACGATGCGGCCCACTTCCTTCAGCACCCCATCGCCTGCGGCATGGCCATGGGTATCGTTGACCGCCTTGAAGTGGTCGAGATCGAAAACCAGCAGCGACAGCGGCGTTCCGCTGGACCGCGCGTTCACGATCATCCTGTCGAGCTCGGCCATCGCGTGGCGGCGGTTTGCAAGGCCGGTCAGCGGGTCCGTGCTGGCAAGGCGCCTTTGCCGCTCCGCCTCGGCCAGCGCCTCCTCGCGTTCTTCGGCGAGCGCGGTGACCATCGAATAGTCTTCGGTCACATCGCGCACGACCATGAAGATATGCTCGCGCGTGCCATCGGGCGCAAAGCCGTTTCGGGCCCGCGCGCGTAGCATGCGCACCCCGCTTTCCGGGTTCTCGATCTCGAATTCCACCACGAAACTGTCGCGGTCCTCGCGGTGCGCGAAGGTGGTGCTTTCAAGCTGGCTGAGGCCGTTGGGAAACAGGGTGGCGATAGCTGCATCGTCCGGAGCCGTGCCCTCCTTCAGCCCGGTGATCGCGCACATTTCCTCCGACCACTTGTGCTGGCGTGTCTGCACAAGGATGCACCAGCGCCCGACGCCTGCGAGCTCCTCGGCCAGCTCCATCTGGCTGACGTTTTCGGCGAGCGAGCGGTTGCGGCCATCCAGATGCCGCGAGACCCGCTGCTGGCGCACCAGCAGCACCAGCAGCGGGACGGCCGTCGCAAGCACCAGCCAGCGTCCGGTCCGCTGCGCCTCACCGCTGAGCTGAAGGAAAGCGGGCACGGCCACCAGCGCCCAGCTCACCACGACCAGAACGGCCATCCAATAGCGTTGCGGCATCGCATCCTCCATTCAGGGACGCGATGCCGCAATCAGGCTGAAGGACTTGCGAAGCGGCCCTAAGGGGAAATGCCTAAGCCGCCCTGTCTCAGGCAGCGTCGGCCTGTCGCACGCTGTGCTCTTCGTTGAGCATTTCGGCGATCAGGAACGCCAGTTCGAGCGACTGGGCCGCGTTGAGGCGGGGGTCGCAATGCGTGTGGTAGCGGTCCTTCAGCGCCTCGTCGGTGATCGCCACGGCGCCGCCGACGCATTCGGTCACGTCCTGGCCGGTCATCTCGACATGGATGCCGCCCGGATGCGTGCCTTCGGCGCGGTGAACGGCGAAGAAGCCCTTCACTTCGGTCAGGATGCGATCGAAGGGACGGGTCTTGTAGCCGCTGTCCGACTTGATGACGTTGCCGTGCATCGGGTCGCAGCTCCACACCACCGGGTGCCCTTCGGCCTTCACTGCGCGCACCAGGCGCGGCAGGCCGTCTTCCACCTTGTCGTGGCCGAAGCGGCTGATCAGCGTGATGCGGCCCGGCTCGCGCGCCGGGTTCAGCGTGTCGAGCAGCTTCAGCAGCGCATCGGTTTCCAGGCTCGGCCCGCATTTCATGCCCAGCGGATTGCCGATGCCGCGGCAGAACTCGACATGCGCGCTGCCTTCGAAGCGGGTGCGGTCGCCGATCCAGACCATATGCGCGCTGGTGTCGTACCAGTCGCCGGTCAGGCTGTCGCGGCGGGTCAGCGCCTGTTCGTAGGGCAGCAGCAGCGCCTCGTGGCTGGTGTAGAAGCTGGTGCGCTGCAATTGCGGCAGCGTTTCCGGGTTCACCCCGCAGGCTTCCATGAAGTCGAGCGCTTCGCCGATGCGGTCGGCGATGTCGGAGAACTTGTCCGCCCATGGGCTGCGGCCCATGAATTCGAGCGTCCACTGGTGCACCTGGCGCAGGTTCGCATAGCCCCCGGTCGCAAAGGCGCGCAGCAGGTTGAGCGTGGCGGCGGCTTGCGAATAGGCGCGCACCATGCGCTGCGGATCGTTCGTGCGGGTGGCTTCCTCGAACTCGATGCCGTTGATGTTGTCACCGAAGTAGCTCGGCAGCGTCACATCGCCCTGCGTTTCCGTGTTCGAGCTGCGCGGCTTGGCGAACTGGCCGGCCATGCGGCCAACCTTCACCACCGGCTTCTTGCTGGCGAAGGTCATCACGACCGCCATCTGCAGCAGCACGCGGAAGGTATCGCGGATGTTGTTGGGATGGAACTCGGCAAAGCTTTCCGCGCAATCGCCGCCCTGGAGCAGGAAGGCCTTCCCCTCGGCAACTTCGGCAAGGTCTGCCTTCAACGCGCGCGCTTCGCCGGCGAAAACCAGCGGCGGGTGCGTTTCAAGCGAGGTGGTCGCAGCCTCGAGCGCGGCGGCGTCGGGATATTCGGGCAAGTGCCTTGCCTCAAATCCCTGCCAGCTTTCGGGTGCCCAATTGGTAGCCATTACTCATTCCATTCTGCAGCGCCGGAATTGGCGCCTTTGTATGCCTGTGTAGCAGACGAGCACGCCTCTTGTCGCAAGCAGCATTTGCTTGGCCAGCTTAAAAAGCCGATTGCAGTGCGCGCTTTTCCCTTAGCGACCGGAGGCGGTCTGCGCCCCGCCGGTCGCGGTTGCCAGCGGCTGGCCTTCGGGAATGACGGCAAGACGCCACCCTTCGCGGCTGCCGAAATACTTCTGCGCCAGCGCCTGCAGATCGGCTGGCGGCACGCGGGTGTAATCGGCCAGCAGGAAGCGCAGCAGGTCGATCCGGCGGTCATCCACGGTCGAGCCCTCGAGCTGGTAGAGCCAGAAGAGGTTTCCGGTCGACGCACGGCTGACATACTGGCGCAGCGGTTCGACAACGCGGTTGTACTCGTCCTCGCTCACCGGCGCGCTGGCGAGATCCTGCGCGATTTTCTCCGCTTCGGCGAAGAACACCGGCACATCCTCGGGGCGCAACTGGGCGAGCGCGGCAATGCGCCCGCCGCTGTTCACATCGCTCGGCCAGCTGGAGCGCACGACCGGCGAATAGCTGGCGCCCGCATGTTCGCGCATGGCGTCCATCAGCCGGTTGTTGAACAGCGAAGCCAGCACTTCGAGGTGGCGCGATTCGCGCAGGTTGTCGACGCCCGCACCGCTCGGCCAGGCGATCACGGCAGCGGCCTGGTTGGAATCGCCGCGATGGTAACGCACGGCCGTTTCGCCGCCTTCGGGGAAGCTCACCGGACGCTCGAGCACTTCGGCCGGAGCCGCGCTGCGCGGTTTGAGCGCGCCGAAGGTCTTGCGCAGCGCCTCGATCGTTTCGGCCATATCGAATTCGCCGAACACCAGCACCTCGACCGGCCCCTGCATCAGCAGCGGCTCCCACACTTCGCGGAATTCCTCCGGCGTCGCCTCGTCGAACATGGCCGGCGTCGGCGTCAGGAAGCGGTCGTCGCTGTCGCGCAGGAGGTATTCGAGGTCACGCGAGAGGATGCCGCCGGGATTGGTGGCGTAGCTTTCGTAGGCAAGCTTGCCCGCCGCCTTGGCGCGCAGGACCGGATTGGGGTCCCAGCCCGGCATGGCGAGCTTGGCGGCGAAGAGGTAGAGCTGTTCTTCCAGGTCCGCCTCGCGCGTCTGGGCGTAGAAGGTGAAGGCCCCGTCGCCGGTCTGGAAATCGAAGCCGAACTTGCGGCCGGTGGAGAGCCGGTCGAGCTCTTCCTGCCCCAACTCGCCGATCCCTGCGCCGATCAGCGCGGAATAGCCGAGGTTGGCATATACAGACTGGTCGGGCTCGATCGCGCGGAAGCCGGCGCCGAAACGCACTTTCACCGCCACGCGGCCGGGTTCGGCATCGTTGGACCACAGGATGGCTTTCACGCCATTGGCAAATTCGACCTTCTCGATATCGAGAATGCCGAGTGGGCCCTGCGCCCTGATCTGGCCGGGTTCGCCCACCGGGGGCAGGTCGTCGAAGGAAATTGCCTGCGCAGCAATGCGCGCACCCGCATCCGCGTCGACGGTTTCGAGGAGCGCGGTGCGCAGCGCGGTATCGCTCGCCTCATCCGCCTCGGGCGTGACGTAGGCGGAGCGGATCACGTCGCCGGTAAACAGCGCCCGCGTATGTTCCAGCACGAGTTCGGGCGTGACCGTGGCGCGCATCGAATTGAACACCTGCAGCACCGTTTCCGGCGCAGCGATAGCTTCGCGGATATCGACCGCGTTGACCACATCGTCGGCCAGCTGCGGTCCGGGCAGCACGCGGCGCTGTTCGACCTGGCTCTTGAAGATGATCTCGAACTCGGCGAGCTCGCGGTCGATCTCTTCCTGCGAGGGCGGTGTTGCCAGCGCATCGGCGATCACACCGCGGATGTCGGCAAGCGCGGCTTCCCAATCCTCGGTCAGCGGCGCGAAATTGACGAAGGTCATGTCGGCCGAGCGGCTGACGTCGTCCTGCGTGACCTGCGCGTAGAGGAAGCTGCCGCCCGCACGGGCGCGCGATTCAAGGCGGCGGTTGATAAGCGCCTGCGCCAGCGCATCGCGCAGCAGGCCCTCGTTATAGGCCACCGTGTCGAGGACCGGGCGCCAGGGGCGCATGATTGCGTAGGTGAAGGACCGCGGCAGGTCGGGCTCGACGATCACGCCGACCTCGCCCACCGGGTTGGCAGCGTCCGCTCCGGCCGGCGCGACGGGATCGCCGAAATCGGGCGCGGGCACATGCGGCCCCTCGCCCTGCCAGTCGCCGAACCAGCGCTCGATCTCTGCGGCAAGCTGCATCGGATCCATGTCGCCCGCAGCCACGACCACCACGTTTTCGGGCCGGTACCAGCGCTTGTGGAAGGCCGAGACGCTCGCCCCGGTCGCACCGGTCAGCGTCTCCTCGGTGCCGATCGGCACGCGGTTGGCGAGCCGCTGGCCGGCGAACAGCACTTCGCGAGAGGCGTTGCCCGCGCGTTCTGCCGGACCGCCGCGTTCGCGCTTTTCGGCGAGCACGATGGGCACTTCGGCGCGCACATTTGCGTCGGTCAGCACGGGCTCGCGGACCATGCCGGACAGCAGCTTCATGCTTTCCGCGAGCTTCACCGTATCGGTGTTGGGCAGGTCGAGCTTGAAAACTGTGTGCGTCGGGCTGGTTTCGGCGTTGGTGTCGCTACCGAAGGTCGCGCCAAGGCGCTGCCAGGTCGGGATCGCTTCGGCGGGACCCAGATACTTGCTCTCGCGGAACAGCAGGTGTTCGAGCAGGTGCGCGTAGCCCTGCTCGCTGTCTTCCTCGTGCAGCGAGCCTGCATCGATGCGCACGCGGACCGATACCTGGTCGGGCGGCACGCCGTTCTTGCGGACCGCGTAGCGCAAGCCGTTGGGCAGCTCGCCAAAGGTCCATTCTTCGTCGCGCGGGACGTTGCTGCCCTCGTAGATCCACGGCGTTCCGCCCTCGGGCGTCGTGTATTGCGGCGTGGGCGCGGCCGGGTCCTGCGCAAGCAGGGGCTGCGGCGCAAGCAGGGCAGCGGGAAGGACGAGCGCGAGACGCCGTACGGCGCGCGAAAAATCGGTCATGCACGGCATATAGGGGGGCAACGCGTGAAGGCTAGGTGAATGTCAGCGCGCAAAGCGATCCTTGCTTGCCGCAGCGGCAAGCGCTCCCTACATCGCGCCCCATGTTCATCGAGACCGAAACCACGCCGAACCCTGCCAGCCTCAAGTTCCTGCCCGGGCAGCAGGTCATGGGCCAAGGCACCCGCGAATTTGCGACGCCGGAAGCCGCCGAAGCCAGCCCGCTGGCGCAGGCGATCTTCGACACGGGCGAGGTCGTGAACGTCTTCTTCGGCGGCGATTTCGTCACCGTGACGGCGGCGCCGGGCGTCAACTGGACCGACCTCAAGCCGCAGGTTCTCGCGATCCTGCTCGACCATTTCGTGGCGCAGGCCCCGCTCTTCGCGCCCGGCAGCGCCGGCGGCATCTCGGTGCCCGCCGAAGACGAGGACATGCTGGTCGAGGAGCGCGAGGAAGACGCCGATATCATCGCGCAGATCAACGAACTGCTCGAAACCCGTGTGCGTCCGGCAGTTGCCGGCGACGGCGGCGATATCCAGTACCGCGGCTACCGCGACGGGATCGTCCACCTGCAGATGCAGGGCGCGTGCTCGGGCTGCCCGTCCTCGACCGCCACGCTCAAGCACGGCATCGAAGGCCTGCTGAAACATTATGTCCCCGAGGTCGTTGAAGTCCGCGCAGCCTGACTTCTCTTTTACCGATCAAAGGACACGACATCTTGGCCGACACGCTTTCCGCAGACGCCCTCGACATCCTCTTCCGCGATGCGCGCAGCTATAACGGCTGGCTCGACACGCCGGTGAGCGACGAGGAAATCCACGCCATTTACGAGCTGCTCAAGATGGCGCCGACTTCGGCCAACATGCAGCCCGCGCGGATCGTGTGGGTGAAGTCGGACGAAGCCAAGGCGAAGCTCGCCGAGTGCGCTTCGGAAGGAAACCAGGACAAGATCAAGGCCGCGCCGGTGACCGCGATCATCGGCTACGACATCGATTTCCACGAGGAACTGCCCTGGCTGTTCCCCCACACCGACGCCAAGAGCTGGTTCGAAGGCGACGAGGAAGGCCGCAAGGAAGGCGCGTTCCGCAATTCCTCCCTGCAGGGCGCCTACCTCATGCTCGCCGCGCGCGCGCTGGGGCTCGACTGCGGCCCGATGTCGGGCTTCGACAACGAGGCGGTCGACAAGGCGTTCTTCGGCGACAACCCGAAGCACAAGAGCAATTTCATCTGCTCGATCGGCCATGGCGACCCGAAAAGCATCTTCGATCGCAGCCCGCGGCCCGAATTCGATACCTTCAACCGCATCGCCTGACTTGAAGCGCGCCCGCGCCTGAGGCAGGGCGCGGCTATGCGGATTCTCGCCATTGAAACGGCCACGGAGGCCTGTTCGGTCGCGCTGTTCGAAGACGGCGCGCTGCTCGACGCGCGCCATGAAGTGCTCGGCCGCGGGCATGCCGAACGGTTGGTCCCCATGATTGCGGAGCTGCCGGACAAGGGCCGCGCGGACGAAATCCGCGTCTCGCTCGGGCCCGGCAGCTTTACCGGCGTGCGCATTGGCCTCGCCGTTGCCCGCGCGCTGGGCATTGCGTGGGGCGCGACGGTGCGCGGCTATCCCACGCTTGCGCTGGTCGCGGCCATGGCGCGTCAGCCTGTCCGGGTGTGCATGACCGGCGGGCACGGTGAATGGTTCGTGCAGGACTATGGGACGGACGGATTACCGCAGGGCGCGCTTGCCTCGCTCACGCCCGATGCGGCCGCGGCCCTGCCCCCTGCCCCGCTGGTTGCAGGATCGAAGGCGGAAGAGCTTGCCGCCCTCGCCCCCGCCCCGGTTTCCGATGTCCGCCTGCCCGAGGCGGCCCATGCCCTCTCCATGGACGAGAGCCTGCTGACCGACAGCCTCGCTCCGCTCTACGGTCGCCCGCCGGATGCAAAGCGGCCCGGCGCATGAGCGAGCTCGACCAGCTGATGGCGGTCATGGAAGCCGGCTTCGAGCCCCATTGGCGCGAAGCCTGGACCCGCCAGCAAGTCGAGAACTCGCTCGCCATGCCGCACAGCTACGCGATCCTGATCGATAATGACGGCAATTCCCCACCCAAGGGCAGCACGGCCGCCGGGTTCATCCTCGCGCGGCGTGCGCCCGGGGAAGAAGAACTGCTGCTGATCGCCGTGCACCCCGAAGCGCGCGGCAAGGGCCTTGGGCGCGCGCTGATCGAACGCTTTGTCGAGGGCGCCAGCGCTTCGGGCGCCGAGCAGGTCTTCCTGGAAATGCGCGCCAACAATCCGGCGGAAAGTCTTTACCGCGCCTGCGGCTTCGCCCCGATAGGGCGGCGCAGGGATTACTACCGGACCCTTTCCGGCGAAACTCTGGATGCCATAACCTTCGCCCGCCAGTTGTAGCAATGCGTCAGAAAGTGTCCACAATCGAGCGAGTTGCAATTTTCTTGTCGAATTTATACAATGGGACGTACCGGGGTCGCACCTGCTAGAATATTCCCAGTATAGAAGGGCACAGGATGCAAGAGTTCGAAACGGACATGTCCGAGACGCTTATTACACTTACCTCGGACATCGTCGCGGCCCATGTCAGCAACAACAACGTTGACGTGGATCAAGTCCCGGCGCTGATCTCCAATATCTATTCGGCGCTTTCGGGCCTCGGTAAAGACGTCAGTCAGGAAGAAACCCCGGAACCGGCAGTTCCCATTCGTTCCTCGGTCAAGAAGGACTACATTGTCTGCCTCGAAGACGGGAAGAAGATGAAGATGCTCAAGCGGCATCTTAAAACCGCCTACGACATGACCCCCGATGAATACCGCGCGCGGTGGAACCTTCCGCCCGACTATCCGATGGTCGCTCCCAGCTACGCCGAAAAGCGGCGCGAGCTGGCGGTGAAGATCGGCCTTGGCCGCAAGCCCGGCCAGAAGCGCGGTCGCAAGAAGAAGGCTGCATAAAGCCCCTCGGTTCGCCTTGAGAAGAACGCCCCGGCCCGATAAGGGTACGGGGCGTTTTTCATTCGGGAAGCACCATTGCACCAGAAGATCGATCTTGAACAATTGTGTGCCGACAAGGGTCTGCGCATCACCGAACAGCGCCGCGTGATCGCGCGCGTGCTGTCCGAAAGCGACGACCACCCCGATGTGGAACTGCTCCACGAACGGGCGAACAAGATCGATTCCGGCATTTCGATCGCGACCGTCTACCGCACGGTCCGCCTGTTCGAGGAAGCCGGCATCCTCGATCGCCACGATTTTGGCGATGGCCGCGCGCGCTACGAAGCCGCACCCGAAGCGCATCACGACCACCTGATCGATGTCGAATCGGGCAACGTCATCGAGTTCGTTGATCCGGAGATCGAAGCGCTGCAGAAACAGATCGCCGAGAAGCTCGGCTACCGTCTCGTCGACCACCGACTGGAGCTTTATGGCGTCCGCCTCGACCGCGAAGGATAAGGGGGTCGCCCGCGCCGAACGGCGCCTGGCGAAACTTTCAGCCCGGCGCGTCGCAGCGATGCGAGGCGAGAAGACGCCGCTCAATGCGCGCGAATGGATCCGCTTTATCCTGCGCACGCTGGGCATTCTGGTGCTGCTGCTGATCTTCGTGCCGCTGCACTATCTCTACCGCGTCTTTGCCTATGGCTCGCCCTTCCCCATGCTGTTCCTGCGCTACACCGCGCGGGTTGTGGGGGCGAAGACCAAGATCGAAGGCACGCCGCTGCGGCGCGACGTGTTCTTTATCGCCAACCATGTCTCGTGGATCGACATCCTCACGCTTGCGGGCGCGTCGGGGACGGCCTTCGTCGCCAAATACGAGCTTTCGCAGGTTCCGGTGATCGGGTGGCTGTGCAGCCTCAACCGCACCGTTTTCGTCAAGCGCGAGAACCGCATGGGCGTGGCCGAACAGATCAACGCGCTGAAGGAAGCGCTGGCAGACAATTGGTCGGTCACGGTCTTTCCCGAAGGCACGACCACCGATGGCAAGTCGCTGCTGCCGTTCAAGAGCTCGATGCTCTCGGTCCTCGAACCGCCGCCGCCGGGCGTGCTCGTCCAGCCGGTGGTGCTCGACTATGGCGAGGTGGCGGAATTCATCGGCTGGGTCGGCGAAGAAGGCGGCCTCAACAACGCCATGCGGGTCATGGGGCGCAAGGGCACCTTCACCCTGCGGATCGTCTATCTCGAACCCTTCAGTCCCGAAGAGTATCGCGGCCGCAAGGCGATTGCGACCAAGGCGCGCGAGGAAATCGAAGCGGAGCTGTCCGCCTCGCTCGACGAGCCGCTGCGCGATTTCCGGCACACGGTTGCCGCGATCCGCTACACCGCGCCCGATGCGAAAAGCGAAGAGGGCTAGAGCCCGGCCTTGACCAGCCAGTCGTGGAACAGGCGCACGGGCCGCTCTTCAAGCGCGCTCGGCTTGCACACGAACCAGTAGCTGTAGGGGCTCTCAACCGTCACATCGAACAGCGTCGCCAGCCGCGTGTCGGCAGCGCGGCGCATGTGATCATCGTGCATGATCGCAATGCCGAGGCCCTGTGCGGCGGCTTCCAGCATGATCTGACCGGAATCGAAATGGTCGATCGCCGCCGGCTCAAGGTCGGCCATGCCGATCTCCGCGCGCCAAGCAGTGAAGCTTTCGGGCAGCTCGTTGTGAATGAGGAAGGTCTGCTTGGCCAGCACGTCCGGGTCGGGCTTCGGCCCGATCTTGTCGGCAAGCTCGCGGCTGCAGATGGCGTGGACCTTGTTGTAGTCGAGCCGCACGGCGTGCAGCCCGCGGGTCGGGCCGCGCGAAAGGATGATGGCGGCATCGAGCACGTCGCCCACGCGGTCTTCCAGATGCGCGCCGGTATCGATGTCGATGTGCAGCAGCGGATGCCGTTCGCGCAGCTCGGCAAGGCGCGGGAACAGGCGCTGGGTGCCGAACAGCGGCAAGACGCCGAGGTGCAGGCGCAGGACCGAGAGGTTCTCCGACTGGCTTTCCACCGCGCGTGCCAGCGCTTCCAGCTGCGGGTTCACCGCTTCGAAGAAGGCGTGCCCGTCATCGGTCAGCTGCATCGACTGGCGCGCGCGCGTGAACAGCTTCTTGCCGACAAAGTCTTCAAGATTGCCGATCCGGCGCGACAGGGCCGAGGGGCTGAGGCCAAGCTCGTCCGCCGCCGCCCGGGCCGAACCCAGACGGACGGTGCGAACGAAGGCTTCAAGGGCGCGAAGGGGGGGGAGTCTCCGGGTAGCCATGGGAGTTGCACGCTATGGGCGCGTGTTGCGCCTGTCGAGGGGCAATGTGCAGAAATCTGCAACTGCCGTCACACAGCTGTCGCACTTTCCTCCGGTGCGTGGAGCCGCAGGCGCGTCACATGCGTCTCGTCGCCATCGGTGACCTCGATCCGCCAGCCGCTGGGATGTTCGACCACGCGGCCCACTTCGGGCACCTGCTCGGCCAGCACGAAGGCAAGCCCCCCCAGCGTGTCGACCGATTCCTCGACCTCGGCCAGCGCGGGCGAGACGCGTTCGGCAATATCGTCGAGCTCGGCGCGCGCATCGCAGTCCCACATGCCCTCGCCGATATCGACGATCCATTCCTCGGGCGCATCGTCGTGCTCGTCCTCGATATCGCCGACGATCTCCTCGACAAGGTCCTCGATGGTGATGAGGCCGTCGGTGCCGGAGAACTCGTCCACCACCACCGCCAGGTGCATGCGCTGGGCGCGCATGTCGGCGAGCACGTCGAGCGCGTTGCGCGTCTGGGGCACATAGAGCGGCTGGCGCATGAGCACCGTCCAGTCCTTGGGCGGCGTCTCGCCGCGCGCGAGGATCGTGAAGACATCCTTGATGTGGATCATTCCGATCACATCGTCGAGCTGGTCGCGGTAGACCGGCATGCGCGAATGGCCGTGCTCGGCGAAGGTCTCGACCAGCTCGTCCCAGCTGGCGCTGGCGTTCATGCCCACGATCTCGCCGCGCGGCACGGCCACGTCGTCCGCGTCGTGCTCGGAAAAATGCAGCAGGTTGCGCAGCATCTGGCGTTCGACCAGCGAAAGGTCGCCCGTGCCGCTGTTCTCGGGAACGTCGTCCCCGTTCTCGCCCTCTTCGTGCTCGTCGATCGCTTCTTCCAGCTGCGCGCGCAGCGAGCGTTCGCCGTAATCGGGGTCGAAAAATTTCCGGATTGCGAGCAACAGCCCGCTGCTACTCTCCGCGTCTCCCGCGGGTGATGACGAATCGGGCATGGCCCTGACAATGCGCTCCGTTCAGTTGCGATCCCCATATGGGTCCGCGATACCCAGTTTTGCAAGCGCCGCGATTTCGAGCGCCTCCATCGCCTCGGCCTGCGCGTCGGAATCGACGTGGTCGTGCCCGGCAAGGTGCAGCAGCCCGTGGACGATCAGGTGCGCGGCGTGGTCTTCAAGGCTGATGCCCTTGTCTCGCGCTTCGCGGGCGCAGGTCTCGTAAGCCAGAGCAAGGTCGCCGAGCATTTCGGGCGGCCCCTCGGGCGCGAGCGCGAGCAAGTCCTCGCGCTCCAGCATGGGAAAGGAGAGCACGTTGGTCGGCTTGTCCTTGCCGCGCCATTCCTTGTTAAGCGCGTGGACCTCCTCGTCGCTGGTAAACAGCAGCGAGGCAGTGAGGCGCGGGTTGGCGAGCGCCGGTTCTACGCCGGCAGCGGCCTCCAGAGCACGCTCGGCAAGGGCCTCCCACTCGCCCTCAGGCCAGACGTCTATCTCGCTGTCGAGTGTTGTCACCGGCCGAACGGGGCGCGCAGCGTGGACTTGCAGTTCCATTCGTCGCTGCTGGGAAAATGGATGACGATCAGCGAGAGCGTCACCTTCTTCCCGAGGCGCCAGTAGGCGGCGGTGCGCTGCGCCGGGCCGAGCGTCCCCTTGTTTTCCTCATAGTCCCCGAACCGCTCACCATAGGCGGACAGCAGGTCGCGGCATTCGACGCCGACCGGCTCCATCTCGATCACATCGAGCTTGCCTTTCTCGTTGAAGAAGAAAAGCACATCGTATTCGTGACCGGCCTCGGTCCACTTCCCGCCCAGCGTTGCGGTGATGGGCCGGAAGCGCCAGCTTTTCGGCTCCTCCAGGCGATAGATCTCGACGTCGGTATCGGCCGCCTCGACCTGGCTTTCCTTCATGCCCCATTTGATGCCTTCCCAATCGGCATGGGCCGGGGTCGCGCAGGCGAGCGCGAGGCAGGCGGCAAGCAGTTTTTTCATGCGGTCGGACCCTCGTAAGCCTCCACGATGCGGCCCACGATCGGGTGACGCACCACGTCGGCGGCGGTGAAGCGGATGGTGCCGAAGCCTTCGACCCCTTCCAGCTTGCCCACCGCGTCGGCAAGGCCGCTCATATGGTCGCCGCCGGGAATGTCCACCTGCCGCGGGTCGCCGCAGATCACCATGCGGCTGTTCTGGCCGAAGCGGGTGAGGAACATCTTCATCTGCTCGCGCGTGGTGTTCTGCGCCTCGTCGAGGATGACGAAGGCATCGGCCAGCGTGCGCCCGCGCATGAAGGCGATGGGCGCGATCTCGATCTCACCTGAGGCCAGCCGGCGCTCGACCTGTTCGGGCGGCATGCAATCATACAGAGCATCATAGAGCGGGCGCAGGTAGGGATCGACCTTGTCCTTCATGTCGCCGGGCAGGAAGCCGAGCTTTTCGCCCGCCTCAACCGCCGGGCGGCTGAGGATCAGGCGCTGGACGCTGCCGGAAATCAGCTGCGCCACCGCCTGCGCGACGGCGAGATAGGTCTTGCCGGTCCCTGCCGGACCAAGCGCGAAGATGATGTCGTCGCGCACGAGGCTGCGCATATAGGTCGCCTGCATGGCGCTGCGCGGCACGATGGTCTTGCGGCGCGTGCGGATCATGATCGGCGGGCCTTTCGGCTCTGCATCCACGATGCCGTCGAGCGTGGGTTCGTCCGACATGGCGATCAGCGCCTCGATCGCGCCCTGGTCGAGATCCTGCCCGATAGCGAGCCGGTCGTACATCGCCTTCAGGACATCGCGCGCCCGGGCCACGCTGTCTTCCGGCCCTTCGATATGCAGCTCGTTCCCGCGGGCGGCTATGAACACGCCAAGGCGGTTTTCGACCTGTACGAGATTGGCATCGAACTGTCCGAAGAGCGCGCCGAGCAGGCTCTGGTTGTCGAAGCTGATATCGACCTGTGCGCGGCGCACTTCGCGCTGCGGAGAGGGCGGCGGGGTGAAGGCAGTCACGTCCTTCGATGCGGGTTTGCGAGCCATGTGCTCCTTTCGCTTGCGAGTCGGAGTGTAGGCTTCATCCGGCGCTAGGCAAGCTGGGCACCCTGCGATGGCAGTGGAAAGTCACCGGATTGCAACAGCGTGCGATGGCGCGCACACTGGCACGGTCCCTTCGCATAGGAGAGGTTGATGACGCGTATTCTTACAGTTCCACTGGCCGTTCTGGCCCTTGCCGCCTGCTCCGAAGCGCCGGAACCGGCAAACGAGGATACCGCGCAGGCGCCAGCCGAAACCGAAGCCGTATCTCCCGCGCCTGCAACCGCGGAGGAAGATATCCGCCGATACCTGTTGCAGACCTATCCCGATGCGGGAACGATGCGTTACGCGCTCGCCTGGCACGATCTCGACAGCGACGGAGCCGACGAGGCGATCGTCTATCTGGCCGGTCCCTATTTCTGCGGTTCGGGCGGCTGCCCGACGCTGGTGCTGACACCGGCCGGGGCGATGTGGCGCGAGGTCGGCAATATCAGCGTCTCGCGCACACCGATCACCGTTCTCGACAGCATGTCGAACGGATGGAAGGACATCACCGTCGCAGTCGCGGGCGGAGGCGGCGAGGCAGGAAACGCGCTGCTGAAATTCGATGGCGAAGCTTACCCGTCCAACCCGACCGTCGCGCCCGCAGAGATGACGAGCGAAACGGGTAGCGAGCTGATCGCCGAAATGCCCGAGTTCGTCGAACTCGAACCGGTCGTATCAGAGGGCTGACAGGGCGGGTTCGCGCAGCTTTGCGGCCAGCGAATTGGGGCCGGCTTCGACCAGCTCGACCTCGACCAGATCGCCGATTGCGGCCTCGCCTTCGAACCAGGCCGATTGCAGCCAGGGCGTCTTCCCGAGCCACTGGCCGGCGTGCTTGCCCCTGCGCTCGACCAGAACCTGGCAGCTCTTGCCCACGCTCGCCTGATTGAAGGCGAACTGGTCGCGGTTGAGCGCGGCCTGCAGGCGCTGAAGGCGTTCGTCCATCACCTCTTTCGCGATCTGGTCGTCCATGGTCGCGGCGGGCGTGCCGGGACGGGGTGAATACTTGAAGCTGAAGGCCTGCGCATAGCGAACCTCGTCCACCAGCGCCAAGGTCTCCTCGAACTCGGCGTCGGTCTCACCGGGGAAGCCGACAATGAAATCGCCCGAGAGCGCAAGATCAGGCCGCGCGGCGCGGAAACGCTCGAGAAGCTTCAGGTAGCTTTCCGCCGTATGGCTGCGGTTCATGGCCTTGAGGACACGGTCACTGCCCGCCTGCACCGGCAGGTGGAGGAAGGGCATGAGCTTGTCGATCTCGCCATGCGCGGCGATCAGATCGTCGTCCATGTCGGCCGGGTGGCTGGTGGTGTAGCGGATGCGCGCAAGGCCATCGACCTTGGCGAGCGCGCGGATCAGGCCTGCCAATCCCACATTGTGGCCCTTCTCGTCCTCGCCCGACCATGCGCTGACATTCTGACCCAGCAGCGTGATCTCTTTCGCGCCCGCGTCGACCAGCTTCTTCGCCTCGGTCACCAGGTCGCTGTACGGACGCGAGATTTCCGCGCCGCGCGTGTAGGGCACCACGCAATAGGTGCAGAACTTGTCGCAGCCTTCCTGTACGGTGAGGAAGCTCGCCGGATTGGTGCGGCGGCGCTCGGGCAGCGCGGCGAACTTGGCGATGGCCGGCATGTCGGTATCGGTCGCGCGTTCGCCCTTCACCGCCTTTTCGAGCATTTCGGGCAGGCGATGATAGGCCTGCGGGCCGACGACCATGCTGACCGCAGGCGCGCGTTCCATGATCTCCTCGCCCTCGGCCTGCGCGACGCAGCCTGCGACGGCGATCAGCGGCGTCTTGCCCGCTTCCGCGCCGGCCTTGGAAATGCGGCCGATGTCCGAATAGACCTTCTCCGCCGCCTTTTCGCGGATGTGGCAGGTGTTGAGCACGACAAGGTCGGCGTCCTCGCCTTCGGGCGCGGGCACGATGCCCTGCTCGCCCAGCATCTCGGCCATGCGCTCGCCGTCATAGACGTTCATCTGGCAGCCGAAGCTCTTGACCCGGTAGGTCTTGGGGGAAGTGGTCGGTTTCATGGAGGGGCGCGCTTTAGCCCGTAGCGGCTGTGTGTTCAATACACAGCGCCGCTTGCCGGACCACCGAGGCGGCTATAGCAAGCCGTCATGATCAGGCCCCTCCTCGCCGCGCTGGCAGCAGCGCTGGCAGTCGCTCCTCCGCTGGCCGCGCAATCGGCAGCCGACAATGGCCCTGCCGAGGCTTTCGAAACAATCGCGTCCTGGCAAGGACGTTGGCAGGTTGCCGAGACTACGGCCCTGACAATCGTGTTCGAAGTGACCGCCCGCGGATCGACGATCGTGGAGCGCTGGGAGACGGCTGCCGGACTTTATTCGATGAACGTCTATCACCGCGATGGCGATGCGGTGATCGCCACCCATTACTGTCCGCAGGGCAACCAGCCGCGCCTCGAGGCCCACCGCGTGGAGGACGGCACGATCCGCTTCGCCTTTCGCGATGTGACCGATCTCGATGCGGGAGAATCGCATACCCACGCGCTTGGCTTCACGGCGCAACCCGGCGGTACGCTGGTGCGCACGGAGGTCTACACCGGTCCGGAAGGCATGGGCGATCCAAGCAGCTACACGCTGAAGCGCACCGACTGACAACGCCGCCGGCTCGCCCGGTCAGCCCGGGGGGCTAATCCGGATCGCGCCGGGCCTGGTGCACGCAAGGGGCGCTTTCGCGGTACTTGGGCCCAGGGTGCGGCTTGTCCTCCGGCCCGCACTCCACCATCGGCTTTCGCACCGGCATGGCGCTGTCCGCATTGGCCTCGATCACGGCAGCGGCGTCCTTGCTGCCATAGGCGGCGATCCAGACGATACAGTCCGCGAGCGGGCGGATCTTGTGCTTGGTGAAAGTGCTCTTGCGCGGCCCGCAGTTGATCGTGAAGGCTTCTGCCGCAGGCGAGGTTTCGTAGCGGGCAAAGCGGCGCAGCAGCTCGCCGCGCTCATTAAAGACCGTGCGGCGCACGTCGTTGGTCATCCCGTCGCCGCGATAGAAGGGCGAGGTGTTGAACATGTAGGCGCGCACTTCGGGGTATTTGATCGACACCTCGGTCGCCAGCGCGCCGCCCAGCGAATGGCCGGTCACGATCCAGGGCACGCTGTCGTCGAAACGCGCACGCTCGGCCTCGAAGGTCGCCAGCGCCAGATCGATCTGGTCGGTGCGCAGCGTGCCGTAGAAGATGTCGGTGAAGGCGTTGAAGTCGGTGCCGCGGAAGGAGAGGATGCGGGCCTCCAGCGCGCGCTCTCCGTTTTCGCCGCGTTCGTACTGCGCGAACAGTTCGTAGCCGAAGCCCTTGTCCGCCGCCTCTTCGCCGATCTCCAGCCGTTCGAGCGGCAACAGCGTATCGCCCAGCTCGCCGAATAGGTCATCGTCGCCGGTGTAGGCGTTGGTCGCCGCGACCGCATAGGGCCACGCCTCGACCGCCGCATCGCGCACGAAAGCGCACCAGCCGCCCGGCTCCATCCGGCACGGCGAGCGCGATTGCGAGATATCGGGATAGGTGACGCAGCCCGTCAGCGCGAGCGGCAGAAGCGCAAGGGAGAGGTTGCGAAGGGTCATGTCCACCGCTGCTTGGCCGCAACGCAGCCTGTTTTCAATAGGATGGCGGCCAAAGGATGCGACCACGGTTTGGATGATGCGGGTTGCGCGCAATCCATTCATCGACCTCTCTCAGATCGTCCGGAAACGATTCCGCTCCGTATGTTTGGCCGCTGAAATGGTATCCAGCCCGGCGAAGTTTCTCCACCTTTGCCCACTCGCGGACATCCGATTGCTTCGGAACGCGGAAATAGCGCCCCATGGCAAGCATCGCCTCACCGCACTGCGGGCACATCGCGGATCCGTCTTCCGCCACCTTCCATGACTTGCGGCACGCAAAGCACGCGTGAGGCATAAGAAAGGCCGGCCCGCGCGAACGCAGACCGGCCTCACCTGATTTGGAGAGCTCTTTAGCCAACCGTCGCCTTCACGATCTTGCCCGGCTGTGCCGGCGGCTCGCCCTTGGGCAGGGCGTCGACGTGTTCCATGCCGCTCTCGACCTTGCCCCAGACGGTGTACTGGCCGTCGAGGAACTCCGCGTCGTCGAAGCAGATGAAGAACTGCGAGTTGGCGCTGTCGGGCACCTGGGTGCGGGCCATCGAGCAGGTGCCCCGGGTGTGCGGTTCGCTGTTGAATTCGGCCTTGAGGTCGGGCTTGTCGCTGCCGCCCATGCCGGTGCCGGTCGGATCGCCGCCCTGCGCCATGAAGCCGGGGATCACGCGGTGGAAGACCACGCCGTCGTAGAAGCCTTCGCTGGCGAGCGTGGTGATGCGCTCGACATGGCCGGGGGCCAGATCAGGGCGCAGCTTGATCACCACGTCCTTGTTGGTGCCGTCGCCGGTGTCGAGGGTGAAGGTCAGCTTGTCAGCCATTTGTCCGTATCTCCTGTAGGTCGGTTGGGGCCTACATAGGGATTGTGGCCAAGGAGTCACCAGCCATGTGGAAGCTGCTGCTTGCAATCCCTTCCTGTGTGCCTAGACCGCTCGCATGAGCGAGAGCGATCGCCCCCTCGATGATGACGGTATCCTGCTGGCGCGCGAGCCGGGCGAGGACGCGCGTCCGGACGACCGCATCGATGACGAGCGGATGGACGAGGAAAATACGCTCAAGAAGGAATACGTCTCCGCCGTCGAGGACGCGCTCGATGCGGGCGATACGCAGGCGGTCTACGACCTCGTCGAACCGCTCCACCCGGCCGACATCGCCGACCTTCTCGAACTGTTCGAAAAGGACGAGCGCGCGCAGCTGGCCGCGGCGATTACCGACCTGATGACCAGCGAAGTCGTTGCCGAGCTCAACGACTACGTGCGCGAAGACATGATGGAGGCTCTGCCGGCCGAGGCGGTGGCCGTCATCGTCGAGCAGCTGGAAACCGACGACGCCGTCCAGCTGATCGAAGACCTCGACGAGGAGGACCAGCGCGCGGTCCTGGCCGAAATCGAGGACGAGGACCGGATCGCCATCCAGTCCGCCCTCGCCTACCCGGACGAGACCGCCGGGCGCCTGATGAGCCGCGAATTCGTGGCCGTGCCCGAACACCTGACGGTGGGCGACCTCATCGATTACATGCGCGACAGCGCCGACCTGCCGGACGAATTCTACGAAATCTTCGTGGTCGACGAAAAGCACCACCCGGTCGGCACCTGCGCCCTCTCGTGGATCATGCGCGCGCCGCGCCATATCGCGCTGACCGATGTGATGAAGCGCGACCAGACGCTGATCCCCGTCCTGCTCGACCAGGAAGAGGTCGGGCTGATGTTCCAGAAGTACAACCTCATCAGCGCCGCCGTGGTCGACGAGAACGAGCGGCTGGTCGGCCAGATGACGGTGGACGACGTGGTCCACATCATCTCCGAAGAAGCGGGCGAGGACGCCCTGCTGATGAGCGGTGCGGGCGAAGGCGACATCAACGAGCCGATCCGCGAAGCCTATTCGGCGCGCGTGCGCTGGCTGGTGGCGAACCTGGGTACGGCACTGGTCGCCTCGCTGATCATCGCGCTGTTCGGCGCGGCGATCGAAAAGCTGGTCGCGCTCGCGATCCTCATGCCGATCGTCGCCAGCATCGGCGGCAATGCGGGCACACAGACCATGGCGGTGACCGTGCGCGCCATCGCCACCAACCAGCTGACCCGTTCGAACACCCGGCGCATCCTGCTGCGCGAAATGCGCGTGGCGGTGCTCAATGGCGTGACCATCGCGGTGCTGATCGGGCTTGCGACAGGGGCGATCTTCACCCCCATGCTGGGCGCGGTCATCGCGCTGGCCATGGTCATCAACGTGGTCACCGCAGGGCTCGCCGGCGTGCTGGTGCCGGTCGCCTTCGAACGGCTCGACCAGGACCCGGCGGTGGCCTCCAGCGTGTTCGTCACCATGATCACCGATTCGATGGGCTTCTTCGCCTTCCTCGGCCTTGCCGTGGCAAGCGGGATTGTCGGCTAGACGGGGGGATTTAGACATGTTTCGCTGGCACGAAGCCTCGACCAATCTCGACCTTGATCAGGTTGGCCCTTTCTTCGAGCATTTGAACGCCGCGCTTGGCAGCGGCTTCGATACCGCCACCCTCACCCGCTTCGCCGAAACCACCGAGGTCGAGGACGAGCGCGCCATGAAGACGCAGGCGACCTTCGAAGGCAGGAAGCACACGGTCCGGTTCGAAGTTTTTATGGACAACATCGCTGCCCCCGACATCGCGCTGTTCACTCGCAAGGCCGCCTTTGCCGAGGCCATCCAGAGCGAAATCATCGCCTTTTGCGATGCGCTTGGAATCTGACGCGGGCCACCCCAGATTTCCCTCATGCCGCTCAACCTCACCAAGATCGCGTTCGGAGCCCAGAGCTACGGGGATATCGAAAGCTGGTACGCGCAGCGGCGCAGCCCCAATCTCACAACCCGATACCGCCCGACCAAGTGGGAACAGTGCATCGGCGGCTCGCTTTACTGGATCCACCAGCACAGCATCGTGGCGCGCAGCGAGATTCTCGGCTTTTCGGAGACGAAGGACGGGCGCTGGTCGATCGACCTGAAACCTGAGCTCGTCCGCGTCCACCCGCGCCCCAAGCGCGCGCATCAGGGCTGGCGCTACCTCAAGGGCGAACCGCCCCGCGATCTGGCCGAGGGCGAGGACATCGGCGACGCGCTGCCCGGCAAGCTCGCCGGCAAGCTGGAACGGCTGGGCCTTATTTGAGACGAATTGAGGACCGAAACCAAGGTCTTACGCGTTGATTGGGCAAAGGAGAAAAACCCATGCCCGAACGCCAATCACTGCATCCCGACAACGAAATGATCGCCGAAATCACCAAGAACGCCACGCCCGACCATCAGGGCCGCGCGGGCGGCGAGGTGAACCGGCAGGTCGGCACGCGGGGCGAGCTGAACCGCGCCGCCGATCCGGACAATCGCGAGCCCGAGGTCGGCTCGGACAACCCGCAGCAGGACGCGATGAAGGGTGAGAAAACCCTCGCCGCGATGCAGGATGCCCGCAGCGGCTAACGCTTGAACAATTCGGCCAGCTTGTCGCGCACATCGGCGCCATCTTCGACACCGTGCGCGGCGTAGCTGGCGCGAAGATCATCCATCCGCTCGTCGATCCGCTTGAGGTTCGACCGGTGGCTGACGACGAAGCGTCGTCGTGCCAGTAATTGCGGCACGACGATGTCGGCGTATTGGCCGACATCCATCCCGTGCTGCATCATCCGCGCATCGCCCAGCGGGGTGAACACCCAGCCGGGGATGATCAGGCCCGCGTGGACATGCTCCGGCAGGTCTTCGCGCAGGCTTTCCGTCATGCCCAGCACCGCGTGCTTGGCGGCGATATAGGCTGCGGTTTGCGGGACGGCGCAGAAGAAGCTGTTCTCGCTGCCCGTGTTGTAGATGGCGGACGGGACATCTTGCTCGACCATGCGCGGGGCGAAAGCGTGGCAGCCGTGCCAGACGCCCCAGAAATTGATGTCGAAATGCGCGCGGGCATCGGCCGGGTCGACATCCCACATCTTGCCGCGCACCCCGCCGACGCCGGCGTTGTTGAGCAGCAGTTCGACCGTGCCGAGCCCATCGAAGGCGGCATCGGCGAGCCGCTTCACATCTTCGAGGTCCGAAACGTCGCAGGCTTGCGCCAGCGCGCCGTCGATCGAGGTCGCCGCCGCGTCCAGTTTTTCACCGCCAAGGTCCGCCAGCATGACCCGCGTGCCCCTGGCCGCGAGGCGCTGGGCGATGGCAAGGCCAATGCCGGAAGCGCCGCCGGTGATGACCGCAGTCGCCGGTAGCCAGTCGCTCATGCGGGGACTTTCTCGGCCACGCGGCGCAGTGCATCGGCATAGGCTTCGGCGGGCTGCGCGCCGGGGATCATGAATTTGTTCTCGACGATCATTGCCGGAACGCCGGTGATATTGAGATCCCGCGCCGCGCGCTCTTCGGCGCGGACCTTGTGGGCCAGCTCTTCGCTCGCAAGCGCGGCTTCGGCGCCTGCGCGGTCGAGCCCGACGCCCTCCGCCACATCCAGAAGCACCGCGTGATCGGCGATCTTGCGGCGCTGGTTGAAGTGGGCGCGGAACAGCGCGAGCTTCAATTCGGTCTGCTTTTCAGCCCCGTGCTCTTCGCCCGTCCAGGTCAGCAGCTTGTGCGCATCGAAGGTGTTCCACATCCAGCGCTGCGGTTCGGGATCGGGGCCTTCGTAGTCGAGCGAGACCCCCGCCCCTTCGGCGGCCTGGCGCATCCGGCCCTGCACCGCTTTGCCCTGTTCGGGGGTCGAGCCGTATTTGCGCATGATGTGCGCGGCGCTTTCCTCGCCTTCGGGCGGCATGTCGGGATTGAGCTCGAAAGCGTGCCACCGCACGTCGGCCTCGATCTCGCCGTCCAGCAGTTCGAGGCCTTTCTGCAAGCCGCCCCAGCCGACCAGGCACCAGGGGCACATGACGTCGGACCAGATATCGATCCTCAGGGTTCTCGGCTTGCTCATTGGTTCACCCACCACTGCATCAGGTGATGCGCAATAGCATGGCGCGGCGGGCTGCGGAACGGACCGTTTCCAGCGAGCGCTGCCTCGACCTCCTCGCGGGTGTAAAAGTTAATCTCCGCCATCTCGGTCTCGTCGATGGTGAGCTCGTCGCTGTCGGTGTGGCTGTGGCAACCGATCATCAGCTGGCTGGGGAACGGCCAGGGCTGGCTGGCGATGTAGGTGACATCGCGCGCGGTAACGCCTGCTTCCTCCAGCACTTCGCGGGCGACGGCTTCCTCGATACTTTCGCCCGGCTCGACGAAACCGGCGAGCGCGGAGAAGGCGCCTTCCGGCCAACCGAGGCCGCGGCCCAGCATCAGCCGGCCTTCGTGCTCGACCAGCATGATCGTGACCGGATCGGTGCGCGGGAAATGGCTTGCGCCGCAATTGGTGCAATCGCGCTGCCACCCGCCCTTGGCGAGCTTGGTGTCGCCGCCGCATTGCGCGCAGAAACGGTGCCGGGCGTGCCAATCGGTTAGGCTGCGCGCGCCGCCGTAGATAGCAAGATCGTCGGGCCGCAGCGTCGCCATGAGCGACCAGAGTTGCGGGTTGGCCATGCGCGGGGACGCATCGCCGCGCGGCGGCACGGCGGCAAAGCACGCCTTGCCCTCATCGAGGCCGAGGAAGCAAAGCTCCGCATCTTCCGCCGCATCGGCCAGCGTGCCCCAGACGAGCCCGCCATCATCGCCGATCGAGGGCATCAGGCCATCGAGCGCGAGCAGCCGCGCCTTCCAGTTCATGTAGCCGGCCAGCCGCTCCGGATCGGCGCGGACGTGGTCGGCGCGGTCGAGGCGCGAGCCGGTAAACGCCAGCACGGCTTTAGCTCGCCGCCCCCTGCATCGCGGTCAGGTCGGCGACCACCGCATTGGGGAAAGCCTCGTGGATAGGATAGGCGTCGGACGGCATGTACTGCGTCATCAGGTTGGCGCGCAGGCCGGCCTTGTAATTGACGAAGGCCACCGTCCCAGCAGCGCCGCCCCAGCCGAACGATCCATCCATCACGCGGCCGCCGGCGCCGAAGCCCTGGCCTTCGACCCAGGTCCCTTCGGTGGTGGCGGTTTCGGGTAGGAGGTTCGAGGTGCCGACGCGCACGGCGAGTTCGCCCATGACGCGCTTGCCGTCGATGACGCCGTAGCCCAGCAGCATCTTGAGGAAGCGGTCGTAATCGCGCGGGCTCGAGACGAGGCCCGCTCCGCCGAAGGGGAACGGCGGCGTGTCGAGATAGATCGAGGCCTTGGCCGGATCCATCGGCAGCGGCGTGCCGTTCATGATGCCGTAGTTGGTGGTGAAGCGGCCCACTTCGCTTTCGGGAACGGTGAACCAGGTGCTGGTCATGCCGGCCGGTTCGAAGATCTGCGTGCGCAGGAATTCGTCGAAGGCCATGCCGCTCGCGACTTCGATCACGCGGCCGAGCAGGTCGAGGCTGACCGAGTAGCTCCACTTGGTGCCGGGCTGGAGGACGAGCGGGAGCGCGGCAAGCCGGTCGGCAAAGACGTCAAGGCCCTCGACCGCAACCGCGCGGCCAAGGCCCGGGATCGGCATGCGGCTGACCTGTCCGGGGACCAGGCCCTGTTCTTCATAGGCCTTGGTGATCGGGCCCTTCTGGACGATGCCATAGCCGAGGCCCGCCGTGTGGGTGAGCAGCTGGCGCACCGTGATCGGGCGTTCGGCCGGCACGACATCGGTGATCGAGCCGTCATAGGTCTTCTGCACCGTCATGTTGGCGTAAGCAGGCAGAAGCTCGGCGATGGGCTGGTCGAGGCCAAGGCGGCCCTCGTCGATGAGCATCATCGCGGCCATGCCGGTGACCGGCTTGGTCATCGAATAGATGCGATAGAGACTGTCGGCGTCGGCCTGCGTGGTGCCGCCAAGGTTGAGCGTGCCTTGGGCAATATACTGCGGATCGCGCATGCCCCAGCCGAGCGTTGCGATCATGTTGGCGACCTTGCGCTCGGACACGTATTTTTCGACCATGCCCGACACGGCCGGCCAGCTTAGCCCCGCGCTCTGCGCGCGCGCCGTGCGGGCGAGCGGCGTGCCCGCCGCAGCCGCGCCCGCGGCGAGCCAGGCGCCGCCGCGCAACAGGGCACGGCGCGAAATCTGGGTGGTGTCGAAGCTGCGATAGGCCATAGGTGTCTCTCTCTCCGGAATGCGCTTGACGGGTTTGTGCGGGACTGCCCGCGAAGCGTCAATTGCGAATTGAAACTGTTGCAATTCTGCGGTGTCCTACCCATATAGGACACATGCTCAATTTGCTTTCCATCCTGTTCGGACTCGTTTCGCTGGTCGTCGTCATTCCGGCGACCATTCCCCTCCTTGGCTGGGCCAACTGGCTGGCGCTGCCGCTGATTGCGATCGGCGTGGTGCTGGGCCAGCTTTCGTCGAGCAACGGCGGGCGCAATTTCTGCCTGATCGTGCTGCTTATCGCTGCGGTCCGCCTGACGCTGGGCGGCGGGATCATCTAGCCCGCAAGGACGAGCCGGGCCGCCTTCGCGAAGAGCGTCGGCAGGCCCGCCTCGTCGATCGCGGCGACGTCCCACCATTCGCCCGCCCCATCGGGCTGGGCGGCGCTGCGCTGGACCTCGACCGAGAGTTCGAGCGCGAAATGCGAGAACGTGTGCCGCACAAGCCCCGCGCGGTCCCACTCGCCTGCAACCGGCGCCTCCTGCGACCCGTCGCCGCGCGCGCTCCAGCCGTCATCGGGCAGAGCGCGCATCCCGCCGAGCATGCCTTTGCCCTCGCGCCGGACCAGCCAGACCTGCCCTTCCCGCTCGATCCAGAAGGCCCGACCCTGTCGGACCGGCTTCGCCTTCTTCGGCGCCTTGACCGGCAGCCGCGCCGGATCGCCCAACTCGCGGCCCTTGCACACCTGTGACAAGGGACACAGCAGGCACTTGGGATCGCGCGCAGTGCAGATCGAGGAACCGAGGTCCATCATCGCCTGCGCGAAATCGCCTGCGCGTTCATCAGGAGTGATCGCATCGGCAGCGGCGCGGATAGGCTTGCGCGCGCCCGGTAGCGGCTCGTCGATAGCGAACAGCCGCGAGACCACACGCTCGACATTGGCATCGACCACGACAGCCCGCTCGCCAAAGGCAATCGCGGCGACGGCAGCGGCGGTGTAGGCGCCGAGGCCGGGTAGCTCGCGCAGCTCCACTTCGGTCTGCGGAAAGCCGCCGCGTTCGGCCACGGCGCGCGCCGCCTTCACGAGGTTGCGGGCCCGCGAGTAATAGCCCAGCCCCGCCCAGGCGGCCATCACGTCCTCTTCGGGCGCGGCGGCCAGCGCCTCGACAGTAGGCCAGCGCGCGGTGAAGGCTTCGAAATAGGGTTTCACCGCGACCACAGTCGTCTGCTGCAGCATCACTTCCGAGAGCCACACGCGGTAAGGTTCGGGTGCCGGCGTGCCCGGCGGCGCGCGCCAGGGCAGGTCCCTTGCGTGCGCATCGTACCAGGTGAGCAAAATGTCGGAGACGGTGGCGGCCACGGCCCGCCTATGGCATGAGCCGTGGCGCAATGGGAAGCGACAAGACAAAATCCGGAAAATCGGGCTCCAAGGCCTATTCGCGGCCGCGCGGCGGTGCAGCCAAGCCAATCAGCGACCTCATGCCGCAGATCGGGCGCAGCGCCTTTCGCCGCTTCGGCTTCGTGCAAAGCTCGGTCGTGAGCCGCTGGCCGGAGATCGTCGGCGAGGCGCACGCGCGCACCTGCACGCCCGAAATGATCCGCTTTCCTCCGGGCGAGAAATCCGAAGGTATCATGCACCTGGTGGTCAAACCCGCCCACGCACCGCTGGTGCAGCAGGTCATCCCCGAGATCATCGAGCGCGTGAACCGCTTCTTCGGCTACCGCGCCGTGGCCCGCATCAAGCTTCGGCAAGGCGAGGTTAAGCCGCCCGAAGGCAGGGACAGGCCCAAGGCGCCGCCGTCGCTCAAGCCGATTCCGATGGAGTTGGGCGACAGTCTGCGCGATATCGGGGACCCCGAACTCAGGACCGTGCTCGAATCGCTCGCGCGCGGCCTCGGGTCGCAGGAAGACGGGAACGAGGACACGTGACAGTGAAGACAACGATGCTGAAGGCGCTGGCTCTAGCCGGGGCTGGCGCCCTTGCCCTTGGCGCGAGCGCGCAGGAACGGCTGATCCTGCCGGGCGGCAACTGGGCCGGCATGGTCGAGGAAACGCAAGGTGGCCACCTGTTCGGCAATCCGGAAGCCGAAACCAAGCTGATCGAGTTCATGAGCTACACCTGCTCGCACTGCGCGCAGTTTACCCGCAGCGGCGAAGGCGCGATCAAGCTCGCATATGTGCCGACCGGCCGGGTCAATTTCGAAGTCCGCCACCTGATCCGCGACCAGGTCGACCTGTCGATCGCGCTGCTCACCCATTGCGGTGATGCGGACAAGTTCGGCGCGAACCACGAAGCCTTCATGTACCGTTTCGACGAATGGATGGAGAAGGCCGGCAAGACCACCCAGGCGCAGCGTTCGCGCTGGCAGTTCGGGTCGCTCCCTGCACGCCTCCAGGCGGTCGCCAGCGATCTCGATTTCTACGACATCATGGAGACGCGCGGCTATTCGCGGGTCGAGGCGGATCGCTGCCTGTCCGACGAAGCCAAGGCCCGCGCCATGGCCGATCAGTCGGCCGCCGACGTCCAGAAGTACGGCCTGACCGGCACGCCCAGCTTCGTGCTCGATGGCGAGCTGCTTGAAGGCACGCACAGCTGGCCGGCCCTCGAAGCGCGGCTCAAGGACGTGTTTTAAGGCCCCACACCCTGCATTTTCCGGGGAAAGGCCTGTGGATACGCGTATGCGCACCTTTCCCTCCCTCCACCCGCTGACTTAGCCTCCCCAGTCCAGATACGAGGATTTTCATGCTCAAGACCCTGCGTTTCGCCCTTGCCGCCCCGCTCGCCCTCGCGCTTGCCGCCTGCGGTTCGGGCGCCGAGGAAACCGGTGAAATTGAAGGCGACGCGATCGCCGCCATTCCCGCGCCCGACGGCACCGAATGGCGCACCACCGCTGTCATGACCGAAGACGGCGGCGTTCTGGTCGGCAATCCCGAAGCGCCGCTCAAGCTCGTCGAGTACGGCTCGCTCACCTGCCCGACCTGCGCGCGCTTCTCGATGGAGGGCGCCGAACCGCTGATGGAATACATCGACAGCGGCGTTGTCAGCTTCGAGCTGCGCCAGTTCGCAATCCACGGACCGATCGACCTGCTGCTCGGCAGCCTGACCCAGTGCGGTCCCGACGCGGCCGTGCTGCCGCTTTCGGACCAGGTGTGGCAGAATTTCGAACAGATCATGCAGCCGGTCCAGACCAATCAGGCAGCCTTCGAATCGGCCATGCAGCTGCCGCTTGAACAGCGCTTCGTGGTCGCCGCCGACCAGCTCGGCTATCTCGACTTCTTCGCCGCGCGCGGGATCAGCGAAGACCAGGGCCGCCAGTGCCTCGCCGATGTGGCGAAGCTCGAGCAGATGGCCAATTACACGCAGCGCTACGCCAACGAGTTCAACATCACGGGCACGCCGACCTTCCAGCTCAACGGAACCAACGTAGACGCCAACACCTGGGCCGCGCTGGAGCCGATCCTGCAGCGCGCCGGCGCCAGGTAAGGCCGGCGCAGGGGGGCAAGGCACACCGTGGAGATCTCGAAGCTCAAACTGAGTGGCTTCAAGAGCTTCGTCGAGCCGTCCACCCTGCATATCGAACCGGGGCTGACCGGCGTGGTCGGCCCCAACGGCTGCGGCAAGTCCAACCTGCTTGAAGCGATCCGCTGGGTGATGGGCGAAAACTCGCCCAAATCCATGCGTTCGGGCGGGATGGAGGACGTAATCTTCGCCGGTACGCAGAGCCGCCCGCAGCGCGATTTCGCCGAAGTCGTCCTCAACGGCGCGGATGACAGCGGCGATGAAATGGAAGTCGTGCGCCGCATCGAACGCGGCGCGGGCAGCGCCTACCGCCTGAATGGCCGCGACGTGCGCGCGAAAGACGTCGCCCTGATCTTCGCCGACGCGGCGACCGGCGCGCACAGCCCGGCGCTGGTCAGCCAGGGCAAGATCGCGCAGGTCATCGCCGCCAAGCCCACCGAGCGCCGCCAGATGCTGGAAGAGGCAGCGGGCATTGCGGGCCTCCACGTCCGCCGCCGCGACGCGGAAAGCAAGCTGAGGCAGACCGAAACCAATCTCGAGCGGCTTGAAGACATCATGGCCGGGCTCGATAGTCAGATCGCCTCTCTGCGGCGCCAGGCGAAGCAGGCCGAACGCTACAAGAAGCTGTCCGACCAGATCAAAACCGCCGAAGCGCGGCTGGTCTTCGCCCGCTGGCGCGACGCAGCCGCTGCGGCCGAAGAAGCCAAGAAAGCCGCCGCCGACGCCAACGCCCGTGTCGAGGAAGCGCAAAAGGCAGCCGACGAAGCGCAGAAGGCGCAGCGCGAGGCGGCCGAGGCTTTGGCCGAAGCGCGCGAGGAACAGGCCGACCGGCGCGACGATGCCAGCGCGCATGGTCACCGGATGGCGGCGCTCACCAGCCAGCTCGAAGCGGCCGAACAGCGGCTTGCCGATCTCGACCGCCAGAAGGCCCGGCTCGAAGCCGACCGCGGCGACGCCGACCGCCTGACCAAGGACGCCGCCGAAGCGCTTTCCCGGCTCGAACGCGAGCTCGCCGAAAGCGAAAAGGCGCTCGCCGGGGACGAGGAAAAGCGCCCCGCCCTCGAACGCGCGCGCGAACAGGCCGAGCGCGACAGCCGCGCCGCCGAACTGGCGCTCGCGAAAGCTACTGCGGATAACGCCGGGGTCGAGGCCGAATGGCGCGTTGCCGAAGCCGAGATTGCCCAGGCCCGCACCCGCCTCGACCGGGCAGAGGCGGACACGCGGCGCATGGCCGAACAGCGCGCGGCGCTGGCGGGCGAAGATCCCGATGCCGATGTTGCCGCCGCCAAGACCTCTGCCGAAGATGCCGCTGCGAGCCTTTCGGACCTGCGCACCAGTCTCGAGGCCATGCAGGCCCGCAAGGCCGAGCTGCAGACCGCCCGCGACGAAGCCTCCTCCGCGCTGGCCGAGGCCAAGGCCGAACTCTCCGGCGTGCAGCGCGAATGGGAAGCGCTGAAGCGCGACCGCGAGGCGCGCGAACGCGCCGCCTCCAAGCGCAGCGGGCGCCAGCAGGCGATCGACGGCGTGCGCGCGGCCAAGGGCTACGAACGGGCAGTAGCCGCTGCGCTCGGCCGCGATGGCAAGGCGCTGCTGGGCCTGCCCGAAGCCGACGCGGAGGGCCGCTACTGGACCGGGGCTGACGCTCCCGCGCCGGTGGCCGGCAGCCTGTCCGAACATGTCGAGACCTGCCCCGAGGAACTGCGCGCGCGGCTTGCGCTGGTGCATGTGGCCGAAACGGACGATGGGCGCGCGCTCGCACCCGGCCACTCGCTGGTGACGCTTTCGGGCCAGCTGCGCCGGTGGGACGGCCTCGTCGTGCGCGGCGAAGGATCGGCCGAAGCTGCGCGGCTCGAAGCGGAAAACCGCTTTGCCGAGCTCGATACGCAGCTTCCCGCTCTGCGCTCCGCTGCAGAAGCGGGGCAGGCCACGCTTTCCGGCGCCAGCGAGGAACTCTCCCAGCTCCAGCGCGACTTGGTCGGCGCAGATCGCGAGATTGCGGGCGCAGCCGAAGCCGAACGGCAAGCCCTGCGCGCATTGGACCAGGCGGAAGCCGCGCGCGAACGGCTCGCCGCGCGGCTCGAGGAGCTCGATCGCAGCGAGGCCGAGCATGGCGAACTGGTCGCCGCAGCCAAGGCCGACCTCGCCACCGCCGAAGCCAAGCGCTCGGCGCTGCCCGATCCGGAAGCCGGACGCGCCTCGCTCGACGCCAGCCGGGCAAAGAACGAGGCCGCGCGTTCCACCCTCCAGGCCCGCGCGGCCGAGCTGGCGAGCCACGACCAGGCGCTCGCCGTCGCGCGCGAACGCGCCTCGGCCCAACGCAGCGACATGGCCAATTGGCAGGCGCGCAGCGGCGATGCGGCCCGCCGCCTGTCGGACATGGAAATCCGCGCCGAGGAGATCGAACAGGAGCGCGCGGTCACCGCCGCCAAGCCCGAAGGCCTGATGCGCGAGATCGAACAGGGCGACCAGGTACGCGAACGGCTCGGCCAGGAGCTTGCCGAGGCCGAGAAGGCGGTGGTCGAGGCCAATGCCCGCGCGCAGGACGCCGACCGCGCCTTCGCCGCCGCCAACGAGACCCTCGCCGAACGCCGCGAGAGCCGCGCGGGCCTTGCCGCGCGCGCCGAGAACCAGGACGGCCGCCGGATCGAAATGGCGCGCATTTCGGGCGAGCGCTTCCAGTGCCCGCCGCCGCTGCTGCCCCAGCGCTTCGAGTTCGACGAAGACGCCATCGCCTCGGCCGAGAGCGAGAGCGAGGAGATGGACCGCCTCACCGCCAGCCGCGAGAGGATCGGCCCTGTAAACCTCGTCGCCGCCGAAGAGCTCGAGCGGATCGAGGGCGAGCATGGCGCCAACGCGGCCGAGCAAGAGGAGCTGCGCGAAGCGGTCAGCCGCCTGCGTGGGTCGATCGGCAATCTGAACCGCGAAGGCCGCGAACGGCTGCGCGCCGCCTTCGAGCAGGTCAACGACCACTTCAAGCGCCTCTTCACCCGCCTGTTCGAAGGCGGCGAGGCGCATCTGGCGCTGATCGACAGCGACGATCCGCTCGAAGCGGGCCTCGAGATCTTCGCCCAGCCGCCGGGCAAGAAGCTGCAGTCGCTCACCCTGCTGTCAGGCGGCGAGCAGGCGCTGACAGCGACCGCGCTGATCTTTGCGCTGTTCCTCACCAATCCCGCGCCGATCTGCGTGCTGGACGAAGTCGACGCGCCGCTGGACGATGCCAATATCGACCGCTTCTGCGATTTGCTCGACGCGATGACCCGCGAGACCAAGACCCGCTACCTCATCGTCACCCACAACGCGGTCACGATGAGCCGGATGCACCGCCTGTTCGGCGTGACCATGATCGAAAAGGGCGTCAGCCGCCTCGTCAGCGTCGATCTTGGCGGGGCCGAAGAACTGCTCGCGGCCGAATAGCCCCTGTTTCGGGAGACACCGTAATGCGCCTGCCCCTTCTCGCCGCGCTGCTCGGCGCCCTCGCCCTGCCCCAGGCCGTCCATGCCAAGGCGCCGGTCCTGCCGATGAGCGAGACCGAGCTTGCCGCGCCCGAGATGCCGCCGCTGCTCTCCATGCGCGAGCGGGCCGAGGTGATCGACGCGGTGCTCGCCGAGCGGCTGGAGACCATCGTGCCGGCGATCATGCGCGAACAGGGCATCGACATGTGGGTGCTGATGGCGCGCGAATATTTCGAGGAGCCGGTCATCGCCACCATGCTCGATGCGAAGAGCATGGCCGCGCGGCGGCGCACGATCCTCGTCTTCCACGATCCGGGCGAAGGCCAGCCGGTCGAGCGGCTGACCGTCAGCCGCTACGGGCTGGCCGGCCTGTTCGAGCCTTCCTGGGCGCCCGAGGACGAGCCCGACCAGTGGCAGGCAGTCGCCGACATCATTGCAGAGCGGGATCCCGACCAGATCGCCATCAACTTTTCCGACCTGAAGGCCTTCGGTGACGGGATGACGCTGAGCCAGTACCGGCTCATGACCGCAGCCCTGCCCGAGACCTATCGCGAGCGCATTGTGTCGGGCGAGACGCTCGCCATCCGCTGGCTCGAAAGCCGGACCGATCGCGAGCTGGAAATCTACCCCGGTATCGTACGTATCGCCCACGCGCTGATCGCGCGGGCCTTCTCGCGCGAGGTCATCACGCCGGGCGAAACCACCGCGGCCGATGTGCAATGGTGGTACCGCGAAACGCTGGCGAGCCTTGGCCTCACGCCCTGGTTCCACCCTTCGGTCGGCATCCAGCGCGAGGGCGAGGAAGAGATGCTGCGCGGCGATACGGTGATCCAGCCGGGCGACCTCCTGTGGACCGATTTCGGCATCACCTACCTGCGGCTTAACACCGATACGCAGCACCTCGCCTATGTCCTGAAACCGGGCGAGACCGAGGCGCCGGAGGGCCTGCGCGAGGGTCTGAGGCGCACCAACCGCGTCGGCGATATCCTCACCGGGTCATTCCGCGCAGGTGAAAGCGGCAACGAGATCCTGGCCCGTGCGCGGGCGGCGGCGCTTGCCGAGGGGCTCGATCCCTCGATCTACAGTCATCCTATCGGCTTTCACGGCCACGGTGCGGGCACTTCGATCGGGTTTTGGGACAACCAGGAGGCCGACCCGCGTGGCGAATATCCCGTACTAGCTGGCACCACCTGGTCGATCGAGTTCACCAACTACTACGAGGTCCCCGAATGGGGCGGCCAGCGCGTCGATTTCCGGTCGGAAGAAGACGCCTTTTTCGATGGCGAGACCGTGCGCTTCCTCGACGGGCGCCAGACAGAGCTGACGCTGATCCCTTCCGACTGAGCCCTAGTGGTCGGAGTAGCGCAGCAGCACCCAGTCGCGTCCGGTCATCAGGGCGGCCAGTTCCTCGGCCGCGCCTTCGGGAACGTCTGCGTAAAGAGATAGGATCGTCTTCGCCGCAGCCTCTGCTGTATCCCCATCGAGCGGGGCGTCGGTACCAAAGCTCAGGAAAGAGGAGCCGATCCCGTCCAGTTTGAGCCCGAAATCGCGGTGCAGCCTTTCCGCGAGGGCGTAGTTCTGCGCCGGCGTCAGGTCGCCATGGAAATAGCCATTGGGGAAGCTGGCCAGCACCTGAGCCGGACGATCGACCGGCGCGAACTGGATGAAGAAATCCCGCTCCCTGGCAATCGTGCACACCGTATCGGGATCGCGGTTGGCGCTGAGGACATCGCTTACGACGTCGAGGTCTGTCCACGAGAGCGCGCCATCGGCAATGCTCCCGTCTTCCCGGCCGACATACGCCATGAAGTTGGCCAGCCGTTCGGGAAACAATTCGGGGCAATCGGCCCGCGGATATTCGGCATCGTACTTGCTCTGATCGTATCCCGACAGATCGCGGCCCTCGAGATCGTCCAGCTCCATGCCGAAGGACACATGCATACTGGTGTAGTCGGCCTGGCCGACATCGTCGAAGCCCATGAACACGCAGCGATCGGGATGCGCAGCCTGGTGGTCGCGCAGGATGGCGCGCAGCTCTTCGAAAGTCTGGACGTGCTCTACCGTTACGCCGTCGCAGGGCGGCTGTGACACGGCGACCGGGAGTTTCTCCGAAAAAGGCGTGATCGCGACGGGCTTCGGTGCGCCGCCGCCCACCAGCTTCTTCAGGAAGCCGATCATCTCAGGCGGCCAGCGCCGCCTTCAGCTCGTCGCGGATGGCCTTCAGCCGGGTGAGCGTGTGCCCTTCGATCGCAGGTGCAGGAGCCGGCGCGGCCGTTTCCTGTGCGGCGGCCTGCGGATCGGGCGCGCCGCGAAGCGCGGCCTTGGCGCCTTTCAGCGTGTACCCTTCCTGGTTGACCAGCCGGTCGATCCGTTCGAGCAGCTCGACATCTTCCGGGCGATAGTAGCGGCGTCCACCGCTGCGGGTCAGCGGCTTGAGCATCGGGAACTGCTGTTCCCAATAGCGCAGGACATGGGCCTTGATGCCGGTAGCCTTGGCGACTTCGCCGATAGTGCGCAGCGCGCCCTTGTCTTTCCCGTCGTCGAAAACCGCCATGGCAAACCCCGCCTGATGTCCTATCCGTTCGCGATACGCTCTTTCAGCAGCTGGCTCGCGCGGAAGGTCATCACGCGGCGCGGCGTGATCGGCACTTCGACCCCGGTCTTGGGGTTGCGGCCGACGCGTTCCTTCTTGTCGCGGAGCACGAAGCTGCCGAAGCCGGAAATCTTGACGTTTTCGCCATCGGCGAGCGCATCGCTCATCTTGTCGAGGATGGCTTCGACCATATCGAGCGATTCCGCCCGGCTGAGGCCCATTTTCCGGTTGATGGTTTCGGCGAGGTCAGCCCTCGTCAGCGTGCCCACGGAGCGCATTGTATCCACGTTTATCCTTCCCCCAGACACGACCCTGAGCGAATTGCGACCCGCTGTTGAACTGTGACGGCGATAGAGACATTTGCGTTATTTCGCAATGCCATGGCTGCGGTTTTCGACCAGCGGTTACATGCGCGCGAGCGAAGCACCCCAGGTGAAGCCGCCACCCATCGCTTCGAACACGACGAGATCGCCCTTCTGGATGCGCCCGTCGCGCATGGCGGTATCAAGCGCGAGCGGCACCGAGGCCGCCGATGTGTTGGCGTGCTGGTCGACCGTGACGACGACTTTTTCGGCCGGCAAACCGAGCTTGCGAGCGGTTGCATCGAGGATGCGGGCGTTGGCCTGGTGCGGCACGACCCAGTCGATGTCGCCGGCGCTCATGCCCGTTTCCTCGAGCACTTCGCCCAGCACATCGGCAAGGTTCACCACGGCGTGGCGGAAGACCTCGCGGCCTTTCATGCGCAAGTGGCCGACCGTGCCCGTGGTCGAGGGGCCGCCATCGACATAGAGCATGTCCTTGTGCGCGCCTTCGGCGTGGAGCCGGCTGGCGAGGATACCGGGACCGTCCTCGGCCACATCCTGCGCTTCGAGCACCACGGCGCCCGCACCGTCACCGAACAGGACGCAGGTCGTGCGGTCCTCCCAGTCGAGGATGCGGCTGAAAGTTTCCGCGCCGATCACCAGCGCCTTTTGCGCCATGCCGGTGCGCAGCAGCGAATCGGCCGTGGCGAGTGCGTAGAGGAAGCCCGAACACACCGCCTGCACGTCGAAAGCCACCCCGCCGCCGCAGCCGAGCGCGGCCTGCACCTGGGTGGCGGTGGCGGGGAAGGTGTGGTCGGGCGTGGCCGTGGCCAGCACGATAAGACCGATCTCGGACGGATCGACGCCGGCCGCTTCCAGCGCCTTGCGCGCCGCTGCGGTGCCGAGCGTCGAGGTCGTTTCGCCCTCGCCCGCAATATAGCGTTGGCGAATGCCGGTGCGCTCGACAATCCACTCGTCCGTGGTGTCGACCCGCTGGGCCATCTCTTCGTTGGTGACGCAGGTTTCCGGGAGCGCCGAGCCCGTACCAATGATGACCGAGCGGATCATTTTGCCGCGAGGCTGCCCGAGTCGAGCGCGCCCAGGTCTTGCTTGATGCGGTTGGTAATGTCGTCCTCCAGCAGGCGCGCAGCGACTTCGACCGCGTTGGCGACGCCGAGCGCGTTGGCGCTGCCATGGCTTTTCACCACAACGCCGTTGAGGCCGAGGAAGACCGCGCCATTGTGGTTGTTCGGGTCGAGATGGTGCTTGAGCAGCTCGGTCGCCGGGCGCGAGACCAGGAAGCCGATCTTCGAACGCAGCGAGCTGGTGAAGGCGCTACGCAGCAGGTCGGTCACGAAGCGTGCGGTGCCTTCGATCGCCTTCAAGGCGATGTTGCCGGAAAAGCCGTCGGTCACCACGACATCGACGTCGCCGCGGTTGATCTTGTCGGCTTCGACATAGCCTTCGAAATCCATCGCGAGGCCGGTTGCAGCGCGCAGCGCTTCGGCAGCCGCCTGGATGTCTTCGGTGCCCTTGGTTTCTTCGGTGCCGATGTTGAGCAGGCGGGTGCGAGGGCGATCACGGCCGGTCACGATGCGCGAATAGGCGGCGCCCATGATCGCGAACTGCACGAGGTTACGCGCGTCGCATTCGCGGTTGGCGCCAAGGTCCAGCATGACGACATCATCGTCGGTCAACGTGGGCAGCAGCGCGGCGAGCGCGGGGCGATCGAGGCCCGGCATGGTGCGCAGCGCCAGCTTGCTCATCGCCATGAGTGCGCCGGTGTTGCCGGCCGAAACGGCAGCGCCGGCATCGCCCTGCTTCACCGCGTTGACGGCAAGGCCCATGCTGGTGGTCTTGGCACGGCGAAGCGCGCGGCTCGGCAGCTCGTCGCCGCCGACCACGTCGTCGCAGTGCAGGATTTCCGAAGCGCCGGCCATGCCGGGGTGCGATTCGAGCGCGGCCTTGATCCGCGTCTCGTCACCGACCAGCAGGAATTTGAACTTGTCGTGGCGATGCCGCGCGAGCGCGGCACCTTCGACCATCACGCGCACGCCTTCATCGCCGCCCATCGCATCGACAGCGATACGCGGCAGGCTCATGCGCAATCTCCGACTTGGCTTGTGGTCTTAAAGACCGACGGCGATGATTTCGCGGCCGTTGTAGTATCCGCAGTGCGGGCACAGGTTGTGCGGACGCTTGAGCTCACCACAGTTCGAGCACTCGTGATGCGCTTCGACCTTGAGCGAATCGTGTGCACGGCGGTTGCCGCGACGGTGGGGCGATACTTTCCTCTTGGGGACGGCCATGGCGGCACCTGTTCCTCAAACAATTACAATCAATTTCGGTGGCCGCCCTAGGGGAAGCTCCGGGAACGCACAAGAGCGCGTTGAGCCGAATATCCCGTCCGTGGCGGTGAAGGCGCGCGCTATAGCGAAATTCGCGGGGGATGCAACCCGCTACGCCCACGAGGAAGCGTTGCACGGCGATGCGCATCACCCTAGCACGCAGATGGGTTCGCAAACGAGAGATCACAAGGGAGGGATCGCATGGGAATTTTTCTGCCCGTTACACTGACCGCAGCGGCGGCAGCGGCCATCATCAACATCTGGCTCGCCGTGCGCGTCGGACAGATGCGCGGCGCCACCAAGACCATCCACGGCGACGATGCGGGCGGCCCGCTGACGCGCCGGATGCGCGCGCAGCTGAATTTCGTCGAGAACACGCCCTTCGTGCTGGCGCTGATCGCGGCGATCGAGCTGACCGGCAAGGGCGATCCCTGGCTGGCGTGGGTCGCGGGCCTCTACATGCTCGGCCGGGTCGCGCATGGCTTCGGCATGGACGCCGAAACCGGCACCAAGCCGCGCATGATCGGCACGCTGATCACCATGCTCACCCTGCTCGGCCTCGCCATCGTGGCGGCGCTGATTGCGATGGGTGTGATGTAAGAAGGAGTCTTTGTTGGGTGCGCCTTCGACATCCGTCGAAGGCTTGCTTTACCGACCCGCTCCCCCACCCGGCCACCCATAGAATACCGTGCCGTGGGTGGCCGGGTGGGGGAGCGGGGCGGTACAGCTAAGGGAAGCGCGGATGCGCTTCCCGCACGCCTCAGGAAAGCGCGTAATCGCTCACGAAGGCGTTGGTCTTGCGTTCCTGGCCGAAGGTGCTGGTCGGGCCGTGGCCGGGGATGAAGGTCACGTCGTCGCCCAGTGGCCACAGCTTCTGCGTGATCGCGTCGATCAAATCCTGGTGATTGCCCATCGGGAAATCGGTGCGCCCGATGCTGCCCTGGAACAAGACGTCGCCCACGATCGCGAACTTGCTCGGGCGGTGGAAGAAAACCACGTGGCCGGGCGTGTGGCCGGGGCAGTGGATCACCTCCAGCGTCAGCTCGCCGACTGTCACCGTGTCGCCATCGTCGAGCCAGCGATCGGGCTCGAACACCTGTCCGTTCACTCCGTATTTCGCGCCGTCCTCGTCGAGGCGGGAGATCCAGAAGCGGTCGCCTTCATGCGGGCCCTCGATTGTGAGGCCCAGCTCCTTCGCCAGCACGCCCGCTTCGCCACAATGGTCGATATGGCCGTGAGTGATGAGGATCTTTTCCAGCTCCACCCCGGTCTGCGCGACCGCCGCCTTGAGCTTGTCGAGATCGCCACCCGGATCGATCAGCGCGCCCTTCATGGTCTGCGTGCACCAGATCAGCGAGCAGTTCTGCTGCAGCGGGGTTACGGGGACGATTCCGGCGCGCATCGGCGGGCCTGCGGGTTTTTCGGTCGTATCGGTCATCGGTGGAGAAAATGGGCGGCTTCTTGACCGAAGACAAGCGCCAAGTGCCATACGATGCTAGTGAGTGGCCACAAGGAGAGGTCGGATGAAAACACCGCTAGCGATTCTCGGGAGCGCGCTCGCGCTGGCCGGCTGCCAGACCTACGGCGCCGAGCCCGCCCCAACGACGGCCGTCGCCAGTGCCGGTGAGGCGCCGCCGCATTACGTCACGGCGATCTGCGGCGAGTGCCATGCGGTGACCGACAATGCCGTCTCGCCCAACCCGCAGGCGCCCGGCTTTGCCGATATCGCCAACAGCCCGGGCCTGACGCGCGCCACGCTGGTCACCTTCCTGTCGGACGCGCACAATTACCCGATGCAGATGGATGTCGACCTGGTCGAAGAGGATATCGAGACCATCGCCGACTACATGATGACGCTGCAGTCGGAGGATTACGTGAAGCGGCCGGGCTAGGATATCACACCAGCTCCAATGCACGCAGCGCCAACGCGACTAATGGCACGCCTAGCCAGGCAGAGAACATACCGAAGATTAGGGTGAAGCCGAAGACTTCGTTGGACACCTTGCCACCGCCTAACGCGATGAACAGAACCAAGTAGAAGACCGCGAAAGCACCGGCCGTTTGCAGCCAGCTTGCCATCACCATCCCTTTTGCCAGTCCGACCGGAATGAAAACAAGGAGAGCGAGCACGACCAATCCCTGTCCAGTGCAGGCGCTCTTGAGCCCTTTCATACCCGTCCCCCTTTCCAGACCACGCGGCCGATCACTTCCACCTCCTCGCGGGCGAGGTCGATGGGGGCGTAGCTGTCGTTGGCGCTGATGAGGGTGATGCGGCCCGGCGCGCTGGCCTGCACCTGCTTGACGTGCAGCGCATCGCCGATGCGCACGACGTGGATTCCCTCGCCCTGCCGTTTGTTGCGGTCGACGAAAATTTCGTCCCCACTGCGCAGGGTCGGCTCCATGCTGTCCCCCTCAACCCGGATCGCGGAAAGGTCCGCGCCTTCCAGCCCCATTTCGCGCAGCCAGCGGCGGCTGAAACGGAAGGCATCGAAGGAAATTTCCTCTGCCGAGAACGCGCCCGGCCCGGCCGAGGCATCGAGCGCGAGGCGCGGCACTTCAACAAGGTCGTCGAGGCTGGGCGTCGGCGCGTAATCCGCCACCGTGCTGCGCGAGGTGTCGAAGGGCCGCGTTTGGATCACGCGCGGGGATTTGCCAAGAAATTCCGCGATCTTGCGCAGGTCCGGCTCGTCAAGGTGCCGCGGGCTGCCGCGCGCCACATATTGCTGCAGATAGGCCGGATTGCGCCCGATCAGGCGCGAAAGCGCGGCAAGGCTGGTGCCCTGCGCCTTGGCCAGGTCCTGAAGCCGTCCGCGGGCATGACGTTCGTCGCGTGAGATGTTTTCCATGAAATTTCCTATAGCATAGGATTTTTCCTAGACAAGTAGGATTTCAGTTGGAACATAAGCGGAACGAATCGCCTGATTCGTCAAATACGGCAATGATTTGGGGAGTGTTCCATGCTGATCCGCACGATCGAGAAATTCCTACGCCAGCACGATATGGCGGCGACCAAGTTCGGTCGGCTCGCCGCGCATGACCCGCGATTCGTGCTCGATCTGCGTATGGGCCGCGAACCGCGCGCGCCGACGGAGCAGCGCATCCGCGGCTTCATGGCCGGGTTCGAAGCCGCGCGCGACGCCGCGCCCGTGCAGGAGATCGCCCATGTCGGTTGAAGCCCCCCTCGCCCCGCCCCCGCGCAGCCGCCGAACCGCCGCCGACCGCGTGCGCGCCGCGCTCGCCGAGTTGCACGAGTACCGCGGACAGGTGCTCACCCACACGGAGAAAGCCTGGGCCAGCATCACCTTCGCCGGCACGCGCCACACGCTCGCGCTGCTTTTCGTCGGCGAGGAAGCAGTAGAGGCAGGCGAGCAATTCGTTGCCGCCCTGCCCGACCACGAATTCGCCATCCCCGGCCAGCTGGTCGCCGATGCAGGCGTGACCGAAGTCGAACACCGCCTGCTGCCGGAGCCGAGGCTGGTGGTGCAGTGCGAGCTGTTGCTGCTTGAGGAGGGGTGAATCGATCTGTGCGGACGTCTGCTGAAGGCGCGCAGCAATCTACACGGGAGAGGCCTGGAATGGGTGGTTAGCGGACGTTCGTCTTCAGCGCTCAAGACCTTGTTTCGCAAGCCTAATTAGATCTGGCAGTGCATTGCGAACCGCAGCGATTAGCTGAGCATTTTGCTCCCACTTTTCGTCGGCTGGGACGACATACGCTGGCGACTGGATAAGACAGGCTGCGACTATCTCTTGTCCCGGCCAAGAACCTGATCTCATGCTCTCGTTCTCACCCGTGTCAGGGCGTGTGGAAACCGCGACAGCCCCCATGCAGAGCTCGTCGTCGAGCTGTCTTACGTGCCACGGCCCTGTCGTCGCAGCTTCTTCCAAAGCCTCGAGCGCTTTCAAATCCTCAATTGTCATCAAATCAGACTAGGGTCCTGATTTGAGTCCGCAAGCGGATCGTTTGCCGACCGTCCGCTATTCGGCTGACGACACGCGGCCCCACCCCGATCACCCACGCCGGATCACCAGGTTCCGGATCTCGGTCATGTCCTCCATCGCGAACTTGATGCCTTCGCGGCCCAGCCCTGAATCCTTCACGCCGCCGTAGGGCATGTTGTCGACGCGGTAGCTGGGGACGTCGTTGATGACCACGCCGCCGACTTCGAGCCGGTCCCAGGCGTCGAACATCTTGAACAAGTCGCGCGTGAAGATGCCGGCCTGCAGACCGAAGGTGGAGCGGTTCACTTCCGCCAGCGCCTCGTCGAAGTCGGAGAACTTCTGCAGGATGGCGAGCGGGCCGAAGGCTTCCTCGTTCAGCGCTTTTGCATCCTTGTGCACGCCTTCGAGCAGCGTGGCTTCGAGCATGTTGCCCTCGCACGCGCCGCCGGTCAGCAGGCTTGCCCCGCCTTCCACCGCCTCGTCGATCCAGCCCTTGAGGCGGCTTGCTTCCTTCTCGGAAATCATCGGCCCGATAAAAGTATCGCGGTCCTTGGGATCGCCTGCGACGAGGGTCTTGGTCTTCTCGACCAGCATCTCCTTGAAGCTGTCGTAGACCTCCTCACGGATGAGGATGCGCTGCACCCCGATGCAGCTTTGCCCGCTCTGGTAGAAGGCGCCGAAGATGATCCGCTCGAGCGCGTCGTCGAGATCGGCATCGCGGTCGACGATGACCGCTGCGTTGCCGCCCAGTTCGAGCACGACCTTTTTCTTGCCGCTCTTGGCCTTCAAGTCCCAGCCGACGCCGGGCGAACCGGTGAAGCTGAGGAGCTTGAGGCGCTCGTCCTCGGTGAAGAGATCGGCCCCGTCGCGGCTGGCGGGCAGGATACTGAAAGCGCCTTCGGGAAGGTCGGTTTCCGCCAGCACCTCGCCCATGATGATCGCGCCGAGCGGGGTCTTGGAGGCCGGCTTCATGACGAAGGGGCAGCCCACCGCAATGGCCGGCGCGATCTTGTGAGCGGCGAGGTTCAGCGGGAAGTTGAACGGCGAAATGAAGCTGCACGGCCCGATCGGATAACGCTTCCAGATCGACTGGTAGCCCTTGGCGCGCTCGGAAATGTCGAGCGGCATGACCTCGCCATACATGCGCACCGATTCCTCGGCCGCGATGCGGAAGGTGTCGATCAGCCGCGTGACCTCGCCCTCGCTGTCCTTGATCGGCTTACCGGCTTCCACGCACAGCGCATAGGCAAGCTCGTCGAAGCGCTCGGTGAAGCGGTCGACGCAATGCTGGAGCACCGCCTGCCGCTCGTAGCTGGCGAGCCGCGCCATGGGCTCGGTTGCCGCCACGGCCCCGGCAATGGCCTCGTCGATGATCTCCGGGCTGGCCAGCGCGGTGCGAAAGGCCACCTCGCCGGTGAACTTGTCGGTCACCTCAAGGTCGGTGTTGGGCTGCGCGGCCTTGTTGTTGAGGTAGAGCGGGTAGGTGTCCTTCAGCGTGGGCATGGTGTCTCCTTCACCCCTTCAATCTCAAAGCTTCGCGCTCAGTTCCTTGATGTCCCTGTTGAGGATGCGGTCGTTCTCCGAATAATCGACCGGACAGTCGATCAGGTGCACCCCGGGCGTATTGCTGCAATGCGCGAGCAGGTCCTGCAGATGCGCGCTGCTTTCGACCCGGTGCCCCTTCGCACCATAGCTTTCGGCATAGGCGACGAAATCGGGATTGCCGTAGGTCAGGCCGAAGTCCTCGAAGCCCATGTTCGCCTGCTTCCAGCGGATCATGCCGTAAGCATCGTCGCGCAGGATCAGCACGGTCAGATTGAGGCCAAGGCGCACCGCAGTCTCCATCTCCTGGCTGTTCATCATGAAGCCGCCATCGCCGCAAATCGCCATCACCTTGCGGTCGGGATAGAGCATGGCGCTCATCATCGCGCTCGGCAGGCCTGCGCCCATGGTGGCGAGCGCGTTGTCGAGCAGCACGGTGTTGGGGAGGTACGCCTGGTAGCAGCGGGCGAACCAGATCTTGTAGACCCCGTTGTCGAGACAGATGATCCCGTCATCGGGCATGGCCTGGCGGATGCTGCGCACCAAATGCGGCGGAAAAATCGGAAACCGCGCGTCGTCGGCGAGGTCCTTCGTATGGGCGACCTCGGCCTCGCGGTAGCGGGTCAGCGAACCGCTTTCCCAGTGGTCCTGCTTCGTGATCGCTTCCTTGATCTGCCACACGGCGTTGGCGATATCGCCGATCACCTCGATCTGCGGGAAATAGACCGGGTCGACCTCGGCGGTCTTGGTGCTGACATGGATCACCGTGTGACCGCTGTCGTGCATGAAAAAGGGCGGCTTTTCGATGACGTCATGGCCCACGTTGACGATGACGTCGGCCTCCTCGATCGCGCGGTGGCAGAAGTCTCCGGCAGAAAGCGCCGCGCAGCCGAGAAACAGCGGGTGCCGCTCGTCGAGCACGCCCTTGCCCATCTGCGTGGTGACGAAGGGAATGCCGGTCTTCTCGACGAATTCGCCGAGCATCTTGCCGGTCATCTTGCGGTTCGCCCCTGCACCGATGACGAGGATCGGCTTCTTCGCCTGTTCCAGCGCCGCGACGGCCTGCGCCACGGCCTTGGGTTCGGCGCTCGGGCGGCGGGCCAGGCTGCGCGCGATAGGCGTCGCATCGGCCGGTTCCTCGGCAATGTCCTCGGGCAGTTCGAGATGCACCGCGCCCGGCTTTTCCTCTTCCGCCAGGCGATAGGCCTCGCGCACACGGCTCGGGATGTTGTCGCCCGAGTGCAGCTGGCGGGTGTATTTCGTGATCGGATCCATCATCGCGACCACGTCCAGGATCTGGAACTGGCCCTGCTTCGATTTCTTGATCGGCTTTTGCCCGGTGATCATCATCATCGGCATGCCGCCCAATTGCGCATAGGCGGCGGCGGTGACGAAGTTCGTCGCCCCCGGCCCCAGCGTGGCGATGCACACGCCGGTCTTGCCCGTGTGCCGGCCATAGGTGGCAGCCATGAAGCCGGCACCCTGTTCGTGCCGGGTCAGGACGAGCTTGATCTGCTTCGATCGGCTGAGGCTGTCGAGAAAGTCGAGGTTCTCTTCACCGGGTACGCCGAAGATGTATTCACACCCTTCGGCTTCGAGGCATTCGATGAAAAGGTCGGATGCTTTTCGGGTGTCGGCCATGTGTCGCAAATCTCCCCCTCTGACCTGTCCTTGTCGGGACAGGCTTCCATTCGCGACCATGGCGCGTGCGGTTACACGTCGCGCAGGCGGCCTATCAGACGGGAGGGGGCGAGTCAGTAGCCGAGGTCGAGATCGAGCCGCGGCTCGACCGGCTCACCCTTTTGCCAGCGTTCGAGATTCTCGACGAAGCGATCGGCGGAGCGCTGGAACATCTTGGTCTGCGCCCGGCCCGACAGGTGCATGGTGACCTGCGCGTCCTCAAGATCCCACAGCGGGTGGTCTTCGGGCAGCGGTTCGGGATCGGTCACGTCGAGCAGCGCAGCCTCGATGGACTTCTGCTTGAGGGCATCGACCAGTGCATCCTGATCCACCACATCGCCGCGCGCGATGTTCACCAGCACGCCGTTGGGCCGCATCGCCGCAAGCTCGGATGCGCCGATCATGCCCTTCGTCTCCTCGGTCGAGGGGACGGCAAGCACGACCCAGTCGAATTCGCCAAGCCGGCCGCGCCATTCGCCGGGCTTCAGCGCATCATCGGCACCCGAACGGCGTACGGGGACGACCTTCATGTCGAACGCTTCGAGCCGCGTCTTCACCAGCTGGCCGATTGCGCCAAGGCCGAGCAGCAGCACCCGCTCGCCCGAAAGTTCGCGCTTGCCCGGGCTGTCGAGCAGCCATTCGTGCCGCTCCTGCGCGCGCACGACCTCGCGGTAGCCCTTGGCGTGGGCGAGCATCAGCATCACGACGTATTCGGCGATGGTGATGGCGTTGATCCCGACCCCGTTGGTCACGACAACCCCGCGCTGCTTCAAGACGTCGAGAGGCATGAAATCGAGGCCGGCGTAGATCGAGTTCATCCATTTGAGGTTGGTCGCGGCGTGCGCGATCTCGACCATCGGTTCCTTTTCGTTGAGGTCGAACCAGCCGATTTCCGCCTCCGGCGCAAACTCCAGAGCCTGTTCCTTGCTGGCGAACCATAGCGGCTCGACCCAATCGGGCAGGCGCGGTTCGACGAGCGGGCGGATCAGGGCGGACAGGACGGCTTTTGTCATGGCGTGGGACGAAAGGCGAAAAATGCCGCCAGTGCAAGCACCGGCAACCCGGCGAGGTCCACAATCGCAATCCGGCGAAGCGAAGGCGGCGCGCCATTGGCGAAGTAGAGGAGTAGGAAAGAACCCATGCTGATTGCCGTGACAATGACGGCAAGCCGTCGTCCTTCTGGCACGAACGCCGCCCATAAACACGCCGCGAATACTGCCAGGAATAGCGCGGCCCTGTGTTGCAAGAGGAGAAACAGCGGGTCGTTTGCCGCGATACCGTAGAGCGTCGTAAGCATCCCCGGACGAAAGAGCGCCAAGGCGGGCAGAGCGTGGACTGCTGCGAGTACGAGCCAAGAGATAGGTTGCAACATGCAACCCTTGTAGACCTCACCGGTCCCGGGTCAAGCGCGGATACCGCCCGCTACCCTTGGTATGTGTCCAGCATCGGCGGGCGATGGAGGCATGTGCCGAAATCGAAAGGGCGCAGGGTAAGGGGCGGCACGCTTGTCGCGACCGCGTGCCGCATGTTCATCAGGATGATGTCCCCTTCGGGCAGCACGCGCGAGGCGATGGCGGCGAGCGGCGAGCGGCCGCTTTCGAGCCAGTCGGCAACCCAGGCGCGGATCGGCGCCTCGTCTGCCCCGCTATCGGGAATGCGCTCGGGCACCGCATCGATTTCGGTCCAGCCGAGCACGAAGTCCGTGGGCCGCTTGGCCGGCTCCTCCGGCAGGTAGCGCAGGGCCACCAGCACGGCGAGACCGGCTTCCGAGGTGAAATGTTCGACCGGATGGCCGGGAGGGGAATAGCGCGCCCCGTGACGCTCGGCACCGGCCCCGTCGAGCTTGGCATAGGGCCCGCGGGTCAGTCGCCAGAGCCGCATCAGCGCCCGCTGGAAAAGCGTTCCTTGCGGCGGCTGGCGATGTCGAGGATCGCTTCGGCCACTTCGCTGGCGTTGCGCAGTACGTGGCTGGGCGGCACCTGCATGATGTCAACCTTGTGCTGTTCCTGCCAGCGCTCGCGCGCGCCGTCGGCCTTGGGCTTGAAGGGATCGTCGTCCACTTCGATCGCGAGATGCGCGTCCTCGCAGTAGAACGGCAGGACAAATTCCTCCGCCGGATGGTCGCGCACGAACATCAGCCCTTGCGGTGCATCCTTGAGGTGCTGCCAGAGCAGCGTCTGGGGATCGGCCTTGCTCATAGCTTCCATTCCCATCCAAGCGGGTCGCCGTCCATCGCTTCGACGCCGTTTTCCGCAAGCCTGTCGCGCAGGGCGTCCGAGGTGGCGAAATCCTT